>JAXEEE010000089.1:0-63001 GCA_034104265.1 Eubacteriales bacterium | reverse complement strand
CACCGTATACGCAAAGCCGACAAGCGCTGCTGACCAAATCGCCGGGTTGCCGAAGCACCAGATTGCATAGCTCCAGCCGGGGGTATTCACATACGTCGGCGAAGCATAGTACATCGGGCGCTGGTTGAAAAGCCACTCGTACCACGGCGAGTAGAACGGGTGATCCATGCCCAAACCGGGCTTGGAATGGTAGCTGAACATGCTCAGCTGCGCATTCCAGACCGCCGTCAGGTAATCCTTCAGGTTGTCAAAGTGCGCATAGGCGAAGTACGGAATGTATGCCAGCAGGTAAATCGCCAGCGGAATGGCAACGAAGAACAGCAGACACCACAGGCAAATCACCAGCACGCGCTTCATGGTTGTCTGGTCGCGCAGGGTGAGGATTTTCCTGTCCTCGTCCGACAGGCTCTTGTCCGTCTTGAGCAGATGCGCGGAGGTTGCCGCCATGCGCATGTGGCGGAAAATCGTCCAGAAGAACGCCACTGCCAGCCCCGCGCCGGAGTACACGCCAATCCACTTGCTGGCAATGCCAAGCCCCATGAACAGCCCGGACAGCGCCAGATCCGGAAGAAGCTTCTTCACCGGGGTCATCACGATATCCCGCTGCATGAAGCGCAGCATGAACAGGTAGCTCAGGATAATGAACAGCACCGGGAAGCTGTCGATGGTGGCGATTCGCGTCTGGGTCAGGTGCATGCAGTCCAGAGCCATCATGGTCATGGCGGCAAAGGCCATGTCCGTGCGCTTGGTCAGCTGCTTGCCCAGCACATACATGGCTGGGAGCATCAGGATGCCTGCCAACGCCCCGGCAATGCGCCAGCCGAAGGGCGTCATGCCGAAGATAGCCACGCCGACGCTCATCAGC
The DNA here is from genome assembly GCA_034104265.1 of Eubacteriales bacterium. Lineage (GTDB taxonomy): Bacteria > Bacillota > Clostridia > Christensenellales > Aristaeellaceae > UBA11524. Next base: position 62,136 of record JAXEEE010000089.1, on the reverse strand, counting down.
AGCTTGCCCAACGGCGGATGGGAGGTTTCATAGGGCGCCGTACCCCGCAGATGCTCCAGCGCCGTGCGGGCATGGTAGATCTCGTCAAAGTAGGTGCCGTTGTACCAGCTGGGCTCGTCCTTCATCTCCGCCTCGCCGTACAGGCCCGGCACACCCTCGAGGGTATCCTGCTCGTCCACCAGATGCTCCGGGTCGGACAAAAGTGGCGAATCCTCATTGGCGTTGATGCGTTCCACCACGGTCGCGTCGATCTGCCTGCCCTCTGCGTCACGGAAAATGACCTCGTTGAGGATCAGGCCGATCTGCTGGGCGGTGACGCGCACATACCGTCCGCTGACGCGCTGCACCTGCTCCGTATTGGAGGCGGAATAGTAGCTTCGGGTGCCGTCCGCCGCTTCATAGCAGGGCGTCAGGTACCTCCAGCGGTAGCACTGGCCCTGGTTCATTTCCGCCCAGTATTCGCCGGACCATACCTGCCTGTCGTCGCTGGTGGCGATGGAGAAGTCGCTGTACACCACCTCGCAGTAGTACAGCATGGCCACATCGTCATAATGCTGGCCCAGGTCAAGGATGACTGCCTCGTTGCCGGCGCTGGACTTCCACGCCTTCTGCGGTGCCTTCATGCTGCCCAGGTTCCACAGGGCCACGGCGCTGTAGACCAGCGTCACAACCAGCACCAGCACAGTATCCCGCACACGCCAGTGCAGGGAACTGTCCGGCGTAAAGGTCAGCGGCGTGCAGGGCGGCTGCTGATGCCGGGGCAGCGGCAGCCGGGTCAGCCCGTCTTCATCCCCCAGGCGGGGTTGGCAGCCCTCCGCGCATACCCGGTAGCAGGTCCAGACAGCCAGCGGCACGCACAGCACATTCACCGCGGACAGCGCCATATTCAGCCAGTAGGTATCGCTGTTCAGATGCCCCATGGTGGAGCCCAGGCGCACGGAATTGTCCAGCACAATGCCCTCGTTGACGAACATGGTGCAGCTCATCACCGTCAGCAGCAGCAGAATCCGCCGGTCCCGGTGGATGGCGCAGGCCATGCTCAGCAGCACAAGTGCCGGGAACAGATACCGCTCGTGCATCTTGATGCCCAGCACATACAAAAGGATGAACAGCACGCCGCCGCACAGGGGCAGGGTATCAATCCGCCCGGAGCGGATGAACATGGGCAGCGTCACCGCAAAGGCCAGCGCCATGGCCGTCGCGCCAAGCACCGTCCAGCTGACGTTCAGGAAAGCCATTGCGCCGAAGGCAAGGGCAAAAACGCCCATCAGCACCGGCTCAAACCAGCCGAGCTTCTTGCCGCGCTGCCGCCAGATCAGCACCCCGCACCATACCGCGCAGGCTGCCGCGAAGCCCGCGGGCGCCCATTGGCCGCAGGCGTTGGCAATAGGCGTCCAGTTGGCGTCCAGCAGATAATACAGGTTGGCGGTGTTCACCGTGGCATAGGGGTAGGAGGCCAGGGTGTTGGCATACAGCTCGATCAGCCAGGTGGCGGACGCCTGCCGGATGCTGAAGGGCACGACGATCACCGCCGTAACCACTGCCGACCACATCACGCCCAGCAGAATGCCCTTTCGATCCTCCCGGAAGCGCACCCAGGCCATCAGGATGGCCGCCAGACCCAGGAAGCCCAGCATCAGCGCCTGGGGCTTGATCAGCGCGCACAGCACATACACCGGCAGCGCAGCCGCCCATTTGCGCCGGATGGCCAGCCAGGCTACCAGCATCAGCCCCAGGGCCAGCACGCTGTCCATCTGGCACCAGGCTGCGCTGTTGATGATGATCGCCGGGTTGAAGGCGATCATCAGACCCGCAAGCCCCGCCTGATTCCGGCTGAGCCTGCGCTCCCGGGCAAAGCAGTAGACAAGCACGGCCATGATCAGATCGCAGAGCATGGGTACCGTCTTGTACACCAGCACCTGCGCCCACCGCTGGGTGAACAGCCGGGACACCAGCCCGTTCAGACCCAGCACATACAGATAGGCCGGGGTGTAATCGCAAAAGCGATCAGGCTGGTAGAAGTTCACAGGGCCGTCGGTGGCCATCATATTGCCCCAGGCCAGGAAGCAGTTCACATCCACCTGGTAGCCTTCCACCACCGTGCAGGCGATCCGCACCGCCAGCGCCGCCAGCAGGCCGATCACAAAGAAGGCAGGCAGGCCCTTCTTTTCCGTCAGCTCCCGCTCGTCCCGCTGCAGCGGTCGCACCATGCATGCCGCCATGGGTGCATACACAGCGGAAAGCGCCAGCAGCCAGGGCCAGAAGGGCTTCGTTTCCCCGTCGTCCTCGTCATCCGCCACGGTCATGGGCGTTTCCGGCTTGAACCAGAGGGTTGCCACGCCGTCGCCGGGGACAGCGTCCACCTCCACCAGGGACAGGTCGTCAAAGGCAGCGCAGCCCTGGCTTTCACCGCTGTAGCCGCCCACCCGGGCAAAAACCGTCACCTCGTATTGATCCTCGCCGGTTTCGCCGTAGAGCTCCACATACTGCCATTCGCCCCCGGTTTCGTATACGCCCTCGCTGAACACATACACGCCCTCGACGGACAGGTTCGCACCCTTGCCGCTGTCCAGGATACCGTCGGCGCGGATCCAGCCGGACAGGCGGTAGAGCGTCTCCGGCTTCACAGAAACAGTTTGGGCGAAGCGGGCGTCGTTCATGCCGATATTGTTGACCACGGCGGCATACTCGCCGGTACGGGCGTCCTTATCCATGGCATAAAGGGTAAAGCCCTCCCGGAGCACATAGGCGTCGGTATACCAGCCGTCGGGCAGGCCGTCCTCATCCAGATATTCAAAGCCGCCATTGTACAGAAGGTTGTCCCCGGCCTCCTCCGCCAGCGCAGGGCATACTCCCGTCAGCACCAGCGCCAGGCACATTATCAGCAGCCAACGGAGATACGTCATCGTTTCTCCATGATGCATCCGCACACCGCTCACTCCCCTGACCGGAAGGCGTCCTGCACATGCCGCAGGCCGTCCCGGGTAATTTCCACAACATCAAAACGGGCGGCACAGCCCAGATATTCCCGCTGCGTCAGAAAGGCCAGCGCCGCATGGGCCATCCTGCGCCGCTTGGCAGGCGTTACCGCCGCCATGCCGTCCCCCGCAAAGCCCCGGGGACGATTCTTGACCTCCACAAACACCAGGCAGGAGCCGTCCCGCATGATCAGGTCGATCTCCCCGTCTTCGGCCCGCCAGCGGCGGCAGACCGTCTCATATCCCCGGGCAAGCAGGTATACCTCCGCCTGCTGCTCGCCGCTCAGGCCCGTATCATAAACTCTCATGGCCAGAAATGCCCGATGAAGCTCCGCCGGTGCTCCGGGCAGGGGCCCAGGCTGCGCAGGGCGGCGATATGCTCCTGGGTACCGTAGCCCTTGTTGCGGGCAAAGCCGTAGGCAGGATACTTCGCATCCAGCTCCAGCAGCTGATGATCCCGCGTCACCTTGGCAACAATGCTGGCCGCTGCAATGCTGTAGGAGGTGGCGTCGCCCTTGATGATGGGCACCTCCTGCCCCCTCAGACCCAGCTTCGTCACCGCGTCGATGAGGAATACCTCCGCGGGCACCTGGGCCGCCGCCTCCCGCATGGCCTTGCGGGTAGCCTCCAGAATGTTCATTTCGTCGATTTCCGCCGGAGTGGCCTGTCCCACGCCCACGTACAGCGCAGTGGCCAGGATCTCCTGATACACCTGCTCCCTGCGCTTCTCGGACAGCTTTTTGCTGTCGTCCACCCAGGGCAGCAGCGGCGTTGACGGCATCACCACGCAGGCGGCCACCACGTTACCCACCAGGGGACCCCGGCCCGCCTCGTCCATGCCCGCCAGCACAATGCCCTGGCTCCAGAAGGTCTCGTCCGTCTGGGCCAGCTGGTGCACCCGGGCTTCCCGGTCAATCTTCGCCATGATGTTCCTCCGGCTTGTCATCCTTCGCACCGCGGATCACCGGGCGCACGCGCTCCTTCTCCGGCGTTTCCAGGCTGATGCGGCCCAGCTTGCCCCCGCGGAACTCGTCCAGCACCACCGCGCAGCAACGGTCGTAATCGCACACGCCGCCCTTCATCAGGAAGCCGCGGCCCCGGCACACCGCCTCCAGCAGCGCCTCGCCCCGGAGCTCCGGCTCCTTGATGCGGAAGCGCTCCATCACCGCCTGGGGCTTGACGGACAGCATGTCCTCCAGCAGATGAATGGTCAGCATGGGCAGATCCACCACATCGTCCTTCACCGTGCCGATATAGCACAGCCGCCGCGCCGCCACCTGATCATCCAGGCGGGGCCAGAGCAGGCCGGGGGTATCCAGCAGCTCCAGGTAGGGAGTGATGCGCACCCACTGGTTGGCGCGGGTCACGCCGGGCCTGTCGCCGGTTTTGGCGATGGCCCCGCCATGGAGCCGGTTGGTGAAGGTGCTCTTGCCCACGTTGGGCACGCCCACCACCATCACGCGCACGGTCTTGCGTACGCCCTTCCCGGCGGCGCGCTCCACCATTTCCTTCGCCGCCTGATCGATAAGGGTCTGCGCGTCCTTGGCCTTGCCGGAGGCCGCGTTGAAGGGCGCGCAGTCAATGCCCTGGGCGCGGAAATGATTCAGCCACATGCTGGTGACAGCGGGATCCGCCAGATCCGCCTTGTTGAGCAGCAGCACCCGCTTCTTCCCGCTGATGAGCCTGTCCAGATCGGGATTTCGGCTGGCGTGGGGAAGGCGCGCGTCGCACAGCTCGATGACCACATCCACCCGGCCCAGCTGATCCGCCAGCTGCCGCTTTGCCTTGGCCATATGGCCCGGATACCAGTTGATTTCCATTGCATTACCATCCTGTTTTTTTCCATTCTGATCAGCTTCCATTAAACCATGGCCGCAGGGAAAAAGCAAGTGATAATTTGGTGAACCCGCTTCCCCTGCGGAAGAATCCCCTTGTACCTTGCCCCTTTTCGGCGTATAATAAGCGTGATATGCAATAGGATGCTTCCCGGATTGAACAAGGAAAGGAACTGTTTATGGCAAAGACGAAGTCGATTGTGGGCGGCATGACGGTGCTGGGCCTCACCGGCATTATCTGCAAGCTGGTGGGCGTGCTGTTCGTTATTCCGCTGACCTGGCTCATCGGTGCGGACGGCCTGGGCATTTATCAGGCCGTCTTTCCCACCTACAACCTGCTGCTGACCGTCTCCTCCGCAGGCCTGCCCGTGGCCATTTCCCGTATGGTCAGCCACTGCCTGGCCAAGGATGATCCCCGCAACGCCCGGCGGGTATTCCGGGTGGCGCTGTGGCTGCTGACGGGGCTGGGCTTCCTGTGCACCATCGTGATTCTGGCCGGCAGCGGCATGCTGGCCCAACGGGTCAACCAGCCCGAGAGCGAGATCGGCTTCCTGGTCATCGCCCCCTGCGTGGCCATCGTGTGCGTGCTGTCGGCCTTCCGGGGCTTCATGCAGGGACAGCAGAACATGGTGCCCACCGCCACTTCCCAGCTGATCGAGCAGGTGGGCAAGGTGTTCGTCTCCCTGCCCCTGGCGTACCTGGGCTCCCGGGTGGGCATTGCTGAGGGTGCGGCGGGCGCGTTGCTGGGCACCACGCTGGTGGAAGCCATCGCCATGCTGTACATGGTTATCCTCTACCTGCGCCGCCGGCAGGCCTTCTCCGCCATTCCCCAGCTGAGCGAGGACGACCCCATCCCCTCCTCAACCCTGGCCAAAAGGCTGATGAAGATCTCCATCCCCATCACTATCAGCGCCTGCATTGTGCCCCTGGCGCAGTTTGTGGATTCCGCCATGCTGGTCAACCGCATGGTGGACGCAGGCATGACCAGAGAAATGGCCCGACCCCTGTACGGCCTGTTCTCCGGCATGGTCATCCGGCTGATCAACATTCCCACCGCCCTTGCCCTGGCCGTATCCATGAGCCTGGTGCCCGCCATTTCCTCCGCCAAGGCCACGGAGGACTACGACGGCATCCGCCGCCAGAGCGATCTGGGGCTGCGCTTCGCCTTCCTGATCGGCTTCCCCTGCTCCATCGGCATGAGTCTTTTGTCCAGGGAGATCATCTCCTTCTTCTACGCCTCGACCCTGACGGCGGAGCAGCTGCAGGTCTCCAGCGAGCTGCTGAGCGTCTCCGCCATGACGGTGGTGCTCTTCACCGTGGTGCAGGCCACCAGCAGCATCCTGCAGGGCCTGCACAGGCAGCGCATCCCCATGTACACCCTGGTGGCGGGCGTTGCCTGTAAGATCGCGCTGAACTACATTCTCGTCGGCATCCCGGAGATCAACATCCACGGCGCACCGGTGGCCTCCATCGTGTGCTACTCCGTGTCCATGCTGCCCAACCTGTACTTCGTGCTGAAGTACGGCAAAATGCGCTTCAACTGGTCAGGCTGGGTGCTGCGTCCCGGCGCGGCCACGGCGGTCATGGGCCTGGCAGTATGGGGGCTGAAGACGCTGCTGCCCATGAACCACTTCACCACGCTGCTGATCATCGCCATCGCCGTGGCGGTCTACGTGGGCTTGGCCCTGCTGGTCAAGGCTGTGACCCCCGCGGATTTCCAGGCCCTGCGCCGCAGAAAGAAAGCATGAGGTGAATCGCCATGAAGCCCGTTATCACCATCGTTTCTCTTGGGCCGGGGGATCCGGCGCTGCTGACGCTGCAGACCGCCGAGGCCCTGCGCGGCGCGAAGCGGCTGATGCTGCGCACGCAGCGGCATCCCGTTGCCGCATGGCTGAAGGAGCAGGAGATTTCCTTCGTCTCCTTCGATGCCTACTACGACCATTTCGACGACTTTGACGAGCTGAACCGGGCCATCGCCCGCAAGCTGTGGGAGGAAGCCGCCCTGCAGCCCGTCACCTACGCCGTAATGGACGCCACCGCTGACAGCAGCCTGGCCGCCATTGACGCTATGCTGCCTGAGGATGGCCGCGTGGTGCGCCTGCCTGGGGTCAGCCGTGCGGACGCCTGTCTGTGCGATGTTCCTGCCGCCCAGCTGAATGCCGGAGGGCTTCGGGTGCTGCCCGCCCTGGCCTGTGCGGAGGCGGCCCATGATCCCCGCCTGCCGCTGCTGATCACGGAGATCGACAACCCTGCCCTGGCCGGTGACGTGAAGCTGTGGCTCTCCGACCTGTATGACGAGGAAATGCCCGTCACCTTCTTTCCCTCCAGCGTGAAGAGCAGCCGCCGTACCGTGACCATCCCCCTGATGGAGCTGGACAGGCAGAAGACCTACGACCATACCGTCAGCGTTTACCTGCCTGCTGTGCCCCTCATGCTGCGGCAGCGGTACTGCTTTGCCGACCTGGTGGAAATCATGGACATCCTGCGCGGGGAGCACGGCTGTCCCTGGGATCGGGAGCAGACGCACCAATCCCTTCGCAAGTACCTGATCGAGGAGGCCTACGAGACCTGCGCCGCCATTGATGAGGACGATCCCGACCACATCGCCGACGAGCTGGGCGACGTGCTATTGCAGGTGGTTTTCCACGCCAATGTGGGCAAGAGCCACGGTAACTTTACCATCAGCGACGTGACCACCGCCATCTGCCGGAAGATGATCTACCGCCATGCCCACATTTTCGGCACGGACCAGTGCGCGACAGCCCAGGATGTTTCCGTCAACTGGGAGCGGTTGAAAAAGGCTGAGAAGCATCTGTCCACCCAGGGCGAGGTGCTGGCCGATGTGTCCCGTGGCTTGCCCGCACTGATGCGCGCCGCCAAGGTGCAGAAGAAGGCTGCACAGGTGGGCTTCGACTGGGACAGCCCGGAGGAGGTCCTGCCCAAGGTGACCGAGGAAGCGCAGGAGGTGCAGGCAGAGCTGGAGGCCCGCCGCGACCCCGGTGAGGAGCTGGGCGACCTGCTTTTCTCCTGCGTGAACGTGGCCCGGCTGTGCGGCAAGGATCCTGAGGAGATGCTCACCCATGCCACGGAAAAGTTCATCCGCCGCTTCAAAGCCATGGAAAATCTTATTATTTCCGACGGAAAAACGTTGGAGGGCTTGACTTTGGCCGAAATGGATGTATACTGGAGTCAGGTCAAATCAGCGCAGAACTGCTGCAATGCGACTTGACCGTGCCATCCGCCGATCATGCGCCACCACTGCATGGGCGGATGAAATGCTGTTCCCTATTTTCATTTTTGCCGCGCGCTATTCCGGCGCGGCGCCATCAACAAGGAGGAAATTGACCCATGAACAAGACCGAACTGACTGCTGCCCTGGCCTCCAAGACCGGCTTTACCAAGAAGGATGCTGAGATGGCCCTGAACGCCTTTGTCGAGGTTGTGACCGATGCTCTGACCTCCGGCGAGAAGGTTCAGGTTGTCGGCTTTGGTTCCTTCGAGGTGAAGGAGCGTCCTGCCCGCACCGCCCGCAACCCCCGCACCGGCGAGGAAATTGAGATCGAAGCCTCCAAGGCTCCCGTTTTCAAGGCTGGCAAGGCCCTGAAGGACGCTGTGAACGCGTAAGTTCCGTCCCGTGGTTTGTCGCCCGCAGGTGTACGCCTGCGGGTTTTTTCGTAAGGAGAGTGACCCTGTTATGCGTCTTGACAAGTTCCTGAAGGTTTCCCGCATTATCAAGCGCCGCACCGTGGCCAACGAGGCCTGTGCCGGCGGCCGCGTTTCCCTCAACGGCAAGGTATGCAAGCCCGGCGCGGAGGTCAAGCCCGGCGACATCATGACCATCCGCTTCGGCGACCGCTACGGCAAGTACGAGATCCTCGCCGTGGCAGAGACCGTGCGCAAGGACGGCGCTTCCGAGCTGTACCGCATCCTCTCCGAGGACGAGGGCGTGGCGGCTGAGCGCAGCTGACGGAGGTATCCTTCATGTGGTACGCGATTGTACTGGCGGGCGGCAGCGGCGCGCGCATGGGCGCAGGCTGCAACAAGGTACTGCTGCCCCTGAGGGGTGAAACGGTCATTGCCCGGTCTGCAAGGGCCTTCACAGGGCTGGTGGAGGGCATGGTTGTCGTCGTCCGTCCTGAGGACGAAGCTGCCGTCCGCGCCGCCCTGGACGCCGCCGCGCTGCCCTTTCCCGTGCTGTACGCCCATGGGGGCGATACCCGCCAGGCCTCCGTCTGGAACGGCCTGTGCACCCTGCCGGAGGCCGCGGACAGGGTGCTGATCCATGACGGCGCCCGGTGCCTGGTGGACGAGGGTGTGATCCGCCGGGTACAGCTGGCTGTGGAGGCTTGCGGCAGCGGCGTGGCATCCATTCCCTCGGTGGACACGGTGAAGGTGGCGGACGCAGCCCTGAAGGCCGTTGCCACGCCCGACCGGGCCAGCCTGCGCTGCGTGCAGACGCCCCAGGGCTTCACCACCGCGCTGATCCGCCGTGCACATCTGCAGGCACAGCAGGACGGCTATCAGGGCACGGACGACGCATCCCTGGTGGAACACATGGGGCTGTCCGTTCAGCTGACGGAGGGCAGCCGCCGCAACATCAAACTGACAACGCCGGAGGATCTTGCCATGGCTGAAGCATTCCTGCAGGAATCCCCTGCCCTGCCTGCGCTGCGGGTAGGTCAGGGCTATGACGTGCACCGGCTGGTGGAAGGCCGGGCGCTGGTGCTGTGCGGCGTGACCGTGCCCCATACGCTGAGTTTGCTGGGGCACAGCGACGCGGACGTGGCCCTCCACGCGCTGATGGACGCCATGCTGGGCGCAGCCGCCCTGGGGGACATCGGCAGGCATTTCCCCGATACCGATCCCCAGTACAAGGGCATTTCCTCCATGAAGCTGCTGGAGCATGTGGTCGCTCTGCTGGCGGAGCGCGGCTTCCGCGTCGCCAACGCCGACGTGACCATCGTGGCCCAGCGGCCCAAGCTGCTGCCCTACATTCCCCAGATGCGCGAAAATATCGCCGCTGCGCTGTCCCTGCCCGTCGACCGGGTCAACGTTAAGGCCACCACCACCGAGCGCCTCGCCTTCGAGGGCCGGGAGGAGGGCATCAGCGCCCAGGCGGTCTGCCTGCTGCAGGGCTGAGCAAACCATCATATTCTACAGAAAAAGCCGGACACAGCCCGTCATCGGGTTATGTCCGGCTTTGTTGCTGTCCGTTATTGCATCAGAAGAACCAGCAGCTCGGCAGGCAGCATGCGGAACAGCTGGAAGTTCAGATCCGTCATAGCCATGGTCATCGCCTGATCCAGCTCCTCCTCCGCCGCTTCGTCCAGGTCATCCATATCCATCACGTTCAGGCCTTCCATGTCCATGGTGATGGGCTCGCCCCCGCCGGAGGTCAGATGCAGGGTCACCAGAGAGCGATCATTGACGGACGCATACACATCAGCCACAACATCCAGGCTGAAGGGCTCTGCGATATACGTGCCGTTCCAGGTCAGGGTTGTGCTGTCCGCCGGCGAAGAAACCTGATACTCGCCTGTCAGCGCGGTACCCTCCACAGCAGGCGAGAACGCCATGCTCAGCATATGCTCCTCCGCTGCCGCGCCATCCAGGCGGCTGACCATGGCATAGCCCAGATGCATGGGATCCTCCAGCACGGAGAGCCGCAGCCCCAGGGCCAGCGTACCGTCCTCGGCCTCCTCCATCAGCGGGATGAGCCGCAGGTAATAGTTCACGCCACCCTTACCATAGCCCCACACGGCCACCAGGCCGTCCTCCACAGGGCCGATGGACAGGGTGCTGAGCTGCTTGTCCCCCTCCAGCGCCGTCAGGGAGACGCCGACCAGCGCGTCGTTCTCGTCATACACCAGGCTGAGCTGGTAGCGGTAGGCATTCTCCAGCGCGCCGGGCAGCAGAGAATCCCGCAGCTGTGCCAGGTACGCAGCCATGTCCTCCGGCGGCATGCTCATCGCCCGGGCAAATGCTTCGCTTCCTTCCAGGGTGGACAGGAAGCATTCCGCCAGCAGATAGATCGTCCTGTCATCCAGACGGCAGGTGACGCGCCGGACGCCTCCCTCATAGGCGTCGCCCAGGAAGCTGCCCGTCTCCTCCGTCTGCTCCAGGGAATCAGCCAGGGTTTCCAGCTTCTCCGTCAGGGGCGCGGCTTCCTCCGTCCAGTCCGTCTGCACCAGCGTATCCCAGTCTATCTGCGGCTGTGCCAGGGTTTCCAGGGCGTAGCCGGGCATCAGGCTGGTAATGAAGGCCGCCTTCTCTCCTGCATAGGCCACGGTGGACTCCAGCAGCGTCTCACCATTCAGGGTGAAGGCGGTCCAAGTGGCGTCCTCCTGCCAGCGGCCTTCCAGCCTGCAGCTGTTGATCAGCTCCACCAGGCTTTTGCACAGGGCAGGGTTGTCCTTGCCCGAAAGGGCGGTCACCAGCGGCGACAGGCGTTCCGCATCCGTTTCCAGGGTCAGCGTCAGCGATTGCGCGCCCTCCGCCAGCGTTTGCAGCGGCAGGGCCAGCAGAAGCGCCGCCAGCAGCCTGGCCATCAGCTTTCTCATCGGTTCCAGCCCTCCTCCCGTGTCAAGGGGCGGTTTCCACAGCGGGAACCACCGTCGGTTCTGCAGCCAGATCCGTACCGGTGGCAGCCCCGTCGGCTACGGGCAGATCCGTTGCGGTGGCCGCGTCATCCTCCGGCACGGGCAGCTCGCCGGGATGCAGCGCGGACAGGGCCGACTGCAGGTTGCTCCACATGATGCCCAGGATTTCTCCGCGGTAGCTGTCCGTCATGGCCGTGAGATCCTCCGCGCCCTCGGTGGGCAGCTGATCCAGCACCCAGGGACTGGCGGTTTTGATGCTGCCGGCCAGGGCCAGGGATTCCGTGCCCTGGGTCAGGGAGGCGGTCACCTCAAGGGTCGTGGCGTTGCGCTTGGCGTTCTTGCTGTGGAAGTGCGTCATCAGCGAAGCATGTACAGGCTCGAAGGTCATGTAATCCCCATCCCCGGTCACCGCCTCATCCATGGCGACGTCCAGCGTCCAGGTGGTCACCTCATGCTCGCGGGTATCGTCATCCACCGTGTGGCTGGCGACCTTCTTCAGCGTGAATTCTGCGGCAAAGCCCTGTCCTTCCTCCGGCTCCAGGCGCACCATTCCCGCGTAGCGCGCGCTGCTATCCGTGGCGGAAGCAGTCTTGATCACCACCGTCAGGGAGGAAGCGTCGCCCGTCAGGGTCAGGGTCGTGTCACCGCCGTTTTGCTCCAGGGACATTTCCTGCCACAGGCTCCCCGCCGGGAGGGGCAGGCACACATCCGTGCTGACGGTCTCGCCCCGGGTGGACAGGTCGCGCTCCATGGTCACCTCGCCTGCCAGGGGCAGCGCGTCAATGACCGCCTCGTAGTAATACAGAAGCCCCGGGGTCAGATACAGGGCAGCCTGCTCCTCCGTCACCTGGGCGCGCAGCAGGGTCATGAGCGTCCCGTCGGACAGCGCCTGGGCCAGCAGCGCCTTGAGCTCCGCCTTCACGTCCTCCGCAGGCACAGCGTAGCGCACCGTCATCATCGTCTCGCCCTTTTCGCCCTGATTGACCACAGGATCCGAGCCGTAGGCGCTCAGCCACATTTCCAGGGCCGTGGTGTAGGGCTGCAGCGCGGGCTCCCAGGCTTCCTCCCACGCCGCGTCTGTCAACGCCAGCAGATTGGCCGCCGCGCTGTACCAGGTGGGATTGTCCTCCTCCGTGCGGCCCATCAGCCGCTCCAGCCAGTCCTCGCCCAAGGGATAGCGCAGCAGCAGATCGGGCAGAAGCTCGGTGCGCAGGTACAGGTTCTCCCCGTCCCCGTACAATTGGGTCAGGCCCACCTGCTCCTCTCCGTCCAGGGCATAGAAGGACGTCTGATACGTCCCGTCCAGCGAGATGCCCCTGATCTGAATCTCCGTGCCGTTCAGGACGGAAAGCGCCTGCGTCAGCGCACCCTCGCCGGAGGCAGTCAGCATGACCGCGCCCTTGACACCATTGCCGAATTCAATCTGCATCTGCAGCTTCTCCGGCAGGGTGTATTCCTCGGCAGCCAGCGCGCAGGCGCTCGTCAGGGTGAGCGCCAGGCACATGATCAGGCACCAAAACCGTTTCATCATGGAATTACCTCCTATTGCAGCGCGCTTTGAGCGGCATCAACAATCTGCTGCCATACTTCGGGCTCCAGGCCCGCCGACAGGAATGCCGTGTCCTCCGCCGGCAGAAGCACCAGGCGGCGCACCAGCTCCACCGTGGCGCCCTGCACAATCCTCCGGCTGATTCCCGCCATATTGCCCATAACCACCGTGATCACGTTCGGGCGGAGCTCCCATATCAGCCAGTCGCTCCGGCGTAGCTCCACGCGCACGTCCGCCTGCTCCTGCAGGCTGGATCCCACGGACTGCGCGATCTGCACGGTTCCCAAAGCCAGGGTGTCACCCTCGGGCGTGAACGTCAGATCCGGCGAGAGCATCAGCTTCTCCGCGCTTTCATCTCCCTGCTGGCGCTGGATCGTCACCTCGCCGGTCACGCGCTGGCCATCCTCTTCGCTGTCGCGGGTCAGATCCGCCGTGCCGGTCAGCACGGTTTTCACGCCCCCGGCCAACACCTCATAGCGCAGACTGACGTCCAGTGTGGACTGATCGCTGTCCTCCTTCAGCGTGCGGGTCAGCACCACATTGTTGCGCCCGCTGCCCTTGACCCGGGGCGTGCGCAGGGTCAGGTCATCCAGCACCTGCTCATCGTCCCGCCGCAACCGCCAGATCAGGGATACCTCCCGCAGATCCTCCTGGCTGACGCCCGCTTTGCCCGCGTAGTCCGCCCGGAGCAGCGCGCCGTTTTCATCGCGCCACATGGTCACTGTCTGCTTGCCGGAAAAGATCATCCCGGACAGCAGCGTCTGCAGCTGCCCCTGCGGAACATACCCCGCCAGCAGCGTCCCAAGCCCATCCACGGCACTGGAGGGGATGGTCACCACCTGCTTCTCCACTGCCTTGCCCATGCCGGTGATGGTGGTGGAGACTTTGCTTGTCTTCATATAGTCCTGCATGCAATCCGGCAGGGCGCTCAGCAGGATCAGCCCGTCCTCCAGCCAGCCGGCAGCCAGGCCGTCCAGAGCTGAAAGATCCCCGCTGCTCCCGCCTCCCAGCAGGCCCTCCAGGCTGACGCCGCTGTTCGCGGCCCACGCATAGGTTCTGTCCGGCAGGAAGGAAAACTGCGCCTGTCCCGCCTGACGTTCCTGACGCGCGCTGACCGACATGACCTCCCCGCCGTCCGCCAGCACCGCCATCCGGCCCCATACAGCATCATCCGTGGCCTGAAACTTCAGCCGAAGGGACAGATGGCTCAGAAGGGCATTGAGCTGCGCCGTACGCGTTTCATCAAAGGGCATGTGCGTCTGCACAGCCGCCTGAAGCTCCATTTCCAGCGGCTCGCTCAGCGGATAAGCCTCCGTCATTCCCGGCAGGAACTGCGCATCCGCCAGCGCGGGCGCACACAGCCCCAGGCACAGCCATGCTGCCAGCACCGCCCGGATCAACCGTCGCATTGTCATCCTCAATCATCTCCCAGGAAGATAACGCGGGCATGGACGGATTTCATGCCTCACGCATCCTCCAGCGCGGATTGTTCAAAGGCCAGCAGCGCGTCGCGGGCCTCCTGCGGATCCTCGATCAGGTTGATCCGCGTGCGCATCTGGGCCGCGCCCCGCATCCCGGCAATGTACCAGCCGATATGCTTGCGCATCTCCCGCACCGCCACATGCTCCGGCTTCCACTGGAGGAGCATGTCGTAATGCCGCAGGGCCGTGTCGATTTTCTCATGCACCGTGGGCAATACGGGCTCCCTGCCCGCCAGAGCGTCCTTCACCTGCCGGAACAGCCAGGGGTTGCCCATGGCGCCCCGGGCGATCAGCACACCGTCCACGCCCGTTTCCGATACGCGGCGCATTGCGTCCTCCGCCGTGAAAATGTCCCCGTTGCCCAGCACCGGCACCTTTACCGCCTGCTTGACCTTCCCGATCCACTGCCAGTCCGCCTTCCCGCCGTACTGCTGCATGCGGGTGCGGCCATGCACCGCGATCTCCTTAACGCCGCAGTCCTCAGCGGCCCTGGCCAGCTCCACCACGTTGATGGAGTTTTCATCCCAGCCCAGGCGGAACTTGACGCTCACCGGTAATGATGTTGCTCCGACCACCGCGCGCATGATGCGCACGGCGTTTTCCGGATCCCGCATCAGCCCGCTGCCCTCGCCGGAGGCTGCCACCTTGTGGGCTGGGCAGCCCATGTTCAGGTCGATACCGTCGTAGCGACCCGTGGCGGAAAGCTCCTCTGCCGCCCGGGCCATCAGGTCAGCCTCCTTGCCGAAAAGCTGCAGGATCAGTTTCTTTTCCCCCGGCGCGCGGGTCAAAAGACTCACCGTGGCGGTGTGATCCTTCGGCGCGTACAGGTAGCCCATGGCGCTGACCATCTCCGTGTAGGCGCAGTCGCACCCCTGCTCAAAGCACAAAAGGCGGAAGGGCCAGTCCGTCACCCCGGCCAGCGGGGCCAGGCGAACGCTGATCATGCCTGCTTACCCCGGGGGAGCAGCGCGATCCGGCAGGGCGCAGACGCATAGGGAACCAACTCCGCCTGTACCGTCTCGCCCTCGGTGGCGGGCAGCACGGGCAGATCCGCAGGAATGCCACCGCGCTTGCGCCAGTCGGGCACCCGCCGCAGCGGTGCGACCACGCGGCCATCCTCCAGCACCGGCTCGCCGCACAGGGCCATGGCCCAGTCATCGCCGGGAATGAAGGCCATCACCTGCGCGCCATAACGGATCACGCAGGACTGATGATGCCCTTCGCTCACCGCCACTTTGCGGGCGAAGCTCACGCGGATCTCGTCCCCGCTCTGCCAGGTGCGGTCGATGGTCAGATACTTGCCTGCGTGGCCTTCCTGTCCGCCCTCGTCGTTCACGGTAATGCAGGCGTCCTCCGTCCATTCGGGAACGCGCAGGGACAGCGCGGCCTTCACCGGCTGCTTCATGGTCAGGGTCAGGGTGTATTCGCCCTCCTTGCCGGAGACGTTCATCACGCAGGTGCCATCCTTCAGGGGCAGGGCGTAGCGTCCGGGCACATACAGGTTCACCTGCGCACCGGCTTCCGTCAGGCTCACCGCGCCGCTGAGCAGCGCAGCATAGCCGCGGCACAGCCGGTTCAGCGCACGCCAGGGCTGCTCGCCGTCCGCATGCACGTGGTAGCAGTCCTTCGTGCCGCAGTTCACGGACAGGCTATTCACCCGCTGGAAGGGAATCAACTTCCCCTCATGCAGGGCAGCGGGCATGCCGTTGACCAGCAGCGTCTCTGCGGCACTCCAGGCCCAGGCAGCGTCCTCCGCCGCGCCGCAGGCAGCAAAGGCTTCCGCCCATGCACCCAGGCTGGCCGCATCCACCGCCATGGCGGGCGAGGTGCCGCCCAGGGTCTCGTCCGCCGTCACGCCGCCGCACACCGCGCCGTGGTACCGGCTGATCTTCTCCCAGCCAGCCTTGCCCGCGGACAGCTCCCGGCCATTGCCGCTGAACAGGCCCGCCACCTGGGCCGCCCGCGCGCCGTCCGCCAGGGACTCGCCGTGGCAGGACAGGTACTGCCGGGTGTAGAACCCGGCCTCGTCGCCGCCCTCGGCCTCCTGCCCGGCCTCCATGTCCTTCCAGGGGGTCACGCGGCTCATGGGCCGCTGCACCGCGAAGGTGTGCAGGATGCCGCTCCAGTCCATGGCCTGCTGGCGCAGACGGTCACACAGGGACAGCAGCGCTTTCTTCCCCGTGACCCGGTACAGGTTCTCCAGCAGCTCCATCAGGTCGGCGCTGTGGGCGCGGAGCTGCGGACAGGCCAGCGCCTCGTCCCAATGCTCGAACAGCCAGCCGCACCACAGGGCCAGCTTCTCCAGCAGGGGACGGCGGGCGTCATGCTCATACACCGCCCAGGCTGCGCGAATCACCGCCAGCGCGTCCGTCACACCATAGGGCAGACTGCCGTCGGTTGCCTGACGCTCCATGGCGGCGGTGATCCAGCCATGCACGGGTTCCTGCTCGGGCTTGGCGCGCAGCAGGCACGCCAGGCGGAACGCTCCCTCCCACAGGGCGGGACGCTCCCGGCATTCGGCAGTCAGGGTATACAGATTTTCCGCCTCGTCAAGCGTCACCCGCGCCATGCCCGGGCGAAGGGGCAGCGCGGCCAGCGGGGTCAGCGGGGATTTTTCAAAGATCGGCTTCAGCGGCACGGTCGATTCCTCCAAACTCATCCTATTCAACAAACCAAACCAGTGTATATTATAACGCATTTTCCCGCTGATAGCAAGCAAAAGGAGGGCCAATCGCACGCATGGCGACTGCCCTTCCCCTATGCTTTGTTCACGGTTTCCTGGCCAGCTGCAGGTCGATGGTATCCTGCAGGGTGATTTCGCCCCCATGGCGGTCGATGGCCTCCCCGATGCCCGAAAGCAGCGCGCGGCGCGCACCTTTTTCGAGGGCAATGTGATCCGAGTAGGTTCCCAGCAGCGCAGCGTATCCTTCCGCCGTATAGCGGCGCGTGCGGTGGAACAGCGCCCAGCGCACATCGGTGAAGCCGTAGCCCCGCGCCAGCCGCGCCCGCGCCCTTGCCTGATCCGGGCCATAGATTTCCGGCGCGCTTGTCCTGCGATGGAACGGGTCGTAATACTGCCGGTACAGCCGGTCGATCTCCGCCGACAGGGCCGGATCGTTCCCTGCCCTGCCGGGATGGTTGGCGAAGCGCGCAAAAACCCCACCGGGCTTCAGCATGGCGAAAACCTTCCTGTAGCCGATCTCCTCCGGCACCCAGTGGAAGGACGACGCGGCGTACACCAGGTCGCAGCTGTCCGGCAGGAACTCCGCTTCCTCGAATACCCCCGTGTGCACGGTGAAGCCCGGCCAGTCCCGGAACTTCTCCCGGCACAGCGCGTCAAACTGCTCGCCCGGCTCCACGGCGGTCACCCGGCACCCCGTGCGCAGGATGGGCAGCGTAGCCTGTCCCCCGCCGATGCCCACCTCCACGGCATGACTCTCCGGGCCCAGAGGACAGCAGCGGAAAATGGCCTGATACAGCCCGTCGGGATAACCGGGCCGCAGCCGCGCATAGGCGTCGGCTACACTGTCGAAGGTGCCGCCCAGGCCCTGAATCACCGGCATGATGCATCCTCCTCCCGGGTGCGGATGGCCCCGCTGGCCCAGGCCGCGTGCTCCCGCACCGTGGGTGAGGGATGCTCCGCCAGCCCTTCCAGCAGCGGCAGCAGGGATGCGTCCCCCGCGTTTCCTGCCATGACACAGGCCTGGGACAGCACGCGGTTGGGGATGGTCAGGTTCGCGCCGATGAGCGGACGGAGCGATTCCGCCGAAGCCTTCGGCTCCTGCAGCAGCTTCTCCAGCGACAGGGACGGACGGCATGCACCCTCCGGCGGCGGATTACGGGGACAGCATCGCTGGCATTCGTCACAGCCAATGAGCCTGCTGCCCATGGCATGGCGCACGTCCTCCGGGATGGGCTTGCCGGACATCATCCAGTTGCGGATGCACTTCTCCCGGTGGAAGCCCGCCTCGTCAATGGCATGGTTGGGGCATGCCGCCATGCAGGCCCGGCAGTCCCCGCAGTGCAGGGCGTGCGGCTCCTCCTCCAGGGAGACCGCCTCCGGCAGCGCGTCCTCCAGCAGCAGGATCTGCACATGAAACCGGCTGCCTGCGCCCTCCACATAGGACAGGGTGTTCCTGCCCTGGGTGAATCCCGGCAGCCTGGCGAAGATGGGCTTCACCCGCACCTCATCCCGCAGGGCAAGACCCACGCCTGCTTCCTGCGCAGTGCGCACCACACGGCTGGCTGCCATGTACGCCTGCTGGGAGGCGAAGTAGTACGGATGAATCCAGGCCCCGGCCATGTCCGGCTCCCGCTCCGCGCCGTAGAACCAAAGGGCCAGCAGAAGCGTGCCATGGTCAAGACCGTCCACCTGCCGGGCGTCCACAGGAATCACCCGATGAAAGCCCGCCTCCCTCAGCGCGGCGATTACGTCCATGCCGGTTTCCTCCTTCCGATGAAAAACGGGAGCCTTCCCACCGGAAAGCTCCCATGATGCGTACGTTCCTTACTTGGTGCCGAAGAGGCGGTCGCCAGCGTCGCCCAGGCCGGGCACGATGTAGGCATGCTCGTTCAGGCACTGATCCAGACCGGCCACGTAGATATCCACGTCGGGATGATCCTTCTGCACCCGGGCAATGCCCTCGGGCGCGGCGATCAGGTTCACCAGGCGGATGTGGGTGCAGCCCCGCTTCTTGATCAGGGTGATGGCATCGCTGGCGGAACCGCCGGTGGCCAGCATGGGATCCAGCACCAGCAGCTCGCGGTTCTCGCTGTCGGCAGGCAGCTTGCAGTAGTATTCCACGGGCTCGTGGGTTTCAGGGTCACGGTACAGGCCGATGTGACCCACGCGGGCGGCGGGGATCAGCTTGGTCACGGCTTCCACCATGCCCAGGCCCGCGCGCAGGATCGGCACGATACCCAGTTTCTTGCCCGCCAGCTGACGGGCCGTGCACTTGCAGATGGGGGTCTCGATCTCCACCTCCTCGGTGGGCAGGTCGCGGGTCACCTCGTACACCATCAGCATGGCGATCTCGTTGAGCAGCTCGCGGAACTCCTTGGTGCCGGTATCCTTGCTGCGCATGATGGACAGCTTGTGCTGGATCAGGGGATGGTCAAAGATCACAACTTTTCCCATGAATGTGCCTCCTTACGGCGCAGGCGGAGCCTCCCCGCCTGTTCAACGCTTATTTCCATCAGACATTATATAGCATCTTGCCGCGCGGCGCAAGGGCTTTTTCTTTCCATGGCATCCACGGATGGGCGTATGCTTGACACTCCTGCAGGAAATCCTTATAATTGAATCCAATTCCAGGAGGTGTTTCCATGCCTGCCATGCCTGAGAGCCGCTACATTTTCGGTACGCTGCCCTGGTACAGCGTGCTGATTGTCGCCGGCATCTGCGCTGCGCTGCTTGTCGCCAGCCGGGAGGAGAAGCGTCTGGGCCTGCCAAAGGATACCACGGTTGATCTGGCCCTGTGGGCGATCCCCTTCGGCATTGCCGGGGCAAGGCTGTATTATGTCGTCTTCGCATGGGATGTGTTCAGGAGCGACCCCGTCAGCATCCTCAAAATCTGGCAGGGCGGCCTGGCGATCTACGGGGGGATCATCGGCGGTTTCCTGGCCGGAGCGCTGTTCTGCCGCCGCCGCCATCTGCCCCTTACAAAGATCATGGACATGGTAGCTCCCGCCCTGCCCCTGGCCCAGGCCATCGGCCGCTGGGGCAATTATTTCAATATGGAGGCCTACGGCGCGCCCATCACCAACACCGCCTTGCAGTTCTTCCCCATCGGCGTGCTGATACCCTCTGCCACAGGCGGAACCTGGCACATGGCCACCTTCTTCTACGAATCCATGTGGGATCTGACGATCTTTCTGCTTCTGATGGCCACCCGCCGCCGCATGAGCCGCTCGGGCGACGTGTTCCTGTGGTATGCTGCGCTCTACGGCGCAGGACGCTTTGTCATCGAGGACTTCCGGGAGGACAGCCTGATGCTGGGCAGCCTGCGGGTCAGCCAGCTGTTGAGTTTGTGCCTGTGCCTGGCCGCATTCGTGATCCTGGCCCTGCGCGCCATCCGCCTTCACCGTGGCCGGGCCGTGCTGGCCGCCGCCATCCTTGTGCTGATTCTGGCCCTGGGGCCGGTGGGCGGCATGCTGCTGCTGGGAACAGGCGGGTCCGCTCTGGCCCTGCTCCCGCCCCTGTGCCTGCTGCTCGCCAGCTTCTACCTGTACCATCAGACGCAACCTGCCGCAACGGAGGTATGATATGCCCACCACACCCATGAAGAACCTGCTCTACCGCGCCGCACTGCCGGTGCTGTCGCCATCCCCGAAGGGGCAGATGAGGCACACCGTTTCCGGCCACCCCATCACCGGCCTTGCCGCCTATGAGAAGCTGCTGGCCCGGCACCATGTTTTCGGCGCGACGCTGCTTTTGCGGGACGGCGACAACCAGGCCGTCGTCCACACGTCCACGCTGATTCCCCCGCACACCGCCGGGGACGATACCCTGTACCGGGTGGCCTCCATCACCAAGATGGCCACGGCCCTGGTGACGCTCATGCTCTGCGAGGACGGGCTGCTGACCCTGGATACGCCCATCGCGCCCCTGCTGCCCGGCGGCAAGGACGAGCCTCTGCTGGAGGGTGTGACCCCGCGTCATCTGCTGTCCCACCGCTCCGGCCTGCGGGACACCCCCGCCTACGCCTCCGCCCTGGACAAGGGCGAGCCCTGGCAGACCGTGCTCCGCGCTCCCGGCGTGGAGGGCAGCAGGCCCGGAGAGAGCTTCGCCTACTGCAACTTCGGCTTCGGGCTGATGGGCTGCGTGCTGGAGGCCGTCAGCGGGCAGAGCATTGCCGCGCTGTTCCGGGAGCGGCTGTTCCAGCCCCTTCAAATGCGCGCGGAGCTGGACGCGTCCACCCTGGAGGAAACGCAAATCATGCCCATCAGCCGGGTGCTGCCCTACCGCGCCGGGACGGACGTGACCATCACTCCCCTGGGCCGCCGTCCCCTGGCAGAGCCGGATCCCCTGCGGCACTTCGGACACACGGCAGGCGCCATGTATACCGACGCGCCCAGCCTGTCCCGGCTGCTGGGGCTGATCGAGGGCCAGGGTACGCTGGACGGCGTGACGCTGCTGCACCCGGCCTCCGTCCGGGAGATGGCTACTCTCCACGGCTTCTCCGGGCCTGCCGCCAATCCGACCCGCCGCTACGGCCTAGGGCTGGTACTGCTGGACGCGCTGGAGCTGTCCCCCCACCGGCTGCTGGGGCATCAGGGCTTTGCCTACGGCTGCGTGGACGGCGCCTTTGTGGAGGAGCACACAGGGCGGCAGGTAATCTTCCTCAACGGCGGGGCCAGCGAGTGCCGTCAGGGCAAGCTGGGTCTTGTGAACCGGGATATTCTCCGCTGGGCGCTGAAGGAGGAAATGCCCTCATGGACGTGATCACCGCCGTGGTTCGCGAGCGAAGCAAGTTCCGCGTGACCGTCAACGGCGATATAGACATTCTGGTGCACAGCGTCATTTTTCGGGAGCGTCCCCTGCACGAGGGGGATGCCATTGATCTGGAGGAGTACGACAACTGGCTGATGGTGCGTCAGTACCGGCAGGCCCTTGACCGGGCCGTGGCCGCCCTGGCCTGCCGCGCCCACAGCAAGCATGAGCTGGAATGCAAGCTGCTGCAGGCTGGCTACCGGCCCTGCACGGTGGAAATGGTGCTGTACAAGCTGGAAACCGAGGGCTTCCTGGACGACGCGGATTTCGCCCGCCAATGGGTGGAGGCCCGCACTGCCCGCCGCCTGGGGAGCCGGCGCATCGCCCAGGAGCTGCGGCACAAGGGCATTGACGCACAGCAGGCTGAGGCTGCCCTCGCAGAGGTGGACGAGGATGAGCAGCTGGCCGCCGCTGTGGCGCTGGTGGAGAAGGCCGCCGCACGCATCCGTCCGGGCGAGGATCCCCGCAAAGCCGCCGCACGTATCAGCGGCATGCTGGCCCGCCGGGGCTATGGCTGGGATATTGCCCGCCAGGCTATCGAGCAGGTCATGAAGGATATGGAGGAATAAGCACCGCCCGCCGCGATACAACACGCAGCGAGCGTTTGCAATACACAAATGGGAGGTACTGGGCATGGAGAACTACAACAACGTTTATGAGGAACCAAAGGGCAGCGTGGTCATGGGCATCCTGGGCGCGGCCATCGGTGCGCTGATTGGCGCGGTGGTCTGGGCGCTGGTGGGCATGGCGGGGTACATCGTCAGCGCGGTGGGACTGCTGACGGCTTTCCTGGCCGACAAAGGCTACGATCTGCTGCACGGCCGCCAGGGCAAGATCAAGGTAGTGGTGCTGCTGGTCTGCGTGATTCTGGCGGTGCTGCTGGGCAATGCTGGAACAACGGCCATCCAGATTCATCAGGTGTACGAGGAGGAAGGCTATTCGCTGTACATCAAGGAATCCGCTTTCTTCCAGATGATGGTGCCTGCCCTGATGGAGGACAGCGATTTTGTCGGCGCCATCGTCAAGGACAGCGCGCTGGGGCTGCTCCTGGCCGGACTCGGCTGCTTCGGCCTGGTTTCCAATGCAAACAAGAAGAAGCAGAAGGCTACGGCCGCCGTGCCCTCCGCCCAGCCCAATTCCTTTGGCGCGAACGCCGATGCCAGCGACAATCTGTTTGATAAGGAATAACCATGGATCGCATTACCTGTGTTCAGATTTACGTCAACCGGCTCCTGGATACCCTCTCCGACCCGGAGGCCCACCGCAGCGCCGCCGTGCATCTCTACGGCGTGGCGGGGTATGCTGCTCTGCTGGCCACAAAGCGGGGGCTGTCCCCTGAGCTTGCTGCTGTCTGTGGGCTGCTGCACGATCTGTCCACCTACGCCACGGGGGACGAAAAGAACCATGCAGGCCGCAGCGCGGGGATGGCCCGCAGCTGCCTGCGGGGCTCGGGGCTGTTCACGCCGGAGGAAATCACCGCCGTGTGCAACGCCGTGGCTCATCACAGCGACAAGGATGTGCAGCACGATCCTCTGGACGAGGTGCTCAAGGATGCGGACGTGCTGAGCCACTGCCTGCACAATCCCACCCTTCCGCCTTCTGACAAGGACGTTGAACGGTACGCAAGTCTCCTGCAGGAACTTCGCTGAATTGCAGAAACAGCCGCTGAGTCAATCAGCGGCTGTTTTGTTATGTCCGCGCATCGAAGTGCAGGCTGTACAGCAGCGAAAGCATGGTCACACCGCAAGTGATTTCTCCGCCTTTCAGCATGGATTCCACCTGCTCAGGCGTGAACCAAGCTATCCCGGCAACCTCATCGGGATCCCCCGCGCCCTCCACAACGCTTACCCGTGCGCTGTACACATACATGGTCATATCCATCACCCCGTCCGAGGGACATTGGACACACAGACGCATCATCTCCCCCACGGAGCAGCCCGTCTCCTCCAGGCATTCCCGGCGCGCTGCGTCCTCCGGCGGCTCCCCCGGCTCCACGCGGCCTGCTGGCGTTTCCCAGGCCTCCTGGCCGGTAATGTACCGCTTGGAGCGGATCAACAGATACCGCCCCGCATTGTCCCTGATCACCACGCTGACCGAGGGCTGGGGCAGGTGCAGCCGATGATAGGTAGGAATCACATTGCCGCCGGGCATGCGCACACGGTCGCCATACAGCGTTTGCCATGGGCTGTCATACAGCACCCGGGTTTCCAGCCGCTGCGGAAAATGCATGTCCGCCATCAGCGCCATGATGTCCGTCAGCGCAGCCCGCCTGTCCTTTTCCATCAGCGGCCGCATGCTGCCCGCATAGCCGGAGAAATCCGCGTTCGCCAGCGCGTCTGCCAGCTGCTGCTGAAGCTGCGGCTTGCCCCGTGCCAGCCTCGGCATGTGCTGTATGCACTGGCGCACCGTGATGGGCTTTGGATCCCGGAGGCAGGCCAGGTACTTCCCGATCGCTCCGTCCAGATACCCGCTTCTGTCCCACCGGGCCACTGCTGATACCAGCGCCAGGCCCCGGTTCCGCTCCAGGGAGTTGGCGCTGTCCAGCAACCGGACGAACTCTTCCGCGTACCGGTACGGCGCATCGCTCTCCTCGCACAGGGTCTCGATAGCCTGGCATGCCTCATAAGCAACCTTGTTGTTCCCGCTGTGCAGCAGTGTCATCAAGGGCTCCAGAAACTGTCCACATATATCATCCATGTCTGATCCTCTCCGCCTGCGGACAGGCTGTTGTGCTGGTCCCATTGTAGCACAGCCGCTGCTTTCGGACAAGATAAAGCGGCTCCCATCCTCACGGATGAGAGCCGCCGTTGTTTTGTGATGATGCCTACAGCCTTTCAGCTTCGGACACACGCCTGATTACTTGCCCTGCTTCTCCAGGATGGCGGCATGGGCGGCAGCCAGACGGGCGATCGGCACGCGGAAGGGAGAGCAGCTCACGTAGTTCAGGCCCACCTTGTGGCAGAACATGACGGAGCTCGGATCGCCGCCGTGCTCGCCGCAGATGCCCAGCTTGATGTCGGGGCGGGTCTGACGGCCCAGCTTGGCAGCCATCTCCACCAGCTTGCCCACGCCGTCGGTATCCAGACGGGCGAAGGGATCGCTCTCGAAGATCTTGGCGCTGTAGTAGGAATCCAGGAACTTGCCCGCGTCGTCACGGGAGAAGCCGAAGGTCATCTGGGTCAGGTCGTTGGTGCCGAAGGAGAAGAACTCGGCTTCCTCGGCGATCTCGTCGGCGGTAACAGCCGCGCGCGGGATCTCGATCATGGTGCCCACATGATAGGGCAGTTCCATGCCCTGCTCCTCGAAGACCTTCTTGGCGGTCTCGACGACAATGGACTTCACATAGGCCAGTTCCTTCTTGGAGCCGACCAGGGGGATCATGATTTCGGGCACGATGTCATAGCCGCACTCACGCTTCACGTTGATGGCAGCCTGGAGGACAGCGCGGGTCTGCATCTCGGCGATTTCGGGATAGGTTACGGCCAGACGGCAGCCACGATGGCCCATCATGGGGTTGGACTCGTGCAGGGCGTTGATCTTGTAGACAACTTCCTCCACAGAGATGCCCAGGTTCGCGGCCAGGCTTTCGATTTCCTCGGTCATGTCCACATGGGGCACGAACTCATGCAGCGGCGGATCCAGGTAGCGCACGGTCATGGGCTTGCCTTCCAGAGCCTTGTACATGGCCTCGAAGTCGCCCTGCTGCATCGGCAGGATCTTCGCCAGGGCCTTCTCGCGCTGCTCCTTGGTGTCGGCGAGGATCATCTCGCGAACGGCGGCAATGCGGTCGGCCTCGAAGAACATGTGCTCGGTACGGCACAGACCGATGCCCTCGGCGCCGAAGGCCACAGCCTGCTTGGTATCGCGGGGATTGTCGGCGTTGGTGCGAACGCGCAGCTTGCGGGCAGCGTCAGCCCAGCCCATGAAGCGGGCGAAGTCGCCGGAGATGGAAGCGTCCACGGTGGCAATCTGGCCATCGTACACGTTGCCGGTGGAGCCGTCCAGGGAGATGAAGTCGCCCTCATGGTAGGTCTTGCCGGCCACGGTCAGGGTCTTGGCTTCCTCGTTGATCTTCAGCTCGCCGCAGCCAACGACAGCCGCACGGCCCATGCCGCGGGCCACAACGGCCGCGTGGGAAGTCATGCCGCCAAAGACGGTCAGGATGCCCTGGGAGAAGTCCATGCCCTCGATGTCCTCAGGGGTGGTCTCACGGCGCACCAGGATGACCTTCTCGCCAGCCTTGCCATGCTCGGCAGCCTCGTCAGCGGTGAAGTAGATGCCGCCGGTGGCAGCGCCGGGGGAAGCGGGCAGGCCCTTGGCGATGACGGGCGCCTTCTTCACGGCGGCGGCGTCAAAGTTGGGATGCAGCAGGGTATCCAGCTGCTTGGGCTCCACCTTCAGCACAGCTTCTTCCTCGGACAGCACGCCCTCGTCCACCAGATCCACAGCGATCTTCAGGGCGGCGGCAGCAGTGCGCTTGCCGTTACGGGTCTGCAGCATGAACAGCTTGCCGCGCTCGATGGTGTACTCCATGTCCTGCATGTCGCGGTAGTGGGCTTCCAGCTTGCCGGCGATGTCCACAAACTGCTGGTACACCTCGGGCATCTGCTCCTGCAGCTGCGCGATGGGCTGGGGAGTACGGATGCCGGCCACGACGTCCTCGCCCTGAGCATTCAGCAGGTACTCGCCGTAGAGCTTCTTCTCACCGGTGGAGGGGTTGCGGGTGAAGGCAACGCCGGTACCGGAGGTCTCGCCCATGTTGCCGAAGACCATGGCCTGCACGTTGACGGCAGTGCCCCAGTCGCCGGGGATGTCGTTCATGCGGCGATAGTAGATGGCGCGGGGGTTGTCCCAGGAGCGGAACACGGCCTTCACGGCCTCCATCAGCTGAACCTTGGGATCCTGGGGGAAATCAACGCCCTTCTCAGCCTTGTAGATGGCCTTGAACTGCTCAACAACTTCCTTCAGATCCTCAGCGGTCAGATCGCGGTCGAACTTCACGCCGCGCTTTTCACGCATGGCATCCAGCACGTCCTCGAACTTGCGCTTTTCGATCTCCATAACCACGTCAGAGAACATGGCGATGAAGCGGCGATAGGCGTCATAGGCGAACTTCTCGTTGTTGGTCAGGTTGGCCAGACCCACCACAGCCTTGTCGGTCAGGCCCAGGTTCAGGATGGTGTCCATCATGCCGGGCATGGAAGCGCGGGCACCGGAGCGGACGGAAACCAGGAAGGGATCGTTCTCATCGCCGAACTTCTTGCCGGCAACCTTCTCGGTCTCAGCCAGGGCAGCGTAGATCTGCTCGACGATGTCGTCGCCGATGACCTTGCCGTCGGTATAGTAACGGGTGCAGGCCTCGGTGGTCACGGTGAAGCCCTGGGGAACGGGCAGGCCCAGATTGGTCATCTCGGCCAGGTTGGCACCCTTGCCGCCCAGCAGCTCACGCATGTTCGCGTTGCCTTCCTTGAAGAGGTACACATACTTCTTCGCCATTGGAATCTCCTCCTCGATGTTCTTCGGGAGCGCTTGCCCCCGAACTGTGACCGCTCTGCCCGAGGGCACAACAGCACAATTCTATCTCGTATCTCCGAAATTATACTATTTTTTATGGCATTTGGCAAGGTGTCTTGAGGCGCTTGAAAGCAATTTCATGGAATATTTCCGCCGAAAGCCCATCCTTCGGCACGTTTTTGGGCTGCCAGGCGTATTCTTTCCTTTGCCTGCAGGAAAAAAACGTCCCTGCCGCATGGACAGGGACGCATGTGATTAAGCCTCAGGCTTCTTGGCCTCGTCAGCGCTTGCCTTGGCGGCTGCCTCGCGGGCAGCCTTGGCCGCCAACGCCGCCTGGATCTTGGCTTCCATTTCCGGCGTGCGGGCTGGCTTCTCGGCGGGCGTCACAGGCTTGGCAGCCTTGACCACCTCGGGCGTGGTGCCGACCTTGGCGTTGCGGTCGCGGGTATGCTCGCGTACCTTCATGGTGATGCAGTGGCGGGGGCACTTCTCCGCGCACAGGCCGCAGCCAGTGCAGGCGGCAGTGATCTCATGGGGCTGCTTGAGGGAGCCGACGATGGCCTCGAAGGGGCAGGCGCGCTTGCACATGGTGCAGCCCACGCAGGAGGCCTGGTTGATCTCGGCGATCTTGCGGTTGTCCCAGTCCGCCCAGATAGCGCGGGTGGGACAGGCCTCGGCGCACATCATGCAGCCGCGGCACTTCTCCAGGTCGATCACCGGCAGATGGTTCTTCATCGTCAGCGCGCCGAACTTGCAGGCCTGCTCGCAGCGCTCGCAGCCGATGCAGCCGCGGTCGCAGATGTCGGACACCAGGATGCCTTCCTCCGCCGCACGACACATGACGCGCACAGGCTCGGTGACGGGATGCAGGTCCAGCACGCCCTTGGGGCAGGTGGCCACGCACTTGCCGCAGCCCACGCACTTGTTCTCGTCGATCAGGGCGATGTGGCGGTTCTCATCCATGTGGATGGCGTCGAAGGCGCAGGCGCGCACGCAGCTGCCCATGCCGATGCAGGCATACTTGCAGCTGCGGGGACCGTCGCTGACCAGGCTGGCCGCCACGCAGTCACTGATGCCCTTGTAGGCGAACTTGTCCTTGCAGTGCTCGTTGTGGCCCTTGCAGATGACGCGGGCCACCAGACGGGTGCTGGGGTCAGTAGGTTTCACGCCCATGACCTCACCGATTTTGGCCGCGGTTTCCGCGCCGCCCACGGGGCAGGCGTTCACGCTGGCCTTACCGGAGACGATGGCGTCGGCGCAGCCGTCGCAGCCGGGATAGCCGCAGGCGCCGCAGTTGGCGCTGGGCAGCAGCTCACGCACAGCATCGCGCTTGGGATTGGCCGGCACGGCGAAAATCTTCGAGGTCAGCGTCAGCAGTCCGCCGAAGAGCAGACCCATGCCGCCCAGCACGAGGGCCGCATACAAAATTTCCATATGTTACCCTCCCTTACTTGATCAGGCCGCCGAAGCCCATGAAGGCCACCGCCATCAGGCCGGCGGTAATCAGCGCTCCGGGGAAGCCGTCCATCCACTTGGGCATGTTGGACATGGCCAGCCGCTCACGGATGCAGGAGAACAGGATCAGCGACAGGGTGAATCCCAGCGCCGCGCAGCAGCCGTTGACCGTGCTCATGATCAGGTCGAAGCCGGAGTCGGAGTTCAGCAGGGCCACGCCCAGTACCGCGCAGTTGGTGGTGATCAGGGGCAGGTACACGCCCAGCGCCTGATACAGGGAGAAAGACAGCTTCTTCAGCGCCATCTCCACCACCTGCACCAGCACCGCAATCACCAGGATGAAGGCGATGGTGCGCATGTACATCAGGTCCAGGGGGATCAGCAGCGCGTGCTCCACAATCCAGGCGATGAAGGACGCAAGGGTCATGACGAAGGTCACGGCCATGCCCATGCCCAGGGCAGTATCGAACTTCTTCGACACGCCCAGGAAGGGACAGATGCCCAGGAACTTATTCATGACGAAGTTGTTCACCAGCAGCGAGCCAACCAGCACCGCCAGATACGTTCCGCTCTGAATCATGCCAGCTCCTCCTTCCGCTCTGCGATGCGCTTCGCTGTGTACGCCTTGATGCAGTTGACCACAATCAGCAAAATGCCCAGGGTGATGAAGCCGCCGGGGACATTGAGCATGATGCCCATGGGCTGATAGTTCGCAGGCATCACCTGGAAGCCGAAGATGGTGCCGCTGCCCAGCGCCTCACGGATGCAGCTCAGCAGCGTGATGGCGAAGGTGAAGCCCAGACCCATGCCCAGGCCGTCCGCTACGGACAGCGCGGGAGGATTCTTGAAGGCAAAGGACTCCGCCCGGGCAAAGATGATGCAGTTCACCACGATCAGGGGGATGTACATGCCCAGCGCACTGGACAGATCCGGCAGGAACGCCTTCAGCAGCAGATCCACGATGGTCACGAAGGAGGCGATCACCACGATGAAGGACGGGATGCGCACCTTCTCGGGGATAACGTTGCGCAGCAGCGAGATAAACAGATTGGAGAACACCAGCACGACCGTGGTAGCCAGGCCCATGCCTACGCCGTTGATGGCGGCGGTGGTGATGGCCAGGGTGGGACACATGCCCAGCATCAGCGTGAAGGTGGGGTTCTCATGGATCAGACCGTTCAGGAAAACGCCGGTCAGCGTCTTCTTTTCCTCATTAGCCATGCTTTTTCACCTCCCCGAAGGGCTTGGGCGCCGTGAACTTGTCAATCAGCGGCGTCGCGACATTCATAAACAGGATGGCGAAGGAGCATCCTTCAGGATAGGACGCGAAGGCGCGGATGACGAACAGCAAAAGACCGCAGCCCACGCCCATGACGATCCGCCCGGGATTGCTCACGGGGCTGGTCACATAGTCCGTCGCCATGAAGAACGCGCCCAGCATCAGGCCGCCGGCCAGGATCTGGTACAGCGCCATTTCCGCGCCGTCCTTGATCAGGTAGCACAGGAACACCGTGACAATGAAGCTGACGGGGATCTTCCAGTCGATGATCCGGCGGGCGATCAGGTACACGCCGCCCAGGAGGATCGCCAGCTTGCAGGTTTCGCCCAGCACGCCGCCGCAGTTGCCGATGAACAGATCCCACAGGCTGACGCCCTGGGGGCCGACGGAGGCCAGCGTTGCCAGGGGCGTGGCGGTGGACATGGTATCCACGGCAAAGCTGGACTGGGGATAGGCGCCCATCAGCTGGCTCCAGCTGACAAACAGAATGGCGCGGGCGGTCAGGGCGGGGTTCATGAAGTTGCTGCCGATGCCGCCGAACATCTGCTTGACCAGGATGATGGCAATCAGCGAGCCCACCACGGCCAGCCACAGGGGGGCGTTGGCCGGCAGGTTGTAGGCCAGGAGCAGGCCCGTCACCGCGGCGCTCCAGTCCCCGATGGAGGAAGGCTGGTGGTTCAGCTTCTGCCAGGCCCACTCCGCCGCCACGGCGGTGAACACCGCCACGGCGATGAGCATGGCCGCATTGCTGCCATACAGGACAATGCCAGCGATGCCGGCCGGAGCCAGCGCCAGGCACACCTCCTGCATGATGCGCCGCGTGGAGATATTGTCCCTCAGATGCGGCGAGGAGGTAACGGCAAGATTTTTCTGCATATTGCTCAGCCCTCCTTCTTCTCTTCCGCAGCCTTGGCCGCGGCTTCTTCAGCAGCCTTGCGGGCAGCGGCCTGGCGGCGGCGGGTATTGACGATCTTCTTGCCCATGCGGCAGGACTGGGTCAGCTCGCGCTTGGCGGGGCATGCGAAGGTGCAGGCGCCGCACTCCAGGCAGTTCATCACGCCGAACTTCTCCGCCAGGTCGATCTGGTTGGCGCGCACCAGCGCGTCCAGCTTGGCGGGCATCAGCTGCATGGGGCAGGCGCGCATGCACCGGCCGCAGCGGATGCAGGGAGACTCCTGCTTGGTCAGCGCTTCCCGGCCCAGGGCCAGGATGCCGGAGGAACCCTTGGTGATCGGAATGTCGGTACGGGCGATGGCCATGCCCATCATCGGGCCGCCGCTGATGAGCTTGCGCACGCCGTTTTGAAGGCCGCCGCAGGCGTCCAGCAGGGTCTCGATGGGCGTGCCGACGCGCACCATGAAGTTGCCGGGATTGTTCACCAGGCCGCCCACCGTGGTCACGCGCTGAATCAGCGGCTTGCCTTCGCGGACAGCCTGCTGGATGGCATACACCGTGGCCACGTTGCACACCGCGCAGCCCACCTCAATGGGCAGCGCGCCGCAGGGCACCTTGCGTTTGGTGGTGGCGTAGATCAGCTGCTTCTCACCACCCTGGGGATAGCGCACGGGCAGCGCGCGGACGGTCACACCGTCCACGCCCTCGGCGGCCTTGCCCAGCATGGCAATGGCGTCGGGCTTGTTGTCCTCCACACCGATGATGGCCTCGCGAATGTCAAGAGCCAGCATGATCAGCCGCACGCCGTCGATGATCTCCGCGGCCTTCTCCAGCATCAGGCGGTGATCCGCCGTCAGGTAGGGCTCGCACTCCGCGCCGTTGATGATCAGCTTCTCAATGGTCTTGCCCTTGGGGGGCGTCAGCTTCACCGCCGTGGGGAAGGTCGCGCCGCCCATGCCCACGATGCCGGCGTCGCGGATGATCTTCTGCAGCTCGGCAGCGGACAGGGTCTCAGGATGCTCGGCGGGATGCAGCTCCACCCATTCGTCCTGATAATCGTTATCAATGATGACGGCCATGACCTCCGTGCCGTTGGCCTGCAGGCAGGGCGTCACATCCACCACGATGCCGGACACCGAGGAATGCACCGGCGCGGACACAAACCCGCCGGCCTCACCGATGACCTGGCCCACCAGCACGCGGTCGCCCTTGCTGACCACGGCCTTGGCCGGCGCGCCAATATGCTGCTGCAGCGGAATAACCAGACGGGGCGGCGCGGGCAGCTCCTTGATGGCATTGCCGCCATTGACGCGCTTGCCGCTCACACCCTCGTGCGGATGAACGCCGCCGGGAAACAGACGAGATCCAAACACGGACTAAGATCCCCCTTCCAAGATATGGCTATGCAATCGGAGCCCCGCCGCCATTGGCATGGCTCCGCGCATGAACGGAATGAAACCGGCAGATGACTCTGCCTGAACATACGCAAGCGCTCTTTCCTCCCGTGAGCAGCCTGCTCACCCGGGAAAGACCGCCTCGTGCCGCCTTTTCGGCGGCGCTGTTACCGGCCCTGCAGCAGAAGATCCCCCGCCGAAAGTCCGACTGACCCATTATAGCACAGGAACAGGGTCTTCGTACAGAGGATTTTCGCTTTCTGCCGGTATTTTTGTCGAATTTTTATCAATATCGTCACGCTTCTGTACGCAGAGCATGGGCCTGGGCCAGCATATGCGCCGCATGACTGAGGGCGGAGGCCTCGCTGCCGTCCGCGCCGCCCAGCATCCGGGCCACCTCGGCCACCCGCTGCTCCTGGGTCAGGCAGGTGACGGTGGTGTTGGTGCGGCCGCTCTCCGTATGCTTCTCCACCAGGAACTGATGTTCCGCCATGGCAGCAATCTGCGGCAGATGGGTCACACACAGCACTTGCCGCCTGCGGGCGATGAGCGCCATCTTCTCCGCCACCACCTGGGCCATCCGCCCGCTGATGCCGGTGTCGATCTCGTCAAAGACCATGCAGCCCACGCCGACCTTCTCCGCCTCCAGGGACTTGATGGCCAGCATCAGCCGGGACAATTCACCGCCGGAGGCGATCTTCGACAGGGGCTTCATGGGCTCGCCGGGGTTGGGGGAGATCATGAACTCCACCGCATCGTCGCCGGTGAGCTGGGGCATGGGCTGCCTGCCCTCGGGCCGGGGCGCAAAGGCCGCCTGGAACACGGTTTTCTCCATGCCCAGATCCGCCAGCTGCGCCATCATCCGCTTTTCAAACACCGCCGCCAGCGCCTGCCGGGAGGCCGTCAGCTGCCGCGCCAGGGTGCGGTAGGCCGCCAGCAGCCGCTTGTGCTCCTGGCCCATGGCCGCCACCTGCTGATCCATGCTGGCGAAGTTGTCGTACTCCTCCTGCATCTGCTCCTGGTTGGCCAGCACCGCGGGGATGTTCTCGCCGTACTTGCGCTCCAGGCGGCGGATCAGATCAAGACGGGCTTCCACCTGCTCAGCCCGGCGGGGATCGAACTCCCCGTTCTCCATCATGGCCGCCAGCTCATAGCCGATTTCTTCCAATTCATAGTAGGCCGATTCGCACCGGGAGGCCAGGGACTGGTACGGCTCTCCCAGATTGCCAAGGCTCTGCAGGGCGGTCAGGGCTTCCTTGAGGCGGGTCAGCAGCGGCTCGCCCTCCTCGCTGGCGGACAAAACGCCGTAGGCCGTCTGTACCGCCGTGGCAATCTTCTCCGCGTGGCGGAAGCGCTCCTTTTCTGCTGTCAGCGCTTCCTCCTCCCCCGCCCGGAGCTTGGCCTTCTTCAGCTCCTCCAGGGACTTCTTCAGCGTCTCCATGCGGTACTGCTTCTGCTCGTTTTCCTTCACCAGCCGGGCATAGCGGCGGTGGTTCTGGATGAAGGCCTGGTACGCCTCCTCCACCTGGCGCAGGAGCGTCTGATGGGCCTCATCCCCCGACTCGTCCAGGAAGCGCAGATGATACCTCGGATCCATCAGGAACTGGGCCTCATGCTGGCCATGCACATCCATAAGCAGCGCAGCCAGCTCCTTCAGTACACTCACCGGCACCACAACGCCGCATACCCGGCACAGGTTGCGCCCGCTGCGGCTGATTTCCCGGTAGAGGGTGACAAGCGTTCCCTCCGCGTCAATGGACTGATCGGCCAGGAACCGGCTGACCTGCACATTGCCCGGCACGTCGAACACGGCTTCCACCCAGGCCTTGTCCGTCCCTGTGCGGATCAGCTCCCGGTCGGCCCTGCCGCCCAGCACCAGGTTCACCGCATCCACAATGATGGACTTGCCCGCGCCGGTTTCGCCGGTGAGCACGTGCAGGCCCTCGGCAAACTCCAGGGTCAGATCCTCAATGAGGGCAATATTGTGCATGCGCATGGACAGTATCATGGTTGTCGAACGCTCCTTACCGGGTCGTTACTTGATCATTTCCTGGATGCGGCGCACCACGTCGGGCGCTTCCGCCTCCGAGCGGATGATAAGCAGAATGGTGTTGTCTCCCGCCAGGGTGCCGAGAATCTCCGGCCAGTGCAGGGAGTCGAGGGCCTCCGCCGCCACGTTGGCCGAGCCGCTGAGGGTCTTGACCACAATGAGGTTGTTGGACGCAGCCACCGACAAAAGCGACTCCGCCAGCATGCGGATGAACCGCTCGGACAGGCCGTTCTCCGCCTTGTCCGCAGTGGCGTACTTGTAGGAGCCCGAGGGGGTCAGCACCTTGAGCAGGCGCAGCTCCTTGATGTCCCGGGAGACGGTGGCCTGGGTCACCTGAATGCCCCGGTCGCGCAGGGCTTCCGCCAGCTCCTCCTGCGTCTCCACATCCTGCTTGGCGATAATATCCAAAATGGCCATCTGACGAACAGTCTTCATAGGGGGTACATCCTCCATCCTGTGCGGGCGGCGCTGCCGCCTCTGCTGATCTCAATGGGATACATTATAGCACAGAATGAATATTCATTCAAGTATATACATGTGCTGTCCGTCAGGAAAAACATGCCGGAGCCACGGCTCACTTGTCCTTTTTCATGCTTTCATGGGCCTGGGCCACCAATGCACGGATAAATTCCGGCGTGCAGGGTTCCTCTTCCCGGGTGCGGCGGGTGATCTTCGCCAGGAACTCGATGTTCCCCTCCGGACCGGTGATGGGCGAAAAATCAAGGGCCTGCACCTGCCAGCCGAAGCTGGGACAGAAGGCAACGATCTCCTCCAGCACCGCCGCATGCACCGCGGGATCCCGCACCACGCCCTTTTTGCCCACACGCTCGCGCCCGGCCTCGAACTGGGGCTTGATCAGCGTGTAGAACACACCCTCGTCCCCCATCAGCCCCGCCGCCACCGGCAGAATCAGCCGGATGGAGATGAAGCTCACGTCCATCACCGTCACCGTGGGGTGCAGCGGCACCTGCTCCGCCGTCAGGTAGCGGGCATTGGTGCGCTCCATCACCGTCACGCGCGGATCGTTGCGCAGCCGCCAGTCAAACTGGCCGTAGCCCACGTCGATGGCATAAACATGCGCAGCCCCCGCTCTCAGGCACACATCCGTGAACCCGCCGGTGGCCGCGCCGATGTCCATGCACACCTTGCCTGTCAGATCCGCCCCGAAGGAGCGGATGGCCTTCTCCAGCTTCAGCCCGCCACGGCTGGCGAAGGGATGGGCCGCACCCCGCAGGATCAGCTCGTCCTCCGGGCGGACGGGATCGCTGGCCTTGTTGATCTTCCTCTCACCGATGTAGGCCTGCCCCGCCATGATGGCGGCCTGCGCCTTCTCCCGGCTCTCGCACAGCCCCCGGCTGACCAGCGCCACATCCGCGCGCATCTTATCGCTCATGCTCTTTCCCCTTCATCCTCAGCGCGGCGGCGATACGCTGCGCCATCTGTTTGGGCTGCAGGCCCAGGTATTTCATCAGCTGGTCGTGGCGGCCATGCTGCACAAAGGTGTTCGGTACGCCGAAGGTAATCAGCGGTACAGCCAGGTCATTGCCCACGCAGAAGGCGCACACCGCACTGCCGAAGCCCCCCGTCAGCACGTGCTCCTCCATGGTGAACAGCGGTGTGCCATCCAGGCGGAAGAGCATGTCCTCGTCCATGGGCTTGACGGTGGAGCAGTTGACCACCGCCGCGCTCACGCCCTTCTTCGCCAGCAGCTCAGCGGTCTCCAGCGCGGGCGCAACCATGGAGCCCACCGCCAGCAGCGCGCAGTCCGTGCCCTCGCGCAGGATCTCCCATTTGCCGCAGGTGAAGCCCTCGCAGGGATATGCTTCGCTCAGATCCACCGGCGTGCGGCTGTAGCGGATGGCGCAGGGGCCGTCGAAGGAGGCCGTCCAGCGGATCATGGCCTTCAGCTCCGCCAGATCCCGGGGGGCCAGCACCGTCAGATTGGGGACAGGCAGCATGGAGGCCAGGTCA
Organism: Eubacteriales bacterium; assembly: GCA_034104265.1. Taxonomy (GTDB): domain Bacteria; phylum Bacillota; class Clostridia; order Christensenellales; family Aristaeellaceae; genus UBA11524. Next base: position 25,645 of record JAXEEE010000089.1, on the reverse strand, counting down.
AACACACCGTGATGGGTCGCGCCGTCCTCACCCACCAGCCCCGCCCGGTCCAGCAGGAAGGTCACCGGCAGCTTCTGCATGCACACATCGTGGATCATCTGGTCGAAGCTGCGCTGGAAGAAGGAGGCGTACACCGCAAAGTAGGGCTTCATGCCCCCCGCCGCCAGCCCTGCCGCCAGGGTGACGGCATGCTCCTCGGCAATGCCCACGTCCAGCATCCTGTCCGGATGCTCGGCCTGGAACAGGTTCAGCCCCGTGCCGCCGGGCATGGCCGCGGTGATGGTTACAATGCGCCTGTCCGTCTTGGCCATGTCCGCCAGTTCCCGGGCCATCACCTGGCCAAAGGAGGGCAGGTTCGATGCCTTGCGCGGGTCGCCCGTTTCCACATAGAAGGGCGGCGTGCCGTGGAACTGCTCGGGCAGCGCCTCCGCCTTGGGGTAACCGTAGCCCTTGCGGGTCAGCACATGCACCACCGCCGGGCCGTCGAACTCCTTGACCAGGCGCAGGGTTTTCTCCAGGCTGTGCAGCTCGTGCCCGTCAATGGGGCCAAAGTAATGGAAGCCCAGAGCTGTGAAGAAGCCGTCCCCGTCCTTCATCACCGCGGACTTGACGGAATTCTTCACCCAGTGGACGAAGCGGTAGACAGGCTTGCCTACCACGGGAATGCGGGTCAGCCGGTTGCGCACGGCCCGCTTGGTGCTGGTCCAGCCCTTGCTCACCCGCAGATCCGTCAGATGCCGGGACAGCGCGCCCACGTTGGGGGCAATGGACATCTCGTTGTCGTTGAGGATGACGATCATCTGCGTCTGGCTGTTGCCCGCGTCGTTCAGAGCCTCGTAGCACAGCCCGCCGGTCAGCGCGCCGTCCCCCACCAGGGCCACCACATGATGCTTTTGCCCCTGGAAATCCCGGGCTCTCGCCATGCCCAGGGCAGCGGACAGCGCCGTGGAGGAATGCCCCGTCTCAAACACGTCGTACTCGCTCTCCGCCCTTTTGGGGAAGCCGGACAATCCGCCGAAGCTGCGCAGGGAGCCGAAGCGGTTGTAGCGGCCGGTGATCAGCTTGTGCACATAGCTTTGGTGACCCACGTCGAAGATAATCTTGTCCTCCGGCATGTCAAACACCCGGTGCAGCGCCAGCGTCAGCTCCACCACACCCAGGTTGGAGGCCAGGTGTCCGCCCCGCTGGGCCACGGTGGCCACCAGCTCCGCGCGGATCTCCGCCGCCAGGGTCTCCAGCTCCTCGTAGGACAGGCTTTTGATGTCCCGCGGGGACTGTACATCTTCCAGATGCATAGGTGCTCCTTCACTTTCCATATTACACGCCCATCCATCGGCTGATCCGCTCGCCCACCACAGGCAGTGTAAAGCGGATGCCCTGATAGGCGAAAAACATCATCCGGATGCGCAGGACGATGATCACCAGCAGCGCGGCCAGGTATACCACCAGGCACAGCCCCCGCAGCACGATGCCGATCAGCGGCAGGCTCCCCAGCAGGCTGCCCAGGGCAAAAAGGATCAGCGCCAGCAAGGCATGGATGCCCATCAACGTCGCTGACTGCCCCGCAAAGTGCCGGATGGCCCGGCTGCGCTTCTCCGCAAAGCACAGGAACAGCCCGAACAGGCTGATCATGGCCGCCAGCGTGCATGTGAGCAGCACCGTGCGGTTGGTGGCGATGATCTCCCGGGCCAGCGGCGGTTCGTCATAGGCGTCAGGGCCATAGGCCGGATCATCGTACGCGGGTTCATCGTAGCCTTGGGAATCATTACCAGGTTCGCCGTATCCGGGGTTCTCATAGCCCGGGCCGTCCCACCGGGGTTCCTCAGGCCAGGGCTGACGATGGGCCTCCGACTGCTGCCGGTTTCCGCGCCAGGTCATGCCTTGGCTCCCTTGCAGCCCTTGGCGCCCTTGGTCCCCTTGGGCCCGCCCAGGCTCACGCTGCGCAGTATATCGGATGTAAATGCATAGTTGCGCAGATTCTTGTCCTCATGGGCCTTCCGGGCGCAATCCACCAGCCGGTCGATCAGCCGGGTGTACTTTACGCCCGCGTTCTCCCACAGGTAGAAGGCCAGGGAGCCGGGGATGGTGTTGATCTCGGTGATGTAGATGTTGTCGGAGTTCCTGTCCCACATGTAGTCGATGCGCACCACGCCCTTGCAGTCCAGCATGCGGAAGATGCGCCGGGACAGCGCCTGAATCTTCTCCTTCAGTTCATCCGGGATAGGCGCGGGCAGGATGCGGTGCAGGCTCGCCATGCCCTTGGAGCCGCCGGAGGCCAGGTACTTCTCCTTGAAGTCCAGGAACTTTTCGGCAGAGATGGGCATCTCGATGGGGGAAGCCTCCACCTCGTCGTCATAGCCCAGGACGGAGCAGTTCAGCTCGATGGGCTTGTCGAGGCCCTTCTCCACCAGCACACGGCGGTCATAGTCGAAGGCCAGCTCCAGGGAATCAATCAGCCCCTCCCGGTCGTCCGCCCGGCTCACGCCAATGGAGGAACCCAGGTTCGCGGGCTTGACGAACACGGGGTAGCCCAGCTTCTCCGCCTCATCCAGCACGGCCTCCCGATCCTTCTCCCACATGGAGCGGGTGAACCAGCAGTCCGGCAGCACCGGCAGATCCCCCGCCCCGCGGAAGAACTGCTTCATCATGATCTTGTCCATGCCGATGGCGCTGCCCGCCACCCCCGTGGAGGTATAGGGCAGGTTGGCCAGCTCCAGCATGCCCTGCAGGGTGCCGTCCTCGCCGTTCAGGCCGTGCATGACGACCACGCACACCTCCAGCCGCGCTGCCACCACCTGCGTCGGATGCCCGAAGAGCCCCTTGCCGGGCCGGGTGGCCATCAGTGCGCCGGAACCGGCAGTCACGTCCAGATGCACCTGCTCGATGCCCTTGCGGTCAGGATTGAAGGGCGTGTAGGCGCTGATGTCCCGCAGGGCTTCGCCGGTGTACCACATGCCCTGCTCGCTGATGTACACGGGAATCACATCGTACTTCTCCGTGTCCACATGATTCATCAGCTGCACCGCGCTGATGATGGCTACTTCCCGCTCGCAGCTGCGGCTGCCATAAATCACGCCAAGCTGAATCTTGCTCATATCGCTCATCCTCCTGAAAGACCTTACGTCTCGGAATAATTGTCCGGCAGATCGTTCTCGAACAGGGCCACATCCCCCGCACGGCCCAGAATGCGCAGCATCGCAGCTGCTTCGGCCAGGCTGCCCACCGGGTGAATGTTCTCATCCGGGAAGCCTTCCTCCCGCAGTCCCTCGGCAATGGGCTGGGTATGGCGGCGGCCCACCAGGATCGCCACGTCCGCGCAGGAGGCCATCTTCCGCCCGAAGGCCCGGTTGAAGGCCGCTTCCTCCCCGCCCAGCTCCACCATGCCGGGGGTGATGATAATGCGCCGCCCGCTGAACTGCCGCAGCACCTCCAGCGCAGCCTGCGCACCCCGGGGATTGCTGTTGAACGCATCGTCAATGATGGTCACGCCCGTGGAAGGGATCAGCTGCAGGCGGTGCTCCACCGGCTCCAGCCGGCTGATGCCCCGGACGATCTGCCGGAGCGTCATGTTCAGCCGCAGGCACACCGTGGCCGCCAGCAGGATATTCTGAATGTTGTGCTCGCCCAGGAGCCTGGTTTCGCAGCGGATGCGGTCATCCTTCGTGCACAGCAGGAAATTGCTTCCCGCCGGGGACACCGTGATGTCCTCCGCCCACACGTCCGCATCTCCGGGATGCACGCAGCACAGCCGCTTTTCCTTCTCCGTGCGGTCGTACAGCTCCCGGCAGATATCCCCATCGTCCGGGAAGAAGCAGCAGCCCTCCGGGGGAATGGCGTCCATCAACTCGTACTTGGTCTTTTTGATGCGCTCGAGGGTCTTGAAGGTGTCCAGGTGCTGGGGGCCGACGCTGGTCAGCACGCCGTAGGTGGGATGCACCAGGCGGCACATCTCCTTGATATCCCCCACATGCCGCGCACCCATCTCCGCCACGAACACCTGATGGGCGGGCTGCAGCCTGGTGCGGATGACTTTCGTCACCCCCATGGGGGTGTTGAAGCTGGAGGGCGTGACCAGGGTCTGGTATTTTTCGCTCAGCAGCGTCCCCAGGATGAACTTCACGCTGGTCTTGCCGTAGCTGCCGGTGATGCCGATCTTGATCAGGTCGGGCCGCTCCCGGAGCATCCGCTGGGCGTCCCGGAAGTACATCTCGCTGATGAGCTTCTCAATGGGCCAGGCCAGCAGCCCCGCCAATGCCACCCACAGGGGCAGCAGCAGCGGGAACAGCCCCAGCCACACCCAGCAATCCCCCAGCAGCGCGCGAAGCCCCGCCAGCACCAGCGCATACACCACCGCGCTGACCGCGTACAGCCGCTTCACGCGAGGGGTAAACACCAGGGGCTTCTTGGCCTTCTTCTCCACCGTCAGCACACGGATGCCCCACGCCGCGCCCATCGACAGGGCCGCCAGCAGCAGGCCCGCCACCGCGCCGTGGAGCCAGCCGGACTTCACGCACCAGCCAAAGGCCGCAATCAGCGCCAGCTGCACCGCGCACAGCGCCGCGCCGGGTACCAGCGTCGCGGGCAGATTGCGCCGGAGCGTGCGGAAATAGCCGGGGAACTGGTAGCTCTCCAGCTGGAAGTAGTGAATCAGCTTCCGCCCCGCTACCACGGACGAGGCCGCCGTGGCGTGCACCGTCAGCCATAGAAAGCATGTGTTGCTCATCCGGATATCCTCCATCGGAAATTCATTGGGGCATCCTGTCGGGTTGCATCAGCGGTTCTGCCGGTCATGCGCCCTGCCCCATCAGGAACACGTGCGCCACCCGGTTGAACCGCTGCACCTGCTCCAGGAAGGCAAAATGCGTCCCGCCCTCAAAGATCACCAGGCCCGCGTCGGGAATGTCCCGCTCCATCTGCTGACCCATCCACAGGGGCGTCTCCGTGTCCTTATCCCCCCAGATGAGCAGCGTGGGCTGATGGATACGGGGCAGAAGCTCCGCCTGATCGTGGTTGACCACCTTGACGAAGGTTTTGCGCATCTCCTCGTCCAGGGCGAGGTAATCCTTCGAGCCGTACTTCTCCCGGAGCCGGTCGATCATCCTCTCCGGCAGGCAGCCGAAGAGCTTCAGCTTTTTCAGCTTCTCCCAGCGTTCCCTTTGGCGGCGGTACTCCTCGCTGCGCTTCTTTCCTTCCTCGGTGGGGCGGGATTTCAGGCCCGCACTGCCGGTGAGGAGCAACTTCTCAAAGAGCGTATCGTCCTGGGCCGCCAGCTCGATGGTGATGCGACCGCCGAAGGAATGGGCGATCACGCTGCAGGGCAGGAAGTCCAGCTGGCGCAGCACCTCCAGCGTGCAGGCCGCAAACTCCGGCACGCCCCAGGGCTCCGGCGGACGGCCGCTCTCGCCATGGGCGGGAAAGTCGATGGACAGCACCGTCATGTCCTGGCTGAGGAAATCCGCCACGGGCTTCATCAATTTGCCGTCGCAGCCCCAGCCGTGCAGGAGTACCACGCGCTTTTCCCCCGTGCCGGTGATTTCGCAATGCACCTTGACGCCCTTCGCCTGAACCTCCATCGTCCCGCTCCCTTCGCGGCGACAGACCGCCGCATGTTTATCATACCCTGCTGAACTTCGGAAATTGCCTGTCATCCGTTCATCCGCCAGATGTAGCGGCACTTCACGTCGCTGATCTCCCACCGGGAGGAAATGGCCCGCGGCACATCCACAATACGCTCCAGCGTGCAGCCAAGGCCCTCGCAGGTGCGGCGGCTGGGGATGTTGTCCGGGTCGCAGGTGATGACCACGCTGCTCTTGCCCGCCGCAACGATCAGCGGCCGCAGCAGCTCACAGGCCCGCCGGGCGTAGTGCTGCCCCCGGTAGGGCTCGTCCACATGATACCCGATATGCCCGAAATAGTACACGCAGGGGCTCTCCCCCAGGCGCAGGCTGATCCGTCCGGCCTCCCTGCGCACATCATGGGGCGCAATGATATAGTCCCAGCAGTCCCCGAAGCCCATGTCCTCGTCCGGCGGAACCAGCCATGCGGGCACCAGGTCGATCACCCCGTCGGTGAAATCAGCCCGAAACTTCCTTCTGAAAAACAACGCTCACACTTCCTGTATCTGAACCTGCTCCAGCAAGGGCGCAATGTCCTCCGGGCGGATCAGCTGCGTACCCTCGGTCATGACGCTGGCAGCCCCCGCCGCCGTGCCCCACCGGAGCGCATGCCGCATGTCGCCCGGCTTCTCCGAAAGCCCTGCCAGTACGCCGCCCACCATGGCGTCCCCCGCACCCACGGTGGATTTCACCTCCACCGGAACCGGCGGTGCGTACCATGCGCCCTCCGGGGTCACCATCACCGCGCCGTCCCCGCCCATGGAAATCAGCGCGTTCTGCGCGCCCAGGGCCAGCAGCTTCCGTGCGCCCCGGACAACCTCCGCCCGGGTGGAAAGCCTCTCCCCCAGGGCAGCTTCCAGCTCATGGATGTTGGGCTTGACCAGCAGCGGCCCGGCCTCCGCGCCCAGCAGCAGCTCGCGGCCGCCCACATCCAGGATGCAGGGCACGCCCATGCAGCGGATCAGCGTCCGGTAGGTTCCCTCCGGGCAGCCCGGGGACAGGGAGCCCGTCACCACCGCCATGCCGCTTGATCCAGCAGCTTCCTCCGCCAGGCGGAAGAACTGCTCCAGCGTGTCCGCCGTCAGGGCTGCGCCGGACTCGTTCAGCTCCGTCACGCCGGAGCCGTCCAGGCTGACCACCTTGGTGTTGGTGCGCAGCGTCCCAGGGATCGTGAGGAACCGGTGCGGCAGGCCCTCCGCATCCATCATGGCGGCGAAGCGTTCCGCGCCCTCCTCACCCATGCAGCCCACGCACTGGGCTTCCAGACCCAGCCGACGGGCCACCACGGCCACGTTCACGCCCTTGCCCCCCATGTCCGTGCGGGCATCGCGGATGCGGTTGACCTGTCCGGGCATGAGGGCATCCACCGTCACCGTCCTGTCAAAGGCCGGATTCATGCACACCGCCGTGATCACCGCCACCACCTCCGCATGGTTAATCAGTTTATTATAGCACGCTGTTGCTTTTCACGCAACCGCTATCCTTCCATCACAAAAGGGACGCCCCGTTCAGCCGGAGCGTCCCTGCGGATATCTTGTTTTCACCCGATGCGATAGGCCGCCAGGGCGTTGCGGGTGGTCTGGGCAGCGAAGTCCTCCAGCGGTATGCCCCGCAGCGCGGCAATCTTCTCCGCCACGTAGTACACGTTGGCGGGCTCGTTGCGCCGCCCCCGGACGGGCTCAGGAGCCAGGTAGGGGCTGTCCGTCTCCACCAGAATCCGGTCGATGGGCACGTTCACGGCGGCTTCCTGCAGCTTGGGGGCCTTCTTGAAGGTGACAGGCCCGGCGAAGCTGATGTAGAACCCCATTTTCAGGTACTCCTTAGCGATCTCCCAGCTGCCGGAGAAGCAGTGGATGATCCCGCCGGAGAGCTTTTCCTTGCGGGCCTTCATCATGTCCAGCATGTCCTGATGCGCGTCGCGGACGTGATAGACCACCGGCACATCCAGCCGCCAGGCCAGGTCCATCTGCCTAAGGCACACCTCCTGCTGGGTTTCCCGGGGGGACAGATCGTAGTAGTAGTCCAGGCCGATCTCGCCGATGGCGGCAACCCTGTCCTCCTTCAGCCAGGCAGTCAGGCGTTCCTCGTCGCCCTCCTGCCAGCCCTTGGCCTCGTGGGGATGCACCCCCACCGCCGCCCAGCAGCCCTCGTGGCAGGCGGCGAAATCCGCGCTGCGGCGGGAGGAAGCCATGTCCGACCCGATGACGGCGAAGCGTGTTACGCCACGCTCCCGCATACGGGCAAGGGCCTCCTCCCGGTCAGCGTCAAACTTCTCCTCGTCCACATGGCAGTGGGAATCGAACAGCTCGATCATCCGATGATGGCACCGTCCTCCAGGCCCTCGCCCACAGCCACCAGGCGCAGGTTGTCCTGATCGTCCACACCGGAGAGAATCATGCCCTGGCTCTCCTCGCCGGCAATCTTGCGGGGCGCCAGGTTGGTGATGGCCACCACCTGCCGGCCCACCAGGGTGGCGGGATCGTAATACTTGGCGATGCCGCTGAGGATGGTGCGCTCGCCGTCCTTGCCGAAGGACAGGCGGAAGCGCAGGAGCTTGTTGCTCTTCTCCACCTTCTCACAGGAGAGCACGCGGCCCACCTGGATCTTGCACTTGCAGAAATCGTCAAAGGCGATCTCCGCCGGGAATTCAGGTGCCTGATGCTTCTGCTCCTTCTTCTTCTCGGGCTTCTTCGCCGCCTTGGGGGCCTCCTCCGCAGGAGGATTGTCCCGCTCGATCTCCTTCTGGATGTCCAGACGGGGGAACAGCGCCTCGCCCTTGCAAACCTTCAGTCCCAGGGGCAGCGCGCCGAAGGGCTTCACAATGCTGTCCCAGGTCTTGAGGTCGGGGTCGGTCACGCCGATCTGGGCGAAGATACGCTCCGGCGTGCGGGGCATGACGAAGCTGATCATCACCGCCACCCGGCGCACGCACTCGGCCAAGGTGTACAGCACGGTGGCCAGGCGGGCCTTGCGGCTCTCGTCGCGGCCCAGCACCCAGGGCTGGGTCACGTCAATGTACTTGTTGCACTCGCCGATGAGCTTCCAGATTTCCTGCAGCGCGCCGGAGAACTGGAAGGCGTTGACCTGCTCCTCCACCCGGGCAGGAGTGGCCTCGGCCAGATCCCACAGGGGCCGGTCGATGCTCTCGTCCACCGCATCGATAGCGGTGATGGCGCCGCCAAAGTACTTCTCGATCATCGCCACCGTGCGGGAGACCAGGTTGCCCAGGTCATTGGCCAGGTCGGCGTTGATGCGGGTGAGCATGGCCTTGAGGGTGAACTCGCCGTCGGAGCCGAAGGGCATCTCCCTCATCAGGAAGTAGCGCACCGCGTCGGAGGAATAGCGGTTGCACAGCACCACGGGATCCACCACGTTGCCCACGGACTTGCCCATCTTCTTGCCGTCGATGACCAGCCAGCCGTGGCCGAACACCTGCTTGGGCAGGGGCAGGCCCAGGGCGTGGAGCATGATGGGCCAGATGATGGTATGGAAGCGCACGATCTCCTTGCCCACCAGATGTACATCCGCAGGCCAGTACTTGCGGAACAGCTCGTCATGGTCGGTGCCGTAGCCCAGGGCGGAGATGTAGTTGCTCAGCGCGTCCAGCCAGACATACACCGTGTGCTTCTCGTCGAAGGTCACGGGGATACCCCACTTGATGGACGTGCGGCTGACGCACAGGTCGTTCAGGCCCGGACGCAGGAAGTTGTTGAGCATCTCGTTGGTGCGGGTGGCGGGCTGGATGAAGCCGGGATGCTCCTCGATGTACTGGATCAGCCAGTCCTGGTACTTGCTCAGCTTGAAGAAGTAGCTTTCCTCCCGGGTCTTTTCCACGGGGCGGCCGCAGTCGGGGCACTTGCCGTCCTTGAGCTGCAGCTCCGTCCAGAAGGACTCGCAGGGGGTGCAGTACCAGCCCTCGTATTCGCTCTTGTAAATATCGCCCTGCTCGTAGAGCTGCTTGAAGATGCGCTGCACGCACTCCACGTGGCGCTGGTCGGTGGTGCGGATGAAATCGTCGTACTCGATGTCCATCAGCTTCCACAATTCCTTGATGCCCGCCACGATGTGATCCACGTATTCCTGGGGCGTGACGCCCTTGGCGATGGCCTTGCGCTCGATCTTCTGGCCATGCTCGTCGGTGCCGGTGAGGAAGTACACGTCATAGCCCGTCAGCTTCTTGAAGCGAGCCATGGAGTCCGCGGCGGTGGAGCAGTAGGCGTGGCCGATGTGCAGGTTGTCGCTGGGGTAGTAGATAGGGGTTGTGATGTAGAAGGGCTTCTTGCACTGCTGGCACATGGGATATCTCCTCCTTCATGGTTGCGGACGGACGCACGAAAAAAGTCCGTCCCCTGCTTGATAGGGGCGGACTGATCCATCCGCGTTGCCACCCTGATTTATCGCTCATCCTACGTGTAACGGCGCGACCCGCCGCAGCCTACTTGCCCATGACGCGTGGGGTTCAGCCGCGAGGCTCCGGAGCCATGTTCCCGCGCGTTCCCGGCCGCATCCCACCATCCGCGGCTCTCTTGACGCATCCCGCACGGTACTCTTTCCATCAAAGCCATTGCAGCTATTATACCCAAAGGGGTCAAGGCTTGTCAAGGGAAAATGCGGCAAGGCCGCCGCTTTTCCTTTGGCGTAAAAAAACGGCCCGATGGCCGCTGACGGACATCATAATCAGCATTCATTGGTTTCAGTCATTTGCCGTCGGAGACTGAAATCGAAGGCTGACGACATGCGCGTCAGCCTTCGTGCGATTTTGCTCCGCAAAATCGCTTCCTTACACGAACGAACGGCCGGGAGGGCTGCTTGCAGCCCGACCAGTGAGAGAGTGCAAAACTCAAAAAAGTGGCCGACAGGCCACTTTTTTGACAACAGAGAGATACCCCAGGATGCCGATGCGCGCCGTATTTTCACCCGCTCTGTTAAAGCAGGCTGGTGCCCTGCCGCTTGCCTCTGCCGTCCCCTGGCGTCAAAAGACGGGGGCATGACATCACAAGACTTGGACCCGGGCTCCATTTTTGAAATGTCGGGGAACAATCGGCGCACTGTCGAACACCCCAGGAGCATCTTACGAGAACCATTATATGCGCCCGATGCGCTGCTGTCAAGAACCATTTCGCGGATAGTTTGCTTCCAGGTGAATCATCTGCTGCAGGGCGATGTTGCCCATGCGGGGGATCACCATCACGTTGCGCAGGATGGCATCCGGGTCGGCCCGGGCGTTTTCCCACAGGCAGGCGTTCTCCAGGTACGCCCTGCGGCCCACCTGCGCGCCCCGCCCCAGCACCGTCCCCGGCCCCAGCACAGCCCCAGGCTCCACCCGGGTGAAGGGCCCCACGTAGCACCGGCCCGTCACGCGAACCTCACCGGGCAGGCGCATCCCCGGCGCGACGATGGCACTGCCCCGCCTGCAGCCCCGCACCGGCAGCCCGATGCGCCCCTCCAGCAGATCCCTCTGGGCCCGGCGGTAGCCCTCCGTGTCCTCCACCGCATGCCAGTAGCACCGCAGGGGCACACTGTGCGTGGGAATCTCCATCGAGCGCAGCGTGGACAGCACGTCGCCGAGGCGTTCAGCAGGAGGCATGCGCTGCAGGGTTTTCCCGGCAATCGCCAGTGCACCCAGGGCCGCATGGGGTTTCTCTGTCCCCACGGCTTCGCAGGCGCCGCCGTTTTCCCTGTGGCGGTCAAGCAGCGCGGACAGATCCATGTCCGTCACCGCGTCTCCCCGCAGAAGCAGCACGGCTTCTGCGTCCTCCGGCCAGGCATTGGCGTAAGCAAGGCTCATGCCGTAGAGGCTTCCGTCGCCCAGGGCCGCCATGATGCGCTCGTCCCGGCTGAGGATCGTCGCCCGCCTGACCCCGTGCCGCCGCAGAAGATGCAGCGTCAGCCCGGCCAGCGGCTCGTCCAGCAGGGGCAGCATGGCCCCGGGGAGCCCCTGCGTCAGGGGACGCAGCCCTTCGCTGCCCATGACGTCCGTGATCACCGCCTGCATCGCTGTCGCCTCCCCGCACCGCATAGCGCCATTGTATGCAGCGGAGACGCTTTTTATTCCTCCTGGCCCGTCATGTGATCCAGCAGGGCCTGCATCCGCCGGATATCCGCAATCCGCATTCGCGCATTGGCCGGCATTCGCCCGGTTTCCGAGGCCCTTCGCAGCACATGCTCCGGCATGACGGCCTGCCTGCTTACCCCGGACTTCCGGGCGATTTCAGCCCGCTCCCACCGCAGGGCCCAGGCCCGCAGGTGACGCTCGCGCATGTGCTGCAGCTCCGGCGTAGCTGTCAGCCGTCGGAAGCCGCCCAGCCGTTTCGCCCTCAGGCAGGCCGAGCACACCCCGCAGGTCGCGCACCGCTGCCCGAAGGCCCGGGCAATGCCCTGCTGCAGGCACCGGCCGCTCAGGCACCAGTCCAGCAGCGCGGACGCTTCCCGGCACGCTCTATGCCAGACTGCCCAGCCGTCCCGCCTGCGCCGCCGCAAATGCTTCCGCTGAATTTCCAGCGCAGCAGGATCCAGCAGCAGCACGCAGTCCGCCCTTTCGCCGTCCCGGCCCGCCCGGCCGAACTGCTGCGCCAGGTCGAGCATGGTTTCCGGCAGACCGCTGAGCACAATGCAGCGGATGTCCGGCACATCCACGCCCATGCCGAAGGCCGTGGTGGCCGTCAGCACCTCCGTTTCCCCGGCGCTAAAGCGCGTCTGCACCGCCAGGCGTTCCTCCCTGTCCATGCCCGCGTGGTAGTGCTCCGCCGCCATGCCTTCCCCGCGCAGCAGCGCCGCCAGACGCTCCGTCTCCCGGCGGGTGCGGCAGAACACCACGCGCTTTCCGCCCGCGTGCTCCTCCATGAGGAGAAGAATGGTCTCCTCCGGGCGGATGGTAGTGTGGACGGCCATGTGCAGGTTCTCCCGGGTCACCGGTAGCACCACCTGTTTCGGGCGGCGCATGCCCAGGCTCCGGGCGATGTCCCGGCGCATGGCGGCGTCTGCCGTGGCAGTCATGGCGCACAGCACGGGACGCGCCGGCAGATCCCCCAGGAACTGATCCAGCTGCGCGTAGGCCGGTCGGAAGCTCTCGCCCCAGCGGGGAATGCAGTGGGCCTCGTCCACCACCAGCAGCCAGGGCGGACGGGCCTGCACCGCCCGGCGGAAGCGCACGCTTTGCAGCCGCTCCGGGGAGACCAGCATGATCCTCGCCTGCCCTGATTCCAGCCGATGCATGCACGCTTCCCGCTCATTCTCCGTCTGCAGGCTGTCCAGGCAGATTGCGTCCAGTCCGTGGGCCTGCAGCCCCCGCAGCTGATCCCGCATCAGGGCGATGAGCGGTGACACCACCAGCGTCCAGCCCTCATGGAGCGCCGCGGGCAGCTGCCAGCACAGGGACTTGCCCGCCCCCGTGGGCAGGATGCAGAGCAGATCCCGGCCCCGCAAAAGCGTATCGACGGCCTTCTCCTGACCGGGACGAAAGCCCTGCAGGCCGAAGATGGTCTGCAGGGCTTGAAGCCGCCTGGATTTTTCCCGGCGCAGCATCAGAATTTTCTCCCTACGCCGCCGCCATGGATGCCGCCGGAGGAGGAGGTATGCACGCTGCTGCCGCTGCCGGAGTGACCGCCGCCACCGCCGCCGCTCTGGGGCGGAGGCGCGTTGCGGGTGCGTACCACATTCTGGCGCAGGAACACTTCATCGTCTTGGGTCAGCTGGCAGGAGGTGTTGCCCGCCATGTCGTAGCGGTACGCGCCGCCCTTGAGGCTGTAGCGGGAATTGACCGTCAGGTAGATCACCGCCGCCACCGCCAGACCAGCCAGCGCGGCGATCAGCGCCTCGCCCCCGGTGAGGGCGTTGTACAGGCCGCTGAGCCGCTCGCCCGTCTCCGCATCATAGCGGAAGGAGCCCTCCTGGCGGCCCTTGCGCAGGAAGGATTCCAGCTTGCTCAGCAGCGTGATGGTGGACTGCCCGTACTGCCCGGCGGCCAGCTGATCGTAGCTGCAGTCGAACAGCTCGTTCAGGCGGCTGTCGGTGATGTAGTCGATCATCACGCCGGAGGTACTGATGCAGGGCACCCGGTTGCGCATGTCGATCAGGTACAGAAGGCCCGCCTTGTCATCCCCCAGGCCGTAGCCGTTGCGTTCGTAGTACAGGTCGGCAAAGTCCTGGGTATCGTTGTAGCCGGGGGCCGTGCTGGTCACCACCACCGCGTCCATCTGGTAGGTATCCCGGATGCGGGTGATGATCTCCTCCATCTGCCGGATTTCCGCCTGGGTGAACAGCCCCGCGTCGTCCACCACCATCTCCCCGGCCAGGGCCAGGCAGGGCAGCAGCACCAGCGCGGCCGCCAGGCACAGGATCCGCTTCAACCTCTTTACCACAGCCACGCACCTCCCGCACATAAAAGGGCGAACACCGCAAGCCCCACCCCCAGGCACCACAGGATCAGCTTGCCCTTGTCCACCGGGAGCTTTCCGCAGACCTCGCCCGTCTGCCCGTTCATCATGTAATAGTAGGCGGCATTTTCGCCCCGGCCCTTCCAGGTCAGCACCCAGGCGGGCAGCAGCACATACTTCATCCGCGTCTTCTCTGCGCGGAAGGCGGTATTGCCGTTCAGGGTATCGAAGGTGTGATCCCGCTTCATCATGCCGGGAACCTGCTGTTCCGCCTCGTGGAGCATTTCGGCCTTGGCGCTGTCCTCGGGAACGTCCCGCATTTCCGCCATGAAGCCGCTGAGGTACTCCGGCGTGTAGGCCTTCATCTCCCCGTAGCGGTAGGGATGGATGCCCTCCGACAGCGTGCGGTCAGCGGAAGTCAGCGCCCTGCGGAACAGGTTGCGGAAGCTGACCTTACCCTCCCGGTGTACACGGTAATGCCGGGTGGTGGTGACGGTGTACTGGGGGCCATGGGCCACGCTGACCCTGGTGCCCTCGCCGTCAAAGGACGCGCTGCCCTCCACTTCGCCCATCCAGTAGGGGTAGTACACGCCGGAGAAGTCTTCCAGCTGGGCCTGGGAATAGAAGGCACGGTTGACGAACTTCTTCCCCGCGATGAACTTCGCGAAGGCCTCCTTGGCACCCTGCTTGTCCAGGGCGAAGGGAATCACGCCGTCGGGGCGGAAATCGCCATCCAGCCTGTCGCTGAGCACCACAGGATTGTGGCAGTAGTAGCAGCGGGTGGCGGCGGTGGTCGCCGTGGTGACGATCTGCGCGCCGCAGCTGCGGCAGTGGTAGGCCCGGTAGGAGCCCTCCGCCGGGGGCTGCTCCAGGGTTGCCGGCTGGGCCTGCTCCTGGGCGGGCTGGGTCTTCTGCGATTCCGTCAGGTCGTCCCTGGACAGCACCTGTCCGCAGTACAGGCACTTGAACTGCTGGCTGGCAGGGTCAAACTCTACGAAGCCGCCGCAGCAGGGGCACTTGAAATCCGTGATCTGGCTCATGCCGCTCTGTCCTTTCTCCATACAGTTTCGGTGTTGCTTCATCATACCACGTTCTGCGCCCCAGGGCAAGCACAAATGCGGGCAGTCCCCCGCGCTGCCGCGTGTCCCGGGGCTATCCGCTTTCCCGTTTTTTGGCGAAAAGCCGTGAATCTCCCTTGACGGATTCGCCGGAACGTTGTATCATGAACATGGCTTGGAATGTGTTTCATCACAGCGCTTGCGCGCATCGGCTGCCTGCGGCGGTTCTCCTGATCTGTCCTGCGGGCGCAGGCTGCTGCGAGCATGTGATGTAAACCCTTACATCCCTTAGTCCAGATACCATCTGAACAGAAAGGACGAACGATCATGGAATTTTTGGAGAAACTGTCCCTGGCCGGTCTGGTGCCCGTCATCGCCATCAATGATGCGGATGACGCTGTGCCGCTGTGCAAGGCCCTGTCTGACGGCGGCCTGCCCGTGGCCGAGATCACCTTCCGTACCGCCGCCGCGGAGGAGTCCATCCGCCGCGTGCACCAGGAGCTGCCCAACGTGCTGCTGTGCGCCGGCACCGTGCTGACCACCGAGCAGGTGGATCGCGCCGTGAACGCGGGCGCGGCCGCCATCGTTTCCCCCGGCCTTTCTCCTGAGATCGTGGAATATTGCGTGGCCAAGGGCATCCCGGTGTGCCCCGGCACGGCCAACCCCTCTGACGTGCAGATCGCCATCCGCTGCGGCCTGAAGGCTGTCAAGCTCTTCCCCGCCGAGGCTGTGGGCGGCCTGAACCTGATCAAGTCCATGGCCCCCGTTTATCCCGACATGAAGTTCATGCCCACCGGCGGCATCAACGAGAAGAACATGCTGGACTACCTGGCCTTCGACAAGATCCTGTGCTGCGGCGGTTCCTGGATGTGCCCCAAGGACGCCATTGCCGCCAAGGACTGGGATCGCATCACCGCCGCTACCCGCTCCGCCGTGGACAAGATGCTGGGCTTCGAGCTGCGCCACGTGGGCATCAACACGGAGAACGCCGAGGAGTCCCTGAATGTGACGAAGAAGATCGCCGCGCTGATGGGCTGGCCCGTGAAGGAGGGCAATTCCTCCAACTTCGCCGGCGTGGGCTTCGAGGTCATGAAGAAGATGGGCCGCGGCAAGAACGGCCACATCGCCATCGGCACCAACAGCGTGCCCCGCGCCAAGTGGCATCTGGAGCAGCGCGGCTTCAAGTTCATTGAGGAATCCGCGGTGGTCAAGAACGGCAAGCTGATCGCCATCTACCTGGAGGATGAAATCGGCGGCTTCGCCTTCCACCTGGTCCAGAAGTAAGGGGTTTCACCCCTCTTCTCCGCCAGTCTTGACTGACGTTTGAGTTGCGCGCCGCGACCCTACGCGACTGACGCTTTTCACGGCGGACACGCTTCTTCCGTTTTTCCCCCACACACGCGGGTTCCGGGGCTTTACGCCCCTGCCTGAAATCCATATGCTTTGAAGGAGGAGATTCCAATGGCTAAGGTTGTTACCTTTGGTGAAATCATGCTGCGTCTGAAGTCCCCCGCTTACGAGCGTTTCTTCCAGAGCCCCTCGCTGGAGGCCACCTTCGGCGGCGGCGAGGCCAACGTGTCCGTGTCCCTGGCCAACTACGGCATGGATACCGCTTTCGTAACCGTCCTGCCCAAGAATGACATCGGCGAGGCCTGCATCCGCGAGCTGCGCGGCTTCGGCGTGGATACCAGCAAGATCGTCCGCAAGGATGGCCGCATGGGCATCTACTTCCTGGAGACCGGCGCTGTGCAGCGTCCCTCCAAGGTGATCTACGACCGTGCCGGCTCCGCCATCGCGGAAGCCAAGCCTGGCGACATCGACTGGGACAAGGTCTTCGAGGGCGCGACCTGGTTCCACCTCACCGGCATCACCCCCGCCATCTCCCAGGGCGCTGCCGACCTGTCCCTGGAGGCTGTGAAGGCTGCTCAGGCCCGCGGCATCCATGTGTCCTGCGACCTGAACTACCGCAAGAACCTGTGGAAGTATGGCAAGGACGCCAAGGAAGTCATGACCGAGCTGGTCAAGTATGTTGACACCGTCATCGCCAACGAGGAAGACTTCCAGAAGTCTCTGGGCCTGAAGGCTGAGTCCCAGGGCGACGTGGAGGCCGGCGAGCTGAACGTGGAAAACTACAAGGCCATCGCGGCCCTGGCCATGGCCACCTATCCCAACATCAAGCGCGTGGCCATCACCCTGCGCGAGAGCAAGTCCGCCACCCACAACGACTGGCGCGCCTGCCTGTACAACGGCAAGGACTTCTTCCTCTCCCGCAAGTACTCCATCACCGACATCGTTGACCGCGTGGGCGGCGGCGACTCCTTCGGCGGCGGCCTGATCTACGGCCTGAACAACTACGCCGACGAGCAGACTGCCCTGGAGTTCGCCGTGGCTGCTTCCTGCCTGAAGCACACCATCATCGGCGACTACAACCGTGTGTCCGTGGCGGAAGTCGAGTCCCTGATGAAGGGCTCCGGCAACGGCCGCGTCCAGCGCTGAGTTTCACCAACCTCTGGCCCCGGCGGATTCGTTCCGTCCGGGGCTTTTCTTTTGCCCATGTTCGCCTTGCCAGCCGGTAAAAAGGATGATACAATGCAGGTATGGATTCCCGTTCAACCGCATGAAACCAAGGAGGTGCTTTCCATGGCTGTATCCGTACGCCATGTCGGGTGCGTTGCTCTCCCTGCCCTTCGGCTGATCGGCCGCACCGGCACCCGCTGGGCTGACTGGTGGGCCAATAGCTGGTTTGATGCACTGGAGCATCATACTGTCCCGCCCTGTGACCCGGATTATATGGACTGCTATCGCATCTGCAACGGGCAGGAGGAAGCCTGGATCGGTATGCTGTTCCCGCAGAACGCGCCAGTGCCGGCGAGCTTCCAAGCCGTTGAGCTGCCTGCGGCCGACTATGCGCTGATCTACCTGCGCGGCCGGGAGGACGACCCTGACCTGTACGGCCCCGCTGCCAGGGCGCTGTGCATTCAGGCCATGGCCGAGCAGGGCATGACCCCCGCCCCCGGCCTCATGCTGGTGCGGTATAACTGCCCCCGCTTCACCACACCGGACGCGGAGGGCTGCGTCACCGTTGACTATCTGCTGCCGCTGAAGGGAGAAGGCTGATATGCGCCTGGGTGAAATCTGCCTGCTGACCCGGGATGTTCCCCGGCTTGCGGCCTTTTATGCCGCGGTGCTGGGGTTGGATACAGCCACGGACGATCCCGTCCACCAGACCATCATGGCCGAGGAGACCATGCTCACCATCCTCTATGACGATCACGCTGGCGACGCACCCACGGCGTCCATTGCCTTTTCCGTGGAGGACGTGGAGGCGGAGTATCGCCGACTGCAGTCCCTGGACATGACCATCCTGCAGCCTCCGGAGAAGAAGCCCTGGGGCGCAGTGAACATGATTGTCCGCGACCCGGACGGACATCCGGTGTATCTGCGAAGGCTACCCGGGCGCTGACGCCCCCACACACAGACGCTCCCTTGAACCTTGACGGAAGGATGTGCCTCCATGAAACAGATCATCACCATTCAGCATACGCAATCCATGCATCACTTGAACGGCATGGTGGGCTCCTGGACGGACTGGGACCTGACGCCCTTGGGCATTGAGCAGGCCCGGCGCATCGGCGCGCACCTGCAGGAGCATCTGGCAGGACAGACCTGGGTGATCTACACCTCCGACCTGCTCCGTGCCCGGCGCACGGCGGGCATCATCGGGGACTGCCTGGGGGTGACGCCCATCCACCATGTGGCCCTGCGGGAGCGGAACCTGGGCAGCGCCGTAGGGCAGTCTGTCCAGTGGCTGAAGGAGCACATGACCGCCCCGGAGCGCACGGTGGACGACCGTCTTTTCCCGGACGCTGAGAGCCGCCGGGACGCCTGGAACCGCCTGCGTCCCTTCTTCCGGCAGCTGACGGAGAACGGCGGGGAGCGGATCATCCTGGTGTCCCACGGGGATCTGCTGGGGATGTTCTTCGCCATGTGGCTGGGGCTGGACGTGACCTTCCTCAATCAGGCGGAGCTGACCGGCATGGCGGGGGGCGTGAGCCTTCTGGAGGAGCGGGACGACGGGCGGCGCGTCATCCGCCGGCTGAACGATACCTCGTATTTGCTGTGATTTTTTTCGCACGCGCCCTTGCGTTCAACCCATCTTCATGCTATGATTGATTCGCCGCAGGGATTGGCCTGCGGTCAAACACTGTACCAATGCAAGGAGGATTCCCCATGAAGAAGCTGCTTGCCCTGGCGCTGGCCCTGGTCATGACCCTGACCCTGGCTGCCGCCGCCGCCGAAACCACCACCTTCACCTACGAATCCCGCGGCGTGCAGGTGCCCGCCACCCTTGTCATCCCCGACGGCGTGGACGCCTTCCCCGTGGTGGTACTGGCCCATGGCCACGGCGGCAACCGCGAGGAGAACGTGGGCTTCGCGGCCGTTGCCGACGCGCTGGCTGCCCAGGGCATCGGTTCCATCCGCATGGACTTCCCCGGCTGCGGCGAGAGCACTGAGAGCTTCCAGAACAATGCGCTGAGCAACATGAAGGCTGACGTGCTGGCCGCTGTGGACTACGCCAAGGCCAACCTGAACGTCACCAAGGTCGGCCTGTTCGGCTACAGCATGGGCGGCCGCATCACCCTGGAGCTGCTGGCTGAGGGCACCACCCCCGACGCCATCGCGCTGCTGGCCCCCGCTGCGGATACCCCCGACCTGAAGAACCTCTTCGGCGGCGAGGAAGGCTACGAGGCCCTGCGCGCCACGGCGGAAGCCGATGGCTTCGCGGTGTTCACCACCATCTACGGCCAGGTGCAGGAGCTGAGCAAGGCCTGGTTCGACGATTTGGACAAGTACGCCGACGTGAAGGCTGACGCTGCCGCTGCCTGGCAGGGCCCCGCGCTGGTGATCTGGGGCACGGACGACGAGGCCGTGAACCCCTCCGTGTCCGCCGCCGTGGCCGACACGCTGAAGGCCCAGACCTTCGAGGCCACCGGCGAAGGCCATGGCTACGGCTTCTACAGTGAGGATGACGCGGTGCGCAACGCCGTTGCCAGCGCTGTGGCGGCTTTCTTCGCCGAGAACCTGAAGTAATCGGCCGCATCAGAACATCCCCGGCGGACGCAATGTCTGCCGGGGATGTTTTTCTTGCAGGCGGTGTGACGCACTTTCCGTCCGTTATCGGAAGCAGCCCCGGCAGAGTACACGCTCCGCCAGAGCTGTCCGTTGCTATGAAGCTTACCGCACGTTGATGTCACCGCTGACCGTGCTGACCGTGACGCGCACGGGCGCGTTGGGATCCAGGGCAACGTTGTAGTTCACATCGCCGGAAAGGGTCTTGGTGTTCAGGCTGATGCAGCGGACGCCGCTGGGAAGGCGCACATCCACATCGCCGCTGGTGCTCTGGGCGGTGACCTCCTGCAGCTCCTCGCTGTCGCAGGTCACATCCACATCGCCGCTGACGGACTTGACGTTCACCTGTTCCACGTCCGCCCGCAGGTTCACATCGCCGCTGACAGAGGCAACCTCCGCCTCCCGGATGCGGCCCTCCAGGCTCACATCACCGGACATGCTCTGCGCCTTGCAGCGGCGGGCGTTCAGCCGAGCCTCCACATCGCCGCTGGTGGTGCGCAGCTCCGCCCGCTCCAGCGTCAGCTCCTCCGGCAGATCCACGTTCACCTCACCGTTGGTGGTGCTGGCCGTCAGCGCGGTGGCTTCCACGCCATCCACGGAGATATCGCCGCTGGTGTTTCCGATGCTCACCTCGCCTGCCGTCACGTCCTCCACGTTGACATCGCCGCTGAAGGTATGCACATTCAGGTCAGGCGCACAGCCCTCGGGCAGGGTCAGGGTGAGCTTACCGTCATTGCCAAAGCTCATGCTCACATGGAAGTTCTTGAACAGCTTCCCCAGGTCGCTGAAGCTGTTGATGGTCACGTTCTCGCCCTCGAAGTCGAACCGGTGTCCCTTCTTCTGCTGCTTTTGCTCGCCGTCCCGGCTGACAGTCAGACAGCCGCCCTCCATGCGGACGTTGATCTCCGGCATCTGCTCCCTGTCGTAAATCACATGCACGCTGCTGTCATCGGAGGGCTCAATGGTCACGTCCTCGCTGAACAGATTGACCTTCACGCTGCGCAGCCCCGCCGCCGGGAACACCAGACCCTCGCCGTCCTCCACGCCGCAGGCATGGGCCACGGGCTTGCGGGGGTACTGGGCCAGTACCTCCTCCATGCCCTTGAGGCTCTCCACCACCGCGCCGATGGCCTCGTCCTCGCTCAGACCCTGGGCCAGCAGATCCTCGTAGCGCTCCTGGCAGTTGTTCATCACTTCATCCTTGATGGCCTGCACCTCGGCCGACATCTCCAGATCCTCAAACAGCAGCTCCACAATCCGTTGTACCGTTGCGTTCATCCTTTATCCCTCCAGCAGCTGATCAATCAGCTTTTTCGTTTCCCGCCAGCTTTCGCAGTCCTGGCAGAGCTTTTCCAGCCCCGTATCGGTAATGGCGTAGTACCGCCGCCGTGCGCCGCTGTTCTCATCCCCCCAGTAGGAGCGGATGTACCCCGCTGCCTCCATCCGGCGGAAGGCCGTGTACAGCGTGGCTTCCTTCAGTTCCGCCAGACCCCCGCTCAGCGCGCTGATCTGCTTGTTGATCTGATAGCCGTAGCTGTCGCCCTCCGCCAGGCGGCGGAGAATCAGCGTGTCCGTGTAGCCCCGGAGAATGTCCGATGCCAATGCCATGTCCTCACCTCCGTGTTTGTTGCTTTCCTTCATCGCCGGGTGCGTCACCGCGCCTGACGGTTCTGTCTTTCACCTGGTATGATACCTCACCTGACGAGGTTGATCCGTAAAATTTTTTGCAGCCCCACGGCTGCTGTCAGGCTTTCCTCCTGACGGGATTCATACTACACCATGATACTTCATCTGTCAAGGTATCTCATCAAATTCTCATCTGTCCAGCCCGCTTACTTCCACTGACTGTCCTGGATTTCCATCAGCATCCGCCATGTGTCAATCTCACCCGATGCGTTGCGCTCCTTGAAATACCGCAGCCGCTCACCGGGTGTTTTGTAGTAAATGCTGCTCTGCTTCCCGCCCCGCATGATGCTCGCCTCCATCTTATCTCGGTTGCCTTGATACCTCACCTGTCGAGGGTGTGCCGTAAAATTTTTTGCAGCCATCTGGCTGCCACCAGGAATCCTCCTGACGAGAATCATTCTACACCAAGATACCTCGTCTGTCAAGGTATCTCATGAAATTCTTGTGATTGTTTTTTTCATGTACAGCGGCTTGCGAAAGTGTGCCGCCTATCGTACAATGAACGAACGACATGGAAAGGAGTTTTACTGCCGATGAGCAAGATCCGGATGACCACGCCCCTGGTGGAGATGGACGGCGACGAAATGACCCGCATCCTCTGGGCGGATATCAAGGACATGCTGATTCTTCCCTTTGTTGACCTGAAGACCGAATATTATGACCTGGGTCTGCCCCACCGGGACGAAACCGGTGATCAGGTGACCATCGACTCCGCCAACGCTACCAAGAAGTACGGCGTGGCGGTGAAGTGCGCCACCATCACCCCCAACGCCCAGCGCATGAGCGAATACACCCTGCACCACATGTGGAAGAGCCCCAACGGTACCATCCGCGCCATGCTGGACGGTACGGTGTTCCGCGCGCCCATCCTGGTCAAGGGCGTACATCCCACCGTCCGCACCTGGGAGAAGCCCATCACCATCGCCCGCCACGCCTACGGCGATGTGTACCGCAATGTGGAGATGAAGGTGCCCGGCGCGGGCAAGGCTGAGCTGGTCTTCACCGGCGAGGACGGTCAGGAAGTCCGCCAGACCATCTTCGACTTCAAGGGCCCCGGCATTCTCCAGGGCCTGCACAACCTGGACGCCTCCATCGCCTCCTTTGCCCACGCCTGCTTCCAGTACGCCCTGAGCGTGAAACAGGATCTGTGGTTCTCCACCAAGGACACCATCTCCAAGACCTACGACCACAATTTCAAGGACATCTTCCAGGAGATTTACAACCGGGACTACAAGGAGAAGTTCGAGGCCGCGGGCATCGAGTACTTCTACACCCTTATTGACGACGCCGTGGCCCGTGTGGTGCGCAGCAAGGGCGGCTTCATCTGGGCCTGCAAGAACTACGACGGCGACGTGATGAGCGACATGGTCGCCACGGCCTTCGGCTCCCTGGCGATGATGACCTCCGTGCTGGTCTCCCCCGACGGCAAGTACGAGTACGAGGCCGCCCACGGCACCGTCACCCGGCACTACTACCGCTACCTCAAGGGTGAAGAGACGTCCACCAACCCCGTGGCCACCATCTTCGCCTGGAGCGGCGCGCTGCGCAAGCGGGGCGAGCTGGACAACCTGCCCGACCTGATGGCCTTTGCCGACCGGCTGGAGAAAGCCACCATCGACACCATTGAGTCCGGCGTGATGACCAAGGATCTGGCGATCCTGTGGGACGGCGAGGCCACGGCGGTCAACAGCCGCGAGTTCCTGGCGGCCATCGCTTCCCGCCTGGTGTGAGAGAATTTTCTTCCGCCGGCAGGAACAGCGCCTTCCGTGTGGAATAGAGGATAGGCGTATCCCCACCGAACATCAAGGAGGACATTATCCATGGCGGATCAGAACAATACGCCCAACCTGGAAGAAGAAGAACTGGAGAGCACCATTCTCCTGACCGACGAGGAAGGCAACGAGAGCGCCTACGACATCGCCGATTACATCGACGTGGACGATCAGGAGTACGTGGTGCTGGTTCCCCAGGACGAGGATGACGACGAGGTCGTGATCCTGCGGGTTGAGGAGCAGGACGAGGAAACCGACGTCTTCGTGAACGAGGAGAACGAGGCCATCCTGGAGCGGGTCTTCGAGATCTTCAAGGATCGCTTTGAGGACGAGTACGAGTTCACCGACGCGGAGTAATTCCCCGCACAGCAAAGGGCGGCATCCGGCAGAAAACCGGGTACCGCCCTTTTCGCATGTTCTTCACTTCACCGGCAGGGAATACAGCTCGTAGAACGCCGGGATAAACCCTGCCCGGTACGCCACCCGCTGGGAGGCGATGTGGCTCTCCGCCGTGGCGTAGGTGGGCGTGACACCCATGGACAGCACGCGCTCCTTCAGCAGGGCGGTCACATACGCGCCCACGCCCCTGCCGCGGCCCTCCGGCGTAACGTTCACGCCGATCTCCCACAGCCGCTCGCTGTTGCGGGTGACGCTGGCCATGCCCAGGATGGTCTCCCCCTCCATGGCGCAGACGGCCAGCATGTCCGGCCTGCGGCTGTCGAACAATAGCGCCTCGGAGAAGCGCTCATCCCCTCGGAATGCCGACAATTCCTCCTGCCCGTACCACCGCACGGAAAAGCGCGGTTCCACCGGATACGCATGCCCGTCGGGAATGTAGTGGTGGTGCGTATCCGCCAGGTGCTGCCCGTGGCAGCGCAGCTCCCTGTCCAGCGCCATCAGGCTCTGGGGCTCGGACAACCAGGCAGCGTCCCGCCCCGCCCAATGGACCCGGCACCAGGCCAGCATGGGCTCCCTTGCACGCACCAGCAGCTTTCCCCGGTAGACCGCCGCCTGAAGCAGCGCGCCGTCGCAGCCAATCACACGCCTGCCCTTGCCTTCATCCATGGGGCGGAACACATGGGTCTGCCCACGTACATCATCCACTGTGCAGCCGTAGTCGATGGCCAGCTGCTCCTCCAGCATGGCTGTGCAGTTGATCAAGCCAGTAACCTCCTTCCGCAAAAAAGCAGGGGACGCGATCCTGCCGCATCCCCTGCCCTGACGGACTCACTTGTCCATCTTCGTCTGCATGACTTCCAGCGCCCGGGACAGCTGTGGGTCGGCCAGGTCGCCGAACTCGTACATGCCGTTGTCGCCCTCGGGCAGCTCAACCACCACGTCCGGCGTGATGCCGATCTTGTGCACGGCATTGCCGTTGGGGGTGTAGTACTGGGCCACAGTCAGCTGCATGCCTGCGCCGTTGCTGCCCACAGGCACCACCACCTGCACAATGCCCTTGCCATAGCTTTGCACGCCCACCACCGTGGCATCCGCGCGATCCTTCAGCGCACCGGCCAGAATCTCGGAGGAGCTGGCGCTGTTCTCATTGACCAGCACCACCAGCGGGATATCCGTCCTGCCATCGGTGGTGCGGTAATACTCCCGCTGGCCGTCCTTGTACTCCAGATAGCACAGAGTGCCCTTGTCCAGGAAGAGGTCGCCGATGCTCTCCGCGTCATTGACCCAGCCGCCGGGGTTGTCCCGCAGGTCGATGATCAGACCCTTTGCCCCCTGCTCCAGCAGGCTGTTCAGCGCATCGGCAAACTGGGTGGCACAGTCCCCGGCAAACTCGTACAGGTAGATATAGCCGATGTCCTCTGCCAGCATCATGGAATCAATGCGATTCACACTGATCTGCGCGCGGGTCATGGTGAAGGTCAGCTCCTCGCCGTTGCGCAGGAACTTGACCACCACATCCGTGCCGGGGGTACCGCGCATAATATCCACGGCCTCCTGCAGGTTATAGGCGTCCACATACAGATCTTCCACCTGATAGAGGATATCGCCCT
>JAXEEE010000088.1:0-40358 GCA_034104265.1 Eubacteriales bacterium | reverse complement strand
GCCGGGCCTCCGCCCCTGCACCAATCCCCCGAATGAGAGTCCAGAGAGCCGAAGGCTCTTTGGCGAGGGTCTGGGGCGAGAAGCCCCAGCGTCCCCGCTCCCCCACGCGCGCGCAGTATGACCGGAGGGTGCCTGCTCAATCGCGTGCCGGGTGTGGGCACTGCTACCGAGGAGCCCCAGCGTCCCCTCACATCAGACATAGTGGAGAGAAATCATGAGCAGTATTCAAGACAAGCTGATCCCGGTGAACCTGGAACAGGAGATGAAGAAGAGCTTCATTTCCTACGCCATGGCGGTCATCATCGACCGCGCGCTGCCGGACGTGCGCGACGGCCTGAAACCTGTGCATCGGCGCATTCTGTACGACATGGCGGAGCTGGGCATGACCCCTGACAAGCCCTACCGCAAGTCCGCCCGTGTGGTGGGCGACGTGCTGGGCAAATTCCACCCCCACGGCGACAGCTCCGTCTACGACGCGATGGTGCGCCTGGCCCAGCCCTTCAACATCCGCTACTGCCTGGTGGAGGGCCAGGGCAACTTCGGCTCCATCGACGGCGACGGCGCGGCCGCCATGCGTTACACCGAGGCCCGCATGTCCAAGCTGGCCCCCTACCTGATGGAGGGCATCGAGAAGGACACCGTCGATTTCTACCCCAACTTCGACGAGACCCTCATGCAGCCCGCCGTGCTGCCCAGCCGCTTCCCCAACCTGCTGGTGAACGGCTCCAGCGGCATCGCCGTGGGCATGGCCACCAACATCCCGCCCCACAACCTGCGGGAGGTCATCGATGGCGTCATCTGCATGATCGACAACCCCGACTGCACCATCGACGACCTGATGGAGCATATCAAGGGTCCCGACTTTCCCACCGGCGGCATCATCCTGGGCCGCAGGGGCATCCGCGAGGCCTACTATACCGGCAAGGGCAAGATCGACGTCCGGGCAAAGACCAATATCGAGCCCATGCCCGGCAACCGCAGCCGCATCGTGGTGACGGAAATTCCCTACCAGGTCAACAAGGCCAAGCTGGTGGAGAAGATCGCCGAGCTGGTGCACGAGAAGCGCCTGGAGGGCGTCAGCGACATCCGCGACGAGTCCGACCGCAACGGCATGCGCATCGTCATCGAGCTGAAGAAGGACGTCTATCCCCAGGTGGTGCTGAACTTCCTGTACAAGCACACCTCCCTGCAGGAAACCTTCGGCGCGAACATGCTGGCCCTGGTGAACGGCAAGCCCCGCATCCTCACCCTGCGGGAGATGATCTACTACTACCTGGAGCACCAGAAGGACGTCATCACCCGGCGCACCCGCTTCGACCTGAACAAGGCCGAAGCCCGCGCCCATATCCTGGACGGCCTGCTCAAGGCCCTCGACCATATCGACGAGATCGTCGCGCTGATCCGCGCCAGCAAGGACACCGCCACCGCCAAGGCCGCCCTGATGGAGCGCTTCGACTTCTCCGACAAGCAGGCCCAGGCCATCCTGGACATGCGCCTGGCCCGCCTGACCGGCCTGGAGCGCGACCGCCTGCTGGAGGAGTACGAGGAGATCGAGCGCACCATCGCCCGGCTGACGGCCATCCTGGGCGACGAGAAGCTGCTGATGGACGTGATCAAGACGGAGATTTCCGTCATCCGGGACAAGTTCGCCGACGACCGCCGCACCGAGCTGACCACCATCGAGGGCGAGATCGACGTGGAGGATCTCATCCAGGAGGAGGACATGGTGGTGACCCTCACCCACGAGGGCTACATCAAGCGCATCACCAAGAGCGCCTACCGGGCCCAGCACAGGGGCGGACGGGGCGTCAGCGGCATGACCACCAAGGAGGAGGACTACGCCGTGCAGATGCGCGTGGTCTCCACCCATGACGAGATCATGTTCTTCACCAACCTGGGCCGGGTGTACATGATCAAGTGCTACCAGATCCCCGAGGCGGGCCGCCAGGCCCGGGGCACGGCCATCGTCAACCTTTTGCAGATCGCCGGCGGGGAGAAGGTCACCTGCATGGTGCCCGTGCCGGAGGCCACGGCGGAGCACAACCTGGTCATGGCCACCCGGGAGGGCATGATCAAGAAGACCCCCTTCGGCGAGTTCCGCAACCTGCGCAAGAACGGCCTGATCGCCATTGTCCTCAAGGAGGGCGACGAGCTGGTGGGCGTGGAGCTGTCCGACGGGCAGGACGAGATCATGCTGGGCACCCGCAAGGGCATGTGCATTCGCTTCAACGAGGCGCACATCCGGCCCATGGGCCGCGCCAGCATGGGCGTGCACGGTATGCGCCTGGACGAGGGCGACGAGATCATCGACATGTGCCCGGTGAACGCCGGCAGCGAGGTGCTGACCATCACCGAGGGCGGCTTCGGCAAGCGCACCAGCCCGGACGAGTACCGGGAGCAGGGCCGCAACGGCAAGGGCATCCGCGCCATGAACCTGACGGAAAAGACCGGCGACATGACCGCGCTCCTGCTGGTGAACCCTGACGAGGATCTGCTGCTGATCACCGACGACGGCACCATCATCCGCACCCGGGTGGAGGACATTCGCCTGTGCGGCCGCAACGCCCAGGGTGTGCGCGTGATGAAGCTGGCCGAGGGCAGCCGGGTGATCGGCGTGGCCCGGGCCGACCGGGACGAGGAGCCGGAGGAAACGCCCGCCGAGCCTGAGACCCCCATGTCCGACCTGGACATGACCATCGGCGATGACTGCCCCGCGGAGGATCCGGATCAGATCTGATCCGCACCCCGCACGGGGGCCTGAAACGTCAGCAATACAGAAAAGGGCCATGCAGGCTCCCGGCTGGGAAAACCTGCATGGCCTTTTTGCGCTTGTCAGTGCCGGGGGAAACCGGCTGGCCGGATGCGCGGAGGAGGACTGTGCCCTCGCGGGCTGCGGAACCCGCCGTTTCCAACGCGGGCGATCGATGCCGCGAAGCCTTCCCCTTTGGGGAAGGTGGCCGAGCGACAGCGAGGTCGGATGAGGTCGCGCTCCCGTGCGCTGTCTGGCATGGGGAATGCGTCCGCTGCGATGCGGCTGCACGAACCTGCCGTTTCCAACGCGGGCGGCCTTCGGCGCCTGCTCGGAAACTCACTTGGCTGTATGGGGAACGCTGGGCTGCCGCGACATCCCTGCGCAGGGGGCATCGCCCCTTGACCCGTTTTCGCTTCGCGGTTCCCCGGGGGTATTTATTTCCCGTCGAAGGCGTTCAGCACGGCCTGGGCCATGTCCTCCTTTTCGCAGCGGGCGGTGTGGCGCACGGGCAGGCTCCGCAGCGCCTTGACCTGCTCCGGCTCCGGCATGCCGCTCAGCTGCTCCAGCTTCTCCGAGCAGGCGAAGGCGTCCAGGCCTTCCGCAGCCTCCTTGCCCTGGACGGCGGTGAGCACGTCCGCGGCAAACTTGTAGGGGCTGGCGGTGGAGACGATCACGGTCATGGTGTGATCGCCGGTCTGGCGGCGGTACTCCCGCAGCACATGGCTGGCCACGGCGGTGTGGGTGTCCATCAGGTAGCCGTCCTGCTGGAAGCGCAGGCGGATTTCCTCCGCGCACTGGGCATCATCCGCATACCCGGCGGAGAACAGGCTCTTGAGCCACTCCAGCCGCTGCTCGCCCACGTTGTAGGTGTAGCACTCCTTCAGCTGGCGCATCCACACGCTGATCAGCCCGCCGTCCCGGTCGGCCACCTCAAACAGCAGCCGCTCCAGGTTGGAGGAAATCAGGATGTCCATGGAGGGGGAGGTGGTCTTGTAGAACTGGCGGCGGGTATCGTAAATGCCGGTGGTGAAGAAGTCCGTCAGCACGTTGTTGCGGTTGCTGGCGCAGATCAGCCGCCCCACGGGCAGGCCCATGCTCCGGGCGTAGTACGCCGCGAGGATGTTGCCGAAGTTGCCCGTGGGCACCACGAAGTTCACCGGGTCGCCGTTGCGGATCTTCCCCTTGGCCAGCAGATCGGCATAGGCGCTGAAGTAGTACACAATCTGCGGGGCCAGGCGGCCGAAGTTGATGGAATTGGCGGAGGAAAGCACCTTGCCCCGGCTGTCCACCGACTGGGCGAAGGCCTCGGAGGAGAACAGCTGCTTCACGCCGGTCTGGGCATCGTCGAAGTTGCCGTTCAGGCCGATGACGTGGGTGTTGCTGCCACCGGTGGTGGTCATCTGCAGCTTCTGCACATCGCTGACGCCGTCGGTGGGGTAGAACACGGTGCAGGAGGTGCCGGGCACGTCCTTGAAGCCCTCCAGGGCGGCCTTGCCGGTATCGCCGCTGGTGGCCACCAGGATGCTGACCTCCCGCTCTTCGCCGTTCTTGCGGGCGGAGAGGGTGGTCAGGTGGGGCAGCAGCTGCAGCGCCATGTCCTTGAAGGCCAGGGTGGGGCCGTGGAACAGCTCCATCACGGCGGTATTGTCATCCAGGCGGCGGACGGGGGCCACGGCGGGATCGTCAAACTTGTCCGGGGCGTAGGCCTGGTTGACGGCGTTTTCCAGCTCGGGCAGGGTAAAATCCTCCAGGTACATTTTCAGAATCGCCACCGCCCGCTGCTGATAGCTCATGCCGGCCAGGCTGGCAATCTGCTTGGGCGTTACCGGGGGGAACATGGCGGGCACGTAGAGGCCGCCATCGGGGGCCAGGCCCCGGAGGATGGCCTGGGAGGCCGTAACGCACGCGCCGCCGCGGGTGGAGAAGAACGACATGGGGAATCACACTCCATCGGTTATTGATCGGATGGCGGGAATGTCATCCGGCTGTGCCTTTGGCAGGGAGGGGCGAATATCCGCCGCTTTCGCGGGAAAGCGCGTCAAAGCGCCGCGCCATGGAAAAGGGCGGCAGTTGCAACGCACCGCCGCCCGGAAACACCTGATCGGTTCCGCATGCCTTCGCGCCGTATGTCCTTTGGGCGGGCGCTGCGGAAAGCCAGCCGTCAGATCACGTAGCCCTTCATGAACTCGGGCAGCAGCGCGGGATCCTCGCTGACGGAGAGCACGAACTTCACCCGATGCTTCTCGCCCAGCTCCTCCAGGGTGTCGATGATGGGCTTGGCGTCGGCCAGCTCGGTATGGGTCAGCTTGATGAACGCGTCCACAAAGATCACGCCCACGTCATAGTTGGAGGCCAGCATGCCGCCCAGGAAGCCCAGGAACATATCGCTGTTGCTGACGTGATAATCGTTGACGTTGACGAAGCGGACAGCGCGGTCCACGTCGAACATGTAGCTGTTGTCCTTATCCAGGAAAACGACGCTGCTGCTGGACGTCTTGGCGGTATCGTTGGTCATATTGATAAGACGCTTGGTCTTGCCGGAACCCTTTTTGCCTGCGATGATCTGAATCATGGGGGATCTGCCTCCTTACGAGTGTTGTGTGGAATCATTATATACCATTTCCCGGCCAGTTTCAATCCATGCTCCAAACTTTTTGGCCTGACGCGGCTGACGCCGTCCTCAAAGTGGCTGACGCCACTTTGAGGAGTTTGCAGCCTCTCGCTGGTCGCCGCTGCGCGGCTCCCGGCCGCTCGAGGCTGTAAGGAATGTTTTCCGCAGAGCGGAAAACGACCCGCCCCCGGGGCAAAGCCCCGGGATACGATTTCCAATCGGAGGGCCTGCGGGCCCTCCGAACCTCCCGGGGAGACGAGGGGCCCGGCCTTGCGGCGGGCCTCTTCACGGATCTCCGTGGGAGAGGGGCCCGGCCTCGTGGCGGGCCTTGCGACGGCTCCTTGTGGGGGGACGTGCCCGGCCTGCGGCGGGCGGGCTGCGCCTCCTTGTGGGGGGCGTGCCCGGCCTGCGGCGGGCGGGCTGCGCCTCCTGTGGGGGGCGTTTCCCGGCCTTTGGCGGGCCTGGATTCGTGGGTGCGGGCCTTCCAGTGTTCAGCCTTGAGGGGCTTCCTCTGCCGGAGAGGATTCCCCGCCGTCTATCTTATTCGCCAGCCGCTGGGCCAATTCCTGCCGGGACAGGTGCGTCAAACACCGCTTTTCTCCCCCGGGGAGGGCGGGATCCAGCCGGCACACGGCGGCGTAGTCGCACCAGTCGCAGGCGCTCCAGGCGCCGTCCTGGGCGGGGGATATGTCCAGGCAGCCCTGGCGGATGCGGTCGGTGAGGTCGGCGGCGGTCTGCTGCACATGGCCCAGCAGCGCGCGCATCTCCTCCAGCCCGTAGGCGTCGGCGGAGGCGGCGATGCTGCCGTCCTTGTTGAACACCTTGCCCAGGGACAGCTCCTTCTCCTGATCGTCCATGGCATCCACCACCTCGGTTTCCGCCAGCACCACGCCCTCCAGGCGCAGCTCCCGGGCGATGAGCCGCTCGGCCGCGGCCTTCACGTCCTCCGCCGCGTTCACCATGGGATCCTTCACCGTGAAGTAGAACGCCCCCGCGGGCAGCGCGTCCGGACGGCTCTGACTGGCGGCCTTCAGGTACAAAAGCAGCTGTAATTGCAGCCCGTACCACAGCCGGGTGGGGTCGATGTCGTGCTGACTGCTCTTGTAATCGATCACCCGCAGGTACAGCCCCTTGTCCCCCTGATACCGGTCGATGCGGTCGATCTTGCCCCGAAGGGCCACCCGCCGCCCGTCGTGGAGGGTGAGAATCACCGGGGGCAGTCCGCCCTCCTCGCCGAAGGCCACCTCCGTGCCCCAGGTGGTGAAGCGGCTGTTCCGGGCGTGCCGGGTAAACAGCCACGCCGCCCGCCGCACGTCCCGGATGTACCCCTGGCCCAGCTGACGGCCCATGGCGTCCTCCGTCAGCGGCCCGCCCTCCCACCTTGCGGTCATGGGGGCCAGCACCTGATCCATCAGCCGCTCGGTTTCCTCCTCCTCCACCTGGGGCCAGTGGGGCAGAGCGGAGGCCAGCGTGGCGTACTGCTGCAGGGCTTCATGGAAGAAATCCCCCCGCTGGGCCGGGTCAAAGACGAACTCCTGCCGCTTCACGGGCTTCAGGCCGTAGTCCACAAAGTGCTTGTAGGGGCAGGCGGCGAACTGCTCCAGCCGGGAGATGCTAACCGTGTCCTGGGTAAAGAGCCGCCGGGTCTGCTCCAGGGTCAGCCGCCCGGCCTCCACATGGGCGTTCAGGCTGCTGATCACCTGCCGCATGCGCCCGCCCCATTCCTTCGACCGCCACAACACCCGCAGCGCCTCCTGCCAGCGGGGATCCAGGTCGTCGGCCTTGCCGTCCGCCACCTGCCGGAGCCGCAGCGCCAGCCCGTCCAGGGCCATCAGTGGCGACAGGGGAGGCTCCTCCCCGCCGTCCGCCGTCACGCCACCGGTGACGGCCTTCCCCGGGAACAGCCGCTGCACGTCCCGGATCAGCCCCGCGGGCCGTAGCGCGCCGCCGTCCTGGTTCCCCTCGGAGAAGGTCAGCGTCAGCAGACGATCCGGCAGGGCCAGCGTCCGGTAGAAGTCCGATTGCCGAAGCGCGGCCTGCTCCTGCCCCGTCAGGCCCACGGGACGACGCACCGCGTCGCACAGCGCGGCGCGCTCCCGCTCCGTCAGCAGGCTGTCCAGGCCGGAGGACAACGCCCCGTCCTGCAGGCCGATGACCAGCAGCGCGTCCAGACGGCCTGTCATCAGATGCCCGGCCTCGCCCACCATCACCGTGTCCGGCTGGGGCGGCAGGCTGCTGATGCTGGCCCCCGCCAGCCCCGAGGCGATGAACCGGGCCATGTCCTTCATGGCGGCGCGGCTCTCGCCCAGCAGCGCGTGCAGCTGATCCAGCAGATCCATCACCACCTGCCACACCTGCCGGTTGCAGGCCGCCTCCGCCGCCATGCCCCGGCGCAGAAGCTCCTCCTCCCGCTGGAGCAGCCGCTCGTAAGCCCCCACCTCCTCCAGCAGGCGGAACACCGCCTCCACCGACTTTTCCGCCGTGCGGGCCTGCCGCAGATGCTCCCGCAGGTGCAGGATGGGTGAAAGCAGCCGCTCCCGCAGGGGCTCGGCCTCCTCCGCATTCCCCCGGGTGAAGGGCTTCAGCCACTTGCCCCGGTTCACGCCGTTCTCGATGGCGTAGTTCTCCAGTATGCAGGCTTCCTCCGCCGTCAGCAGGGAGAAGCCCGACTTGGCCACCTCCAGCACGTCCTTCTGGGCAAACCCGTTCGCGATGGCCTGCAGCGACCCGG
Organism: Eubacteriales bacterium; assembly: GCA_034104265.1. Taxonomy (GTDB): domain Bacteria; phylum Bacillota; class Clostridia; order Christensenellales; family Aristaeellaceae; genus UBA11524. The sequence goes on along the minus strand of JAXEEE010000088.1, from coordinate 32,264 downwards.
ACAGCATCCGGCACAGGCCGTGGCGCAGGGCGGAGTCCTTCCTCGCCAGGTAGTGGGGAATCCCCGCCGCCTGGAGCGTCACCGCCAGAATGCCGTCCATGCTGCCGGGCATGGCCAGCGCCACCGCCATGCGCGACCAGGGAATCCCCCCGTCGTGCCAGCGGCGCAGTTCCGCCGCGGCGTAGGCAGCCTCGGCATAGGGATTGGCGGCAGCGTGAAGGCTGACGCATTCGCTGTCCCCCTCAAAGGGCGCGTCCCGCCGGGTGAACAGATGCTGCTCCAGATGCCGAAGGGCCGGAGCCTTCGTCTCCCTGCACAGGGGGAGGTAGCGTAGCGCATGGGGAATACCCCGCGCGTCCAGGCAGTTGATCAGCCCGTGGGCGCTGCGCCGCTGGGTCAGGAAAATCCGGCCGTCGGCGGCTTCCTTCGCGTCCATGGTCAGGGTGACGGTCAGGCTCCGCACAAGCCCCGCGGCCTCCGCCAGCAGCTCGCAGAAGGGCTCCTGCAGCACGTCGAAGCCATACACCCACACGTCCGCCCCGTCCATCACATGGCTGGCAGCCAGACGGCGCACGGCCTCCTGCTGCTGCATGGTCTCGTCCGCGAACCGCCCGGCGATCACCTGCTCGTAGGTTGCCCAGATCAGCGCCAGGTCGCCCTCCTTGGCCTTCGCCGCCCCGGTGAGGGTCTCCGCGTGCTCCCGCAGCTGAGCGGGGGTCAGCCCGGCCTTCTGCATGTCCCGCAGGAGCACGGACACCTTGTCCGGCAGGCCTGGCTGGGCCGCTACCCGGCGGTAGTACTGCAGCTGCTCCCGGCACAGCGTCAGCGCCTGGCTGATGGCCATGCTGCGGCCCCGGTCATCCAGGGGGGCCACGGGATCCCGCCCGCCCCGCTCGTGAATCCGGCGATGGAGCCTGCGGGGGGACAGCACGTCCACGTCAATGAGCCCCGGCAAGTGCAGGCCGTCGATCAGCTCCCGCTCCGCCTGCAGGGTGTACTGCTCCGGCACCAGCAGCAGCACGCGGATGCCCTCCCGGCGGCTTAAGTCAATCTCCGGCAGAATGTGGGGCAGAATCTGCCCCGCTCTGGCTCCCAGGATCCGCACCGGCTGCATGACAAGACCTCCCTTTGCATCGCATAGTGTCATTATGCCACAAGCCGCAGGGCTGGTCAAATGGCTTTTCATGCCGGCCGCATAAAAAAGTCAGAAAAGGTCAGACTTTTTTCACAGAACCCCTTGACTTTCAGCAAAAGCGTAGTACAATAGCATTGTGAAAGTCAAAGAAAGTCAGACTTTCATCCTGATGAACAGGAGGTGCGCTTATGAATATGAATCAATTCACCCAGAAGACCATGGCGGCGCTGCAGCGTGCCCAGTCCCTGGCGATGGAATATCAGCACATGCAGGTGGAGCAGGAGCACCTGATGCTGGCCCTGACGGAAAGCGACGGGGAGCTGATCCCCCAGCTGCTCCGTCAGTGCGGTTGGAACACGGACAGCCTGCGCCGCCAGCTGACTGACGCCCTGGGCCGGATTCCCCGGGTGTCCGGGCCGGGCCGCGAGGCCGACAAGGTCTACATCTCCCCGGATGTGGAGAAGGCCCTGGTGGAAGCCGAGGCCCGGGCCAAGCAGATGAAGGACGAGTACCTGTCCGTGGAGCACCTGTGGATGGGCCTGTGCGCCAAGGCGTCCAGCCGGGTGCAGCAGATGCTCAAGAGCATTGGGTACGACGAGGAAACCTTCCTCAAGGCCCTGGCTCAGGTGCGGGGCGCCACCCGCGTCACCACCGACAACCCGGAGGAAACCTACGACGCGCTGAGGAAGTACGGCACCGATCTGGTGGAGATGGCCCGGCAGCAGAAGCTGGATCCCGTCATCGGCCGGGACAGCGAGATCCGCAACGTGATCCGCATCCTCTCCCGCAAGACCAAGAACAACCCCGTCCTCATCGGCGAGCCCGGCGTGGGCAAAACCGCCGTGGTGGAGGGTCTGGCCCAGCGGATCGTCCGGGGCGACGTGCCCGATTCCCTGAAGGATCGCACCATCTTCTCCCTGGACATGGGCAGCCTGATCGCCGGCGCGAAGTTCCGGGGCGAGTTCGAGGAGCGGCTGAAGGCCGTGCTGGCGGAAATCAGGAAGAGCGAGGGCAAGATCATCCTCTTCATTGACGAGCTGCACACCATTGTGGGCGCGGGCAAGGCCGACGGCGCCATGGACGCGGGCAACCTGCTCAAGCCCATGCTGGCGAGGGGCGAGCTGCACTGCATCGGCGCCACCACGCTGAACGAGTACCGCCAGTACATCGAGAAGGACGCGGCCCTTGAAAGGCGCTTCCAGCCGGTGACGGTGGGGGAGCCCACGGTGGAGGACACCATCGCCATCCTCCGCGGCCTGAAGGAACGCTACGAGGTGTTCCACGGCGTGAAGATTCAGGACTCCGCCCTGATTGCCGCCGCCACCCTGTCCAACCGCTACATCACCGACCGCTTCCTCCCCGACAAGGCCATCGACCTGGTGGACGAGGCCTGCGCCATGATCCGCACGGAGATCGACTCCCTGCCCACGGAGCTGGACGACATCAGCCGGAGGATCATGCAGCTGGAGATCGAGGAGGCCGCGCTGAAGAAGGACGACGACGACCTGACCAAGGCCCACCTGTCCGAGGTGCAGAAGGAGCTGGCGGATCAGCGGGAGAAGTTCAACGAAATGAAGGCCCGCTGGGAGAGCGAGAAGAACGCCATCGGCAAGGTCACGAAGCTCCGCGAGGACATCGAGCATGTAAACGCGGAGATGGAGAAGGCCCAGCGCAGCTACGACCTGAACCGTCTGGCGGAGCTGCAGTACGGCGAGCTTCCCCGGCTGAAGAAGGAGCTGGCGGAGGAGGAGGCCATCGCCGAGCGCAGCAAGGGCGAGGACAGCCTGCTGCGGGATCGTGTGACGGACGAGGAAATCGCGCGGATTGTGGGCCGGTGGACGGGCATTCCCGTGAGCAGGCTGATGGAAGGCGAGCGGGAGAAGCTGCTCCACCTGGAGGACGTGCTGCACGAGCGGGTCATCGGCCAGGACGAGGCCGTGACGAAGGTCTCCGAGGCCATCCTGCGCTCCAGAGCGGGCATCCAGGATCCCAACCGGCCCCTGGGCAGCTTCCTGTTCCTGGGCCCCACGGGCGTGGGCAAGACGGAGCTGGCGAAGGCCCTGGCCCAGGCGCTGTTCGACGATGAGAAGAACATGGTGCGCATCGACATGTCCGAGTACATGGAGAAGTTCAGCGTCAGCCGGCTGATCGGCGCGCCTCCGGGGTACGTGGGCTATGACGAGGGCGGTCAGCTGACCGAGGCGGTGCGCCGCCATCCCTACTGCGTGGTGCTCTTCGACGAGGTGGAGAAGGCTCATCCGGACGTGTTCAACGTCCTCCTGCAGGTGCTGGACGACGGCCGCATCACCGACAGCCAGGGCCGCACGGTGGACTTCAAGAACACCATCCTCATCATGACCAGCAACCTGGGCAGCGAGTACATCCTGGACGGCATTCAGGACGGGGACATCACCCCCGAGGCCCGCGCGCAGGTGGATCGGCTGCTGAAGACCCACTTCCGACCGGAGTTCCTCAACCGCATTGACGAGATCGTGTACTACAAGCCGCTGACCAAGCATCAAATTGCGCAGATCGTGACGCTGATGCTGAAGGGTCTGAACCAGCGGCTGGCGGATCGTCAGCTGAAGGTGGAGCTGACCGACGCGGCGATGAACGCGGTGATCGACCAGGGCTTCGACCCGGTGTACGGTGCGCGGCCGCTGAAGCGGTTCATCCAGTCGAGGATCGAGACGCTGGTGGCGAAGCGGATCATCGCTGCGGACGTGAAGCCCGGGGACGTCCTCACCGTGGATGTGGACGGGGACGGCAGCCTGACGGTGCGGTGGTAACGCGCTGACGCGCGTGTCAACAAAGTGGCCTGCGGGCCACTTTGTTGAGTTTGCACTCGCTCACTGGTCGGAGGGCAAAGCCCTCCTCCCGGCCGTTCGCTCGTGGACGGAAGCGAGTTTGCGGAGCAAAATCGCGCGAAGGCTGACGCGCATGTCGTCAGCCTTCGATGGCAGTCTGCCGACGGCAAGTTGCTGACACCAACTCTTTTAGGATGCATTGCGGGCCTGAAGTTTCTGCTTCAGGCCCCCCGTTTTCTGCCGGAGAAGCGCAAATTTCGCGCCGGCAGAATTTTTTTGCAAAAAACACTTGACAAGCCTGCCGCTGTTTGCTATAATAGCACTCGCAGTTGATTGAACTGCTGAATCCATTGGGGAATGGTGTAACGGCAGCACCTGCGACTCTGACTCGTATTGTCTAGGTTCGAATCCTAGTTCCCCAGCATTTGCCTCCGTTGTCTAGTGGCCTAGGACGCCGCCCTCTCAAGGCGAAAACACGGGTTCGAATCCCGTCGGAGGTGCTTCAAACATCCCGGATCGCAAGATCCCGGGATGTTTTCTTTTTGCCCGGAAAAGCCGCGTTTCCTGCCCTCCGCCTCCGTTTTTGCAGGATTCCGTGCAATTCATGCAGCCGGCCTGCTGCACAGCCCTTGCCGTCCGCCGTGTTTCAATCTCTTGCAGACAAATGGATCGGGCGAAAATGCAGGATTCCTGCGGCCAACATTTTTGCCGGAAATCCTGCAAATCCGTCTTGTATTTTTTCTGTTTTTCTGCTATAATCAAGGTACCCCAAAGGGAATCCGTCTTCAGCAGGCAAGGACATCATCAAGGAGGGACAGGAATGCTGAACCTGCTCATCATCGCAGCGGTGGTCGCGCTGGGTGCGCTGCTGGTCGCCAATTACCAGAACGGTAGCTGTGAAAACGGGCTGGAGGATTTCTACAACATCGAATACCGCCACAAGTACCCCACCAGCAACTGACCATCAACCAACGCGCCCCTGCGGAGCAAAAGCCCCCGCAGGGGCGCTTTTTTGCGGAAGCACGCATACCTCCGCACTCCCGGCGCGCCGCAGCGTCGCCGTAATCCCCGGGGAGGTCCGGAGGAGCCGCAGCCCCGCCGCCCGGGAGAGGTGTCGGAGAGGGGCAAAGCCCCCCCTCTGACTGGGGAGATGCGTCGAAGGGGGGGCAAAGCCCCGCTCTGACTGGGGAGAGGTGTCGGAGGGGGCAAAGCCCCCCCGACAGGGGAGATGCGTCGAAGGGGGGCAAAGCCCTCCATCGACTGTAATCGTATCCGGCGGCTCCGGGGCAGGGGCGGGTCGTTTTCCGCCCCGCGGAAAACTTTCCTTACACTCGCGAACGGCCGGGAGGAGGGCTCTGCCCTCCGACCAGTGAGCGAGTGCCAAACTCACCAAAGTGGCCAAAGGCCACTTTGGTGACGCCGCTGGCGCCAAAAGGCGGGCGCCCCGAAGGACGCCCGCACAAAGGGGGGAAAAGGAGGAATCCCTGATTGTCAAAGGGGGGAAAGCCTTACTTCTCCAGGGAGGTGCCGGTCAGCTTCTCGTAGTACTTGGCGATGGCGCTGTGGTCGTCGCTGCCGCAGCCGTCGGCAGTCAGGCCCTTGAGCACGTCCTGCACGATGGTGGTCAGGGGCAGGGGCGCGCCGAACTGCACGCCGGTCTCCAGGGCGTTGTTCAGGTCCTTGATGTGCAGGTCGATGCGGAAGCCGGGCTTGAAGTTGTGATCCAGGATCATGGGAGCCTTGGCGTTCATGACGGTGGAACCGGCCAAGCCGCCCTTGATGCCCTCGAACACCTTCTCGGGATCCGCACCGGCGCGCTTGGCCAGCATCAGGCCCTCGCTCAGGGCGGCGATGTTCACCGCCACGATGACCTGGTTGGCCAGCTTGCAGGTGTTGCCGCTGCCGATGGCGCCGATCAGGTTGTAGGACGCGCCCATGACCTTGAACAGGGGCAGCGCACGCTCGTAATCCGTCTGCTCGCCGCCGACCATGATGGCCAGGGTGCCGTCCACAGCCTTGGGCTCGCCGCCGGAGACGGGGGCGTCCACCATATGGATGCCCTTCTTCAGCAGCTCGGCGCAGATTGCCTTGCTGGTGCCGGGGGCGATGGAGCTCATGTCGATGACCAGGGTGCCCTCGGCAGCGTTCTCAGCAATGCCGCCCTCGCCCAGGGTCACGGTGCGGACGTGGGGGCTGTTGGGCAGCATGGTGATGATGTCGCGGCAGTTTTCGCAGACCTCCTTGATGGAGGCGCAGGCCACCGCGCCGGCCTCGGCCACGTTCTTCACGTTGGCCTCCACCACGTCGTAGGCGTAAACGCTGTAGCCGGCCTTCAGCAGGTTCTTCGCCATGGGCTTGCCCATGACGCCCAGACCGATAAATCCAATGTTCATGATGATGTTCCTCCTTGCTGTTGTGGTTGATGGATCCTTGCATCCCGCGTTTTGCGCGGGCGGGTCGTCAGGCCTTGAGGGAGCCGATGTTCACCAGCACCTGGCGCAGCTTGGCCCGGGCTTCCTCAGACAGGGGTGCGATGGGGCGGATGCAGTCGCCCGCGTCGTAGCCCAGCAGCCGCAGGCCTTCCTTGATGACTACGGGGAAGGTGCCCAGGTTGGTGTTGATGCGCAGCTCGGCAAACTTGAACTGGGCCTCCAGCGCCGCGGCATGATCGCCGGCCTTAAAGGCGCGGTAGATCTCCACAGGCAGGGAGGGGGCGATGTTGGCGCAGGATGCGATGGCGCCCGCCGCACCGTAGCACAGCCCGGCGTAGATCAGCGTGTCGCGGCCCACCATCACGCGGAAATCCGGGATGCCGCGGGTCAGGCGGATGTACTCCTCGGTGTTGGTCATGTCGCCGGTGGAATCCTTCACGCCGACGATGTTGGGAATCTGCGCCAGCTCCGCCACGGTCTTCGGCTCAACGGTCACGTTGGTCTTGGGCTTGTTGTTGTAGATGATGATGGGCAGGGAGGTGGCCTCGGCAATGCTGCGGTAGTAGTGCTTCAGCTCCTCCTGGGTCTGGCTGATGAACATGGGGGTCAGCACGCTCAGCGCATCCACGCCGATCTCCTCGGCGATCTTCGCAATGCGGATGGCCCCGGCGGTGGTGATGTGGTTGGCGCCGGCGTAAATGGCCATCCGGCCGCGGACGGCGTCCTTGGTCACCTCCAGGATGTGGCGGTAGTCCTCGTCGCTGAAGGCGTAGAACTCGCCGGTGGTGCCGAAGGGGAACACGCCGTCGATGCCGCTTTCGGCCCAGAAGTCGATCAGCTGGCGGTAGACGGGCTCGTTGAATCGTCCATTTTCATCCACAGGGGTGATGACCGGAATCACAATACCCTCGGGCAGAAACATGCTTCATCTATCCTCTCGTCAGTTATTGGCCAGGGCATGATCGCTGTAAGCCATGTGCATCAGGCCCTTCATGTAGCCGGTGGCGTAGGCGAAGGCCGCCAGGTCGCCGCCGGTGGCCGCGTCGGTCTGGAACACGTGATCCACGTAGATGGCGCGGTCGTACTTCTCCTCCACCAACAGGCGCATGACCTTGGTCATGTCCATGTAGCCGTCCTCGCACAGCGTCTCGCAGAAGCAGGGCAGGGGGCTGCTGACGTTGCGGAAATGCACCGTCATCACACGGCCTGCGCGCACGAACTCCCTGAGATCCGCCAGGATGTCGCCGAAGGCCTTGCCGCCCTCCAGCCAGCAGCCGCAGCAGAACTTCATGCCCAGCACGTCCGGGATGATGGCGTCCGCCATGGCGAAGGCCTTGCGGAAGCAGTCGCTGTTGTACATCAGGCTGGCATAGCCCTCATACATGGGATAGGGCGGGTCGCTGGGATGCACGGACAGGCGCATGCCGTATTCGTGGGCCACGGGCAGCGCCGCCTTGAGGAAGTAGTTGAAGTGCTCCCACAGCTCCTCTTCCTCCACCACCTTGTCAAAGGCGGGGCCGCGCTGGAGAATCTCGCTCATGTCCACGGTGCGGCCGGGGGCGTTGTGGGTGGCCTCCGCCGGGAAGTAGCCCGTGTGGGACACGCGGCTGTTGCCGATGTATCCGCACTTGACTCCAGCCTGGCCAAGGATGCGGTTCAGCGCGTTGTAGCGCTCGATCCACGCGTCCCTGTCTGGCATGCCCAGGTGAATGGAGGGGTGCTTGTACAGGAAGCCGTTGCCTGCGTCGTCCACCGTCAGCCCGGCCTTGCGCACCTTGTCCAGCACGCGGTTGACGTCCTCATAATTGGAATGCTCGTTGGTGAACATGACGAAGCAGTGGGTGATGTTCATCTGCCGCAGATACTGCAGGTACTCGTCCGGATCGTCCGAGTGCACGCAGAGCTGGGGCTTCATCAGATACTCCATGCAATACCTCCTCTATCCTGCGGTCATCGCCGCAATGATGATTGTTTCTGGCAATGGGTCAGGGCGACCCGGGGGAGCCATCGGGCTCGTGCGCCCGCAGGCTCCATGCAAGGCCCGGAGAGGGCGGGGCGAACCTCGCCCCCTCCGGATGGTACGAATCATTGGGGTCACAGCCTGCCGGGGATTACTCCTTCCAGGCGCGCTCGGGCGTCCAGGACTCGGCGGTGGTGGCGCACACGCCGGTGTCATGCACGCCGGGCTGCACGTAGCAGTACGCGCCCTGATAGCCCATGGCGACAACCAGCGCATAGTCGTGGCTGAACAGGCGGGCGGCCTCCTGGAGCAGAGCCTTCTTCTCGTCCAGGGTCTTGGCAGCGCGGGCGCCGAACAGCGCGGCCTCGTAGTCCTCGGGCATGAGCATCATGTTCTTGTAGTTGCTGCCCTCGGAGGAGTACAGGCGGATGTAGTTGGCGGTGAAGTCCAGCTTGGAGGAGCCGTTGTTCACCATGATGCCCAGGTCGTAGGTGCCCTCGGCCTTCTGGGCGTTGAAGTCGGCGTTGGTCAGCGCCTTGACCTCGGCGTTGATGCCCACCAGGGACAGGTAAGCCTGCAGGATGGTGGCGGCAGTGGTGTTGGCGGCGTTCTCACCGTTGATGGTGATGGTGGTGTTGAAGCCGTTGGGATAGCCCGCGTCAGCCAGCATCTGCTTGGCCAGGTCGGGATCATAGGCATAGGGCTCAACGGACTCGTCATAGGACCAGGCGCCGGGCACGGCGAACACGGGGGTGGAGCCGCCCAGACCGTCGTAGATGCCCTCGGCCATGTCGTCCCAGTCAACGGCGTGCATCACGGCGATGCGGACGTTCACGTCAGCGAAGGGGGATTCCTGCTGCGCGGAGCAGAACATCATGTAGGTGATGCCGGCCAGGTCGGGGGCGTCCAGGGCGGCGTTCTCATAGTTGTCCTTCAGCTGGGCAATGATGGCGGAGTTGGGGTTGCGCAGCACGTCCAGCTCGCCGGAGGTGAAGGAAGCCACCTGGGTGGTGCTGTCGGTGATGAACTTGACGGTGATGGAGTCCAGATAGGGCTCGCCCTCACGCCAGTAGTTGTCGTTCTTCACGTAGGTGATGTGGGAATCCTGCACCATCTCCTGCATGACGAAGGCGCCGGTGCCCACCGCGTTGATGGCGGCCCAGTCCTGGCCGTTGGCCTCAAAGGCTGCGGGGCAGTAGATGCGGACCTCGCCGATGGTGTCCATCCAGGTATTGGCCCACTTGTCGTACTGGATCAGCACGGTGTAATCATCCACGGCGGTGTAGCTGACGGGGTTGACCAGGTCGGACTGCTTGCCGAACTCGACCATCTTGTCGAAGTTCCAGATCACGGCCTCGGCGTTGAAGTCGCTGCCGTCGGAGAACTTGACGCCCTCCTGCAGCTTCAGCGTCAGGGTCAGGGCTTCGGGGTCGGTGATGAATTCCTTCACCAGCCAGCCCTCAGTGTCGCCGGTTTCCTGATTGCGGCGGCCCAGGGACTCGATGGCGGGAGCGGCGTTGTAGCGGTCGGAGGTGGTGGTGGACCAGGGCAGGAAGAAGGTGTTGAACTCAAAGCCCAGCACGGACAGGTTGCCGCCGTACACAGGCTCCGCAGCGGTCTCCGCCAGGGCGGCGGGGATCATCGCCAGCAGCATCGCGGCTGCCAGCACGAGCGCCAGAAGCTTCTTCATAGGGTAGTTCCTCCTTTTTTTCTTTGCGTCCGGGTTCGGCCCGCACGCTATGTGTAACCCTTGACGGGTAATCACCGGAATCAGTACAGGTGGCAGGCCACCATGTGGCCGTCCTTGGTTTCGTGCAGGGCAGGGGTTTCCTGCTTGCAGCGCTCCATGCAGTGGGGGCAGCGGTTGTGGAAGGGGCAGCCGGAGGGCCGCTTGAGGATGCTGGGTACCTCGCCCTGGACGGTGATGGCCTCGCGGCCCTCCTCGATGACCGGGTCGGCCACGGGAATGGCGGAGAGCAGCGCCTGGGTGTAGGGGTGCAGGGGATGGGCGTACAGCTCCTCGCAGTCGGCAATCTCCATCACCCGGCCCAGGTACATCACCAGAATGCGGTCGGAGATGTGCTTGACCACGGCCAGGTCGTGGGCGATGAAGATGTAGCTGATGCCCGTCTCGGCCTGAATGTCCTCCAGGAGGTTGATGATCTGCGCCTGGATGGACACGTCCAGGGCGGAAATGGGCTCGTCGCAGATGATCATCTGCGGGTTGGAGCTCAACGCCCGGGCGATGCCGATGCGCTGACGCTGGCCGCCGGAGAACTCATGGGCCACGCGATCCTTCATGGCGGGGTCCATGCCCACCTTGCGGAACAGATCGTCCACCCGCTGCTCGTACTCGGCGTGATCCTTCACCAGGTGGTGGATCAGCAGGGATTCGCCCACGATGGAGCCGGCGTTCTGCCGGGGATCCAGGGAGGAGAAGGGATCCTGGAAGATCATGGAGATCTTGGGCCGGAAGCTCTTCAGCTCCTTGTCCTTCTTGTGGGCCACATCCTCCCCGTCGAAGATGATCTCACCCTCGTCCGGCTCATACATGCGCATGATGCAGCGGGCCAGGGTGGTCTTGCCGCAGCCGGACTCGCCCACCACGCCCAGGGTCTCGCCCTGGCGGACGAAGAAGTTGATGTCCTCGATGGCCTTCACGTCGCCCACCTTGCGGCGCAGCAGGCCCTTCAAAACGGGGAAGTACTTGCGCACACCCCGCACGTCCAGGCAGAGCTTGTCGCTTTGCCTGCGCTCAGGGGACGCGCCGTAGTCCTTGTTCTTCAGCGCCTCCTCCTTCTCAGCCAGCTCCTCCTGGGTCAGGCAGCAGGCGCTCCAGTGGCCGGGCAGCACTTCCTTCATGGTGGCGTCGGTGTGCTGGAGGCAGCGGTCGCAGCGGTACTCGCACCGGGCGTAGAAGGGGCAGTATTCAGGCCGCTGGGAGGGCACCGGGGGCAGGCCGTCGATGGGGATCAGGATGCGGTCCTTGGGGTCGTCCAGGCGGGGGATGGCCCGCAGCAGGGCCCGGGTGTAGGGATGCTGGGTCTGGTGGAAGATGGCCTTGCAGTCGGAGGTTTCCATCATGTGGCCGCCGTACATGACGTAGATGCGCTCGGCATAGCGGGCCACAAGCCCCAGGTTGTGGGTAATCATGATGACCGCGGTGTTGGTTTCCTTGGCGATGGTGCGGATCATCTCCAGCAGCTGGGCCTGGGTGGTCACGTCCAGGGCCGTGGTGGCCTCGTCGGCAATGAGGATATCCGGGTTGGGGGCCATGGCCATGGCGATCATGATGCGCTGGCGCATGCCGCCGGAGAACTGCTGGGGATAGTAGTCGTAGCGGGTTTCCGCGTCGGGGATGTTGACCATCTTCATGGCCTCGATGGTGCGCTGGCGGGCCTGCTCGGGGGTGAGATCCGTATGGAGCAGCACGTTCTCCTGGATCTGGTAGCCCACGGTCAGCACGGGATTCAGGCTGGTCATGGGCTCCTGGAAGATCATGGAGATGCGGCCGCCGCGAATCTGGCGCATGGTCTCGCTGTCCGCGCCGAAGGACAGCAGGTTGCCCTCCACGCCCTCCAGGTACACCTCGCCGCCGGCCACCCGGCCGGGGCTGGCGATCAGCTGCAGGCAGCTGAGCATGGTCACGGACTTGCCGGAGCCGGATTCGCCCACGATGCCCACGATCTCGCCGCGATCCACATGCAGGGAGACGCCCTCGATGGCATTGAATTCCTTTCCGTCGCTGCGGAAGGTGGTCACAAGATCCTTGACGTCAAGCAAATGTCCCATATTCTTTGCTCCTTCCTCAGACTTCGCCGCGCAGACGGGGATCCAGGGCGTCGCGGATGCCGTCGCCCAGGGTGTTCAGGCAGATGACCAGCAGCGCGATGGCAATGCCGGGGGCCAGGGAGTACACGGGGTTTGTCAGCAGGTAGGCGCGGCCGCCGGAAACCAGCGAGCCCCAGGACGCCGTGGGCACGCTGATGCCCAGGCCCAGGAAGGACAGACCCGCCTCGGACAGGATGGTGCCGCCGATCTGCTGGGTCATGGTGACGATGATGGGGGAGATAGAGTTGGGCAGGATGTGCTTCATCATCAGCCGGAAGGAGCTGTTGCCCTGAAGCTTGCCGGCCATGATGTAGTCCCGCTCCTTGATGGACATGACCTGGCTGCGCATCATGCGGATGTACACGGTCAGGTTGGAGATGCCCAGGATGATGGACAGGTTCAGTATGCCGCCGCCGAACACCGCGCACAGCGCGATGGCCAGCACCACCTGGGGAATGACGCGGACGGCCTCGGCCACGCGGCTGATCACGTCGTCCACCCAGCCGCCGAAGTAACCGGCCACCATGCCCAGGAGCGTGCCGATCACGCAGGCAATGATGACGGCCAGCACGCCCACCACCAGCGACACCCGGCCGCCGTAGATGATGCGGCTGAGCACGTCGCGGCCGTACTCATCGGTACCCAGCAGGTGCGCGCTCGTGGGGCCCTGGTTGCGGGCCTTGATGGAGATGGCGTTGGGGTCGTAGGGGGAAATCACGCTGGCGAAGATGGCGGAGAGGATGATCATCAGCAGGATCACCGTGGCCACCAGCACCACCCTGCGGGAGAAAAGCGTTTTGACGAACTGGCGGCGCTTCTTGGCACGGTGCGCCTTGGCTTCCTTCAGGGCAGCAGCTCGATCCTGGGTGTTTGCGGTTTGAGTCATGGCGTTTCGCTCCCTTCCTTACGCGACCTTGATGCGCGGATCAACGGCCACATACACAATGTCGGTAATCAGGTTCACGACACTGGAGAACACGGCGATCAGCAGCACGCAGCCCTGGATCAGCTGAATGTCCTGGCTGTTGATGGCGTTGACCAGCAGGGAGCCCATGCCGGGAATGACGAACACGTTTTCAATGAACACCGAGCCGCCCACCATGCCGCCCAGGCGCAGGCCCATCAGGGTAATGACGGGGAGCAGGGCGTTCTTGAGCGCATGGACGTAAACGACCTTCTTGTTCTTCAGGCCCTTGGAGCGGGCGGTGCGGATGTAATCCTGCCGGATGACCTCCAGCATGCTGGAGCGGGTCTGGCGGGTGATGGAGGCGATGCCGCCGATGGCCAGGCACAACACCGGCATGATGGTGGAGCGCAGGCTCAGCGCCAGGTTCTCCCACGGCCAGACGAAGCCGCTGGAGGGCAGCCAGCTCAGCTGCATGCTGAACACGTACATGAACAGGATGCCCAGCCAGAACTGGGGCAGGCAGCAGCAGACGTTGGCCGTCAGGGTGACGATGGTGTCCGCCGCCTTGCCCCGCTTCACCGCGCTGATGATGCCGAAGACGATGCCCAGCGGGATGCTGATGAAGAACGCCAGCAGCGACAGGTACAGCGTCACCGGCAACCGCTCGCCGATGACGTCGGCCACGGTGCGGTGGTAGCTCTGGGAGGTGCCCAGGTTGCCGCAGAGGGCGTCCCTGAGCCACATCAGGTAGCGGACGAGGACGGGCTTGTCCATGTTCAGCTCATGGTACAGCCGGTCGTAGGTCTCGCCGGAGATCTCGCCGCCGGTCATGGCCGCAATGGGGTCGCCCGGGAGAAAGTCGATCAGCAGGTACGTCATGAGCGAGACAATGAGCAGGATGATGAGCGTCTGTCCCAGGCGCTGAAGGATGTATCGAACCATGCGTTCCTCTCCTCTTCGCGGGATGCCGTCCGGCTGACGCCGGCGGATTCATCTGGCCTTGTTCCGATGAGACCAATATACAGAATCCGCGTTTTTCCGTCAATGGAAGAGATATGGAAATTATATCGTTAAATAATTAACAATCCGTAAAATGAAACAAATGAACCCAAAAAGTTTCAAAATGCGCAAACTGCGTTTCAAATACAGATTGCGCCGAAACAAAGGGCATGGTACAATATGGATGGATGCAGAAGGGAAAAGGAGAGCTTTGCCATGAACAAGCTGCTGATTGTTGCGCCGAACGCTTCCATCTATCAGTCCGCCATGGATATTGTGACCGAGGCGCAGCTGGACGCCAAGGTGATCCAGGCCACCTCCGAGCACATTGTGGACATCGTCCGTAAGGAGTTCGCCAACGATACCGGCGTGGTGGTGGCCAGGGGACATCAGGCGCAGCTGGTCAAGTCCCAGCTGACGGTGCCGGTGGTGGACATCGTCCTCTCCGGCATGGACATGATCATCCTGCTGGACCATGCCCGCCGGATTATCAACCGGCCCCGGCCCCGCATCGCCTTTGTGGGCTTCCGCTACATGTTCCCGGACTGCTCCCCCCTGGCGGACATCATGGATGTGGATCCCTACATCTACTATGCCTCCACGGGCAGGGAGGTGCCGGACGTGGTGGAGCAGGCGGCGGCGGACGGTGCGGCGCTGATCATCGGCGGGGAGATGGCCTGCCAGCACGCAGCGCGGCTGGGGCTGCCCTCCCTGTTCATGGACTCCATGAAGGAGAGCGTGCGCACCGCCATCCGCACCGCCATGCATACCCTGGACGCCACCGTCCTGGAGCAGCGGCGGTCAGCGGAGTTCTCCTCCCTGCTGAACTATTCCTTCGACGCCATCCTCAAGCTGGACAGCGACGGGTGCATTGAGTCTGCCAACCACCTGGCGGAGAAGATGCTCCGCCAGCCCATGCCGGAATTGCAGGGCAAGCGCTTCTTCGATATTCCAACCGTGCAGATTACCCCCGTGCTGGCCGAGGCCATCGCCCAGCACCGCAGCCTGTACTCCACCATCATCCGCATCGGCAGCGATTCCTTCGTGGCCAACATCGCCTCCGTGGACGTGGAGGGCAGGCACGACGGCTTCATCGTGTCCATGCAGGAGTTCGGCGTCATTGACGACCTGGAGGAAACCATCCGCGTGGGCCGCCGTCAGCAGGGGTATGTGGCTGCGGCGCGCTTCGAGAGCTTTACCGCCCATGCCCCCCGCAGCCAGGCGCTGCTGCGGGACGCCAAGCAGTACGCCCAGTACGATATCCCCCTGCTGCTGTGCGGCCCCGGCGGCCTGCCGAAATCCGAGCTGGCCCAGTGCATTCACAACGCCAGCCTGCGCAAGCGCAGCCCCTTTGTCAAGGCGGAGCTGAGCACCATTCCCATCGCCGCGCAGACGGAGTTCCTCTTCGGCTCCGACGTGGTGCCCACCAGCCGCGGCCTGATCTCCATTGCCCACACCGGCACGCTGTTCCTGCTGGACGCCCACCTGCTCACCGACGAGAGCCAGCATCAGCTGCTCAACGTGCTGCGCAACGGGCATTACTTCCGCAAGGGCAATACGAGCCCCACGCCGGTGTCCGTGCGGGTGATCTGCGCCACCTTCAAGGATCTGAACGCCCTGGCGGCGGAGGACCGCTTCTCCGAGCCCCTGGTCAACACCCTGACCTCCGTGATGCTGCAGATACCCGCCCTGCGGGAGGTTCCCGAGGACATCCCCCATATGCTGGCGGAATGCCTGGACAGGGCCTGCGCCAAATACAAAAAGCCCCTGATGATGACCGCGGACGCCACCGCCCTGCTGACGGGGTACGACTGGCCGGGCAACCTCCGGGAGATGCGCACCCTCTGCGAGCGGGCGGTGATGCTGGCTACCTCCCAGACCATTGATGCAGCCTTTGTCCGGGAGCGGCTGCTGCCCGCGCCTGCACCTGACGCGTCGCCCGCCCCTGCCGCCCCGGTGCTGGTGGTGGCGGATCCAGAGGAGCTTGCGCTGCGCAATGCCCTGCGGGAGGCGGGGGACAACCGGCTCCTGGCGGCGGAGCGCCTGGGGGTGAGCCGTTCCACGCTCTGGCGGCGGATGAAGAAGTACGGCCTGGCGTGAGGCCGTCAGCCACGGCGCGCTGGTGGGAGGATAGCATTTTCAATGCAGCGGGCGGCGTAGGTGCCCAGCGCTGTGCCGGAGTCCGGCTTGAAGCTGTTCACCGCCTTGATCAGCCCGATGACCCCGATGGAGATCAGGTCGTCCGGGCCGTAGCCGGGCACCTGGTACTTGCGGGCAATGTGGCTGACCAGGCGCAGGTTGTGGGCAATGAGCGCCTTGCGGGCCTCCTCGTCCCCGGCCTGCATGCGGGCGATGGCCTCCGCCTCCTCCTGCCTGGTCAGCGGCTTTGGAAACTGCGATTTCCCCGTGATGTACCCCAGAAAGAACAGACATTCCTGCATCATCAGCGCCAGAAGCTCGAACATGCTGATCCCTCCCGCCGGAGTTTATGCCGCCGCGCAGCAGGACAGCACAGCCGTATATCCTTCCTGTGCGCCAGGAAAAGAAAATTGTCGGAAAAAGTCGGATATTTTTCCCGAATCCTTGACACTGGCAGGTATGGGATGTATAATGGACAAAATGGAAATTTATCCGCATTCGGGAGGAATGGCAATGGAGTCCTATCTGTTCGCGGGGCTGGAAGCAGGCGCCGATACGCTGGTGGTGGAAGGCTGGCACAAGCCCGGCAGCCTGACCCGATCCAGCGGCGCGTGGATCCACGCAGCCGGCAGCGTCGTGCTGGAGGAAGGAACCTATGCGATCAAGCCCCATGAGCAGTGGGTGTGGTTTGCCGTGGAGGACGGCGAGGCTACCCTGTGCTGGCAGGGGACCGAGCTGCTCCTGAAGGCGGAGCAGACCTGCTTTCTGCCGGCAGGGGACAAGGAAACCGGCCTGAGGGTGGAGGGCGCGGCCCGCTGCCTGTGGGTGGCGCTGGAAGGCCCGCTGGCCCCCATGGTGGTGCGCAAGATGGGCGCGCTTTTGCACATGCCCCTCAAGCAGGGCGCGCTGCCCAGCCAGATGTACCTGGCCAAGCAGATTGTCCAGGTGATGGTGCGCCACTCCGGCACAGGGGACGCCACCTATCAGCTGCAGCACCTGATGTACGGCATGCTGGCCAGCCACTGGGGTCAGCCCGTGGCCATGGACGCCATGCTCTCCCATGAGATCGCCAAGGTGGTGGACACCCTGCGCGCCAACCAGTACAAGGACAACTTCTCCCTGGCGGAGATGGCGGCCATCTCCCGCATGCCCATGGAGACTTTCCGCAAGCGGTTTGTCAGCGAGGTGGGCATGCCGCCGCTGAGCTACGTGCTGCACTGCAAGATGGAGCGCGCCAAGGAGCTGCTGCGGGAGCAGGACTACACCGTCCGCCAGGCGGGCATCGAGGTGGGCATGCAGGATCCCTACCACTTCAGCAAGCAGTTCAAGAACATCGTGGGCATCTCCCCCTCGGCGTTCATGAAGCAGGCGGCCAAGCCGGACGCCACCATCCGCAAGACCGGCAAGAAATAAGCATTCCCGGCAGGGGCGAAGGACGCTCCTGCCTTTTTGTTTGATGATGTGAGGAAAGGAAGGATACCCATGGCGCAGGAAAGACCCGTGATCCGGCTTCAGGCCACCACCATCGACTGCAAAGACCCCTACGCCCTGGCGAAGTTCTACGCGGAGCTGATCGGCTGGACGATCTACTGGCATGACGAGGAGTACGCCTGCCTGGGCGCGCCGGGAATCGGCCAGGGGGAATACCCGGGGCTGACCTTCCAGCGCAGCGGCGCCTATGTGCCACCGGTGTGGCCGGAGGAGCCCGGCGCCCAGCAGACCATGGAGCACCTGGACTTCGCCGTGGCGGATCTGCCCGCAGCGGTGGAGCATGCTCTGCGCTGCGGCGCGACCCTGGCCCGGAGGCAGTATTCGACGGACTGGACAGTCATGCTGGATCCCGAAGGGCACCCCTTCTGCCTGTGCCTGCTGGGCGGGCTGATGGCCAGCCCCGGCTGCACCCTGCGGTAAAGCAAGCCATCCCATAAGAATACACCACCATGCAGCCGTCCGGGAGGGCGGCTGTTTTCCATGGGCGGAGGGGCAGAGCATCGAAGAATATTCACATATCCTTCATGGACAGGTCAAGAACGTATAGGATAATGACAGTGTTGCAAGGCTTCCCACGAGCTTATTGAAGGAGGACAGCCATGAAGAAAGTTGTTGACACCATCCTGGTGCTTGCGATGCTGGCCAGTTATGTTCCGGGCCTGGCGGAGGATATTGTCCAGGAAGGCCTGCAGGAATCCGGCAGGAGCAAGCAGGCCGCTGCCAGCGGGGAGGAAACCGATCCGCCTGCCGCGCCGGAGAAGCCCCTGCCCTCCGCGACCCAGCCCGACAGCTACGATGCGGTGATGAACGTGACCATGGACACAGAGCTGACAGGGGAGATGGTAGCCTCCACCGGCACAGATGAGAACACCATCCATGTCTCCTCCGGGACGCTGACGGTCAGCGGGGCTGCCATCACCCGTACCTCCGAGGACAGCAGCGACGGTGAACTGGCCTACGGCTACGGCGTGGGCGCGGCGGTGCTGGTTACCGGCGGCACGGCGGAGATTTCCGGCAGCACCGTCACCACGGACAGCCCGGGCGGCACGGGGCTCTATGCCTACGGCGACGGGACGATCCGCGCCGCGGACACGGTGGTGGACACCATCCGGGCGGGGGCCGGGGGCGTGCATGCCGCAGCCGGGAGCATGCTCCGGGCAGATAACCTGAATGTGCATACCCGTGGCGAAAGAGCCGGTGCGCTGCTGGTATCCGGCGGAGCGCAGGCCATGGCGGACGGAGGCAGCTACCTGACGGAGGGCGCGGCCTCTCCGGCGGCGGAGGTAACGGGCGAGGTGATTGTCCATGGGGCGCAGCTGACGGCCGCAGCCTCCGAGGCGCTGCGCATGAGCGGGGGCAGCACGGCGCGCCTGTACGACTGCACGCTGTCCGCCGCCATGGCGGAGGGCGTATGGGCCGTGGCGCTGGATCAGGGCGTGGACAGCGGGAGCATGCTCGCTGCGATCCTGGAGGTGAACGGCGGTTCCATCCGGGGCAGCGGCAGCGGTGTGTTTTCCGTGCAGGGCGCGCCCTGCCAGCTGATCCTGACCGGTGTGGACATTCAGGCCAGCGAGGACAGCGGCGTGCTGCTGGGTATGCGCGATAACGCGGACTGCACGCTGACGGCCATCGCCCAGGTGCTGCGGGGGGACGCGGTGCTGGAGGGCGCCGCCGCCCTGACCCTGTACCTGACGGAAAGCAGCGTATGGACGGGCTGCGTGCAGGCGGAGGAAGACGCCTGGGTGGACGTCTGTCTTGATGAAAACTCCAACTGGGTGGTGACGGCGGACAGCCGGATCCGCAGCCTGCAGTGCACGGGCGCGGTGACCGACGCCCAGGGGCTGAGCGCAACCATCCTGGGCAGCGACGGCACGGTGTACCTCCAGGGGGAGGGGAGTGTGACCGTCACCGTGGATACCTACGGGGACGGCTGCGACCTCTCCGGTGCGGGGGAAAGCACCGGGTGGGCGGCCTACAGCGATCTGTGATTCAGGACGGGACTGCTTCAGCCGACGGGCTGTTGACATAAAGCGAGGGGCCGCAAAGCCATGCGGTCCCTTTTCTGTGTCCGGGGAGTGTCATTTGATGCGGGCGGTCAGGGCGATCATGGTGACGGTGGGGCTGTTGAACAGCCGCCCCGGCTGCCAGCGGTAATAATCCGACGCGCCCAGGCCCGGGCTGATGTATTGGGGAATGCCGGAGAGGTAATCCAGCCCCTGCAGCAGACTGTCGTCGGGGAACCAGCCGTAGTCCGGCACATGAACCGCGCCCACGCCGGGAATGCGCCACTGTCCGCCGCAGTAATGCCCCGCCAGGATCAGCGCGGCCTGGCGCAGGGAGAACATGTCGCTCTTGTCGCTCCACTGGAGCATGGTGGAGACATAGTCCCGGGTCAGGGGCGTGTGGGTCAGGACGATCTGCACGTCCTTTTCGGTCATGGACTTCTTCACCTCGCGGATGCGCGCCACCCGTCCCAGCTGATACTCGCACAGGCGCTTGTAGGCGGCCTCGTCCGGGGTGAGATCCAGGTACTGGTTCAGCTGATCCAGCTGGCCCTGATAAGCGGCTTCCATGCCGTCCAGATCCAGGGTGTAGAGGTACTCGGGGATGAAGTAGATGTTGCTTTTGCCCCGGGTGAAGCACACGGGCTCGTCCACGATGGTCACGCCCGCCTCCTGCAGGCGCACCGCCCAGTCCGCATAGACGCTCAGGCTGCCGTGGGCCACGCCGGAGAGGTAGTCCGGGTCGCTGTCGCCGGGGATGTAGAGCTTGGGTGTGCTTTCCGGCAGCAGCGCCACCAGATCCAGGAAGGGCTGGATATCGCCCTCCACGCCGATCATGTCCCCCGTGAACACCACGGAGGAATACGCCAGCCCCTTGATGGCGGACTGGATGGCCGCCTGGTTGTCGCCCAGTTCCCGGCCGTGGAGGTCGCTGAAGTGGAGGATCGTCCAGTTTTCCAGGTCGCCGGAGAGGTTTTGCACGGTGATGCTCTGCTTCACGTACTGCACCTGGTGATCCATCACGAAATTGGTGGTGAACACCGTCGCCACCGCCAGCAGCAGAAACACGCCGATCCACAGGGCCATGCCGCGGCGGCGCGCCCTGGGCTTCTCCGGTGCAAAGATATACTGGTTCTTCCTCCGCCTGACCCTCATGCTCAGCCTCCTGTTCGGCAAGTACTCCCCTGTATTATAGACGCTCGGGCGCGGGAAAGCAATCCGCCGGGCGGGAAAAACTGCGGCGGGTTTCCTTCAGGAAAAAAGAAGGAACTCCCATTTCCTGTGGAGAATATCTCAGGGAAGAATACGGATATTCCTGCCCATGATGGATGAAAATACCCGGGCGATCCGTTATCTTGATACCCAATGACCTTGCGGAAGGCAGGTGCTTCCACGACTATGAAGAAGCAGAATCGACGCGATCCCATCAAGGTGATGCTCATCCTGACCGTGTGCCTGGCGGTGCTGGCTGCCGGGTGCATGCTGCTGGGCAACGCCATTTCCGCCTACCGGGCGAATGCGCTGTCCCAGCTGCAGGCGGAGGTTGAGGCGATCAACGAGCAGCGGGATCAGGAATACGCCCGTGCGCTGGCGGAGTTTGAGGCGGAGTCCCAGTCCGGGGCGAACCTGGCCTGGCCTCCCCAGAAGACCCAGGGCTGGGACGTGGTGGATCTGACCAACTATCCCCTGGAGAACCCCGGGCAGGTCACCCTCAACCGCGCCGATGTGATGAATAACGGCATGCTGCTGGTCAACGAATGGCACTCCCGCCCGGAGGACTTCTCCGAGGAGGCGCTGGTGAGCATCGGCAGCTATACCGGCGGCAAGCTGCAGGTGGCCAACTACAACCTGCTGCTGTTTCCCGAGGCCATCAATGCCCTGCAGGAGGCGGTGACCGCTGCTGCGGCCGAGGGCTTCGAGAACTACATGGTGGACGAGGCCTACCGCTCCTACGAGGAGCAGAACGCCCTGTTCAACAAGTACATGGAGCAGTATGCCAGCCGCTATTCCGGCGATGCGCTGATCGCCCGGACGAAGAAGGACGTGAACTATCCCGGTACCAGTGAGTTCAACTCCGGCATGACCTTCACCCTGCGCCTGTACAAGCGGGGCGATGCGGCGGTGAACAGCACCAACTACGTGGATACCCCCGAGGGTCAGTGGCTGTCGGAAAACTGCTGGAAGTACGGCCTGGTGTTCCGCTTCCCCAAGACGGACTATCCTGTCAAGGGCACGGCGGACAAGAGCTACAAGACGGGCGTGAGCGTATCCCTGCGGGCCTACCGCTATGTGGGCAAGGGCAACGCCGCCGTGATGCACACGTTGGATCTGTGCCTGGAGGAGTACATCGAGTACCTGCAGGAGCATCCGCACATTGCCGTGTTTGAGGACGGCATTCTCCGCTACGAGATTGTGCGGCAGTATGTGGGCGATGCGGCGTCCTTCCCGATCAGCATCACCAACAACGCCAGCAGCTACGTGACGTCCCTGGACAATATGGGCTACGCGATCACCGTGTTTGAGCGGTGACCCGGGCGGCAGAAAAGCGGCGTAAGCCGCTTTTTTGCTGCCTGTTGGGGGGGCGCTTTGCCCGTGGCATGGGCAAGGGGCTTTCCTGCCGCTGAAATGCATGTTTCCTTTGCCCGTTGCACGGGCGTGCGGGGCTGTTCTTTCCCACTCGCGGGAAAGAACCAAAGGGCGACCGGTGGCAGCCAAATCGAGCAAGCACCATGGCTGCCCCCGGACCCCTCCTCGCTTGGCTTGGGGGAGAAACATCATGCTGCGCGAGGCTATTGGCTTCCTCGCGGGGGCGGCTTGGAGCGGTTTTAGGTGTTATGTCAGTTGTCCGCTGGCGGCCGGGCGGCACCGGGGGGCCGCCCTCGTTGCGCGCAAGTGAGTGGGCTTGTGGTCGCGCCTGATGGCGCGGCTGTTCCTTTGCCTGCGGCGCGGGCGTGGGAGGTGTTCTTTCCCACTCGCGGGAAAGAACCAAAGTGCGACCGGGGGCAGCCAATCTGAGACAGCACCATGGCTGCCCCCGGACCCCTCCTCGCTTGGCTTGAGGGCGGAACCTCTTGTTGCGCGAGGCTAATTGCTTCCTCGCGGGGGCGGCTTGGAGCGACTTTGGGTGTTATGCCTGTTGTCCGCTGGCGGCCGGGCGGCACCGGTGGGCCGCCCTCGTTGCGCGCAGGTTGGTGGGCCTTGGGCACACTTGTATGGCACGTTGGGACAGGTTGGGAATGTTACGGTTCACTGTAACGGTGTATGGCCGGAGGAGCAGGAGTAGCCTCCGCCGGCCTCCGCAGGAGGTCGCCGCCTCCTGCCGCTAAGACGGAGCGCGCAAGCATGGGCGAAGCGGGGCGACCGTAGGGGAGCCCCGCCCGAGCTCACGCAACAAAAAAGCCTTCCCCAGCGGGGAAGGTGTCACGGCTGTGCCGTGACGGATAGGGAGAGCCTCGCATGTTCTGCGTCGCGCCTCGCCTGTTGCGAGGCGTGACCCCCGCAAGCCCGGCGCACCCTCCGTGCGCCGGGCCTTCGCCCCAGCCTGATCCCCCCGAATGAGAGTCCAGAGAGCCGAAGGCTCTTTGGCGAGGGTCTGGGGCGAGTAGCCCCAGCGTCCCCCATCTTCACGTTACTTGACGTGCCCGCCGCTCCGTGGTATCCTGTACCCGGGAGGCGAGCGTATGACCATCCTGATCACAGGCTTCGAGCCCTTCGGTGGGGATAGCACGAATCCGTCCTGGGAGGCCGTGAACCGACTGCCGGACCATGTTGGGGAGAGCCGCGTATGCAAGCTGCAGCTGCCGGTGGTCTTCGGCCAGTGCGGTGATAGACTTATGCAGGCTGTGGCGGAGATCCGCCCCGACGTGGTCGTCTGCTGCGGCGTGGCCCGGAGCCGGACGGAGGTCACGCCAGAGCTGCTGGCGATCAACTGGCGCATGGGCGCTATCGCGGATAACGCCGGCGTCGCCTATGCCGGGGAGAAGATCGACCCCAGCGGCCCCGATGCCATCATGACCGATCTGCCCGCGGGCAGGATGGTCGCGGCCATCCGCGAGGCGGGCCTGCCTGCAGGACTCTCCCTGTCCGCAGGCGCGTATGTCTGCAACGACCTGTACTACGCCATGATGCAGGGGCAGCAACGGTACGGCTACCGTGGGCTGTTCATTCACGTCCCCGCGGAGAGCGCGCTCTCCCTGGCGGACATCACCCGTGCCCTGCTCTGCTGCCTGCAAACGCTGCAGGCGTAAGCTTGTATATTGTGGAAGCCTCCCGGGCATGATGAGGATAATTCATCAACCGGGAGGCTTTTTTGTATGGATCATGGCTTTCGGCGGGGACTGTGGCTGGCCGTGGCGGCGGCTGTGTGCATCGCCCTGAGCGGACGGATCGACCTGATAGCGGCCTATGGCCAGGTGCAGGGGCTGTATATGGAGACGGCACCGGCCAGGTTCGCTGTCGCCATGGCGGTGATGATGATCCCCGGCGCGTTCCTGGCCAGCCTGCCGGGCCGCTTCCGCCGCAGGGGTGAGAAGCGCCGCTCCACCGGCAGGGGCTGCCTCGCCTGCTTCCTGGGCGGCGTGGGACTGATGCTGGGCGCGGGCCTGGCGGGCGGCGGCGACGGCATGATGCTCGCCGGGCTGCTCCAGGGCAGCGTCAGCGCGTATGCCTTCCTGGCGGTCAGCTGTGTCTGCGGGCTGATCGCCGCCCGGCTGATGGGAAGGGGGCGCGCCGCATGACGGAGATCATCGCGGGGGGCGTGGCCGGGCTGCTGCTGGGCATGGCTGCCCAGGGCATGGGCCTTGGCGACAGACAGCGGGTGCAGGCTTCCATCGCCCTGCGGGAGCGCGGCATGCTCCGGACCACGCTGTATACGCTGGGCCTGGGGGCCATGCTGACGGCCTTCCTGGGCTGGCTGGCGGTCATCGATGTGGATCTGCTGACCGTGCTTCCCCTGCACGGCGGAACCATCCTGGGTGCGGCGGTGTTCGGCACAGCGGCCGGGCTGACCGGCGTGACCCTGGGCGGCGCGCTGACCATGATGGGGGGCGGACGCTTCCTGGAGGGCCTGTGCGCGGTGATCGGCTGCCTGGCGGGGGCGGCGGCTCTGCCCTGGCTCGGGCCGGTGACGGCATGGGCTCAGACGTGGTTCCCGGCCATGAATCAGACCTGGTTCCGGGTCACGCTGGATGAACCGTACCTGTTGGACGGCGGCTTCCTGGGGCAGGCCTGCCTGGGCGCGGTGCTGGCAGCCCTGGCGGTGATCCTGGGGCCGGAGCGGGTGAAGAAGCCTGCGGCCCAGCCGGAGGCCCGGGACGCGCAGCCCGTCTCCACCGACGCCCGGGAGATCCGTGAGGAAACCGTGGTCGCCACCCTGCCCGGGGAGGAGCCCGTGGTGGTGGATACCGCCGCGCCGGAGGATCAGCCGGAGCAGGACGCAGAAGCTGACGGAGAGGACGCGGCCGATTCCTCCACCCGGCAGGAGCAGCATGAAGATCCGTCGGAGCAGGACGCAGAAGCCCCGCCAAAGCATGAGCAGGAAAGCGACGGCCATCCGCCGGAGCTGTCCGCCGACAAGGACGATGATGCACCGGACGAGCCTCCTGTCATGACGGATCACCCGGAGCTGGACACGCCGCCGGAGGATGCCGGTGACTGGACGGAGCAGATGGCCCGTCTGGAGGAAGGCGCGGGCCAGGGTACGCCGGTGCAGGAGGAGGCACTGCCCGTGGGCGCGAAGGCTGTGGGGGAGCCGGAACGCCGGGAGGAGCCGGAGGAGAATGAGCATCTGGGGTAAGGGGAAAAGGCCCTCTCCGTTGAGGAGAGGGCCTTTTGCGTGCGGGAAGGCGGTCAGTCGGGGTCGGGCTCGCCGGGCTCGTAGACCAGGATGTCCCCCGGCTGACAGTCCAGCGCGCGGCAGATGGCGTCCAGGGTCTGGAAGCGTACAGCCTTGGCCTTGCCGGTTTTCAGGATGGACAGGTTGGCCAGGGTGATGCCCACCCGCTGGGACAATTCCGTCAGGGACATCTTCCGCCGGGCCAGCATGACGTCAAGATCAATGCGGATCATCGCAATCACCTCACGGGAAAAATCAGGTTCGGAAGCAGCAGCAGGCTCATGCCTGCCGCGGCGGGAAAGCAGATCATCGCCAGCGCGGGCAGCAGCGGCGTCAGGCTGGAAACGGACAGACGCAGCCGTGTGCCGTCCGCCATACGGTTCCCGGCTTCACGCAGCAAAAGCCCTGCGCCGCACAGGATCAGGCACCAGCCCGCGATGCGCAGCAGGCGGAGCTTGCGCTGCCATGCCCGGAGGACAATCAGCAGGAGTGCGGATGTAAAGGCCATGCAGGCCGGCAGCAGCCAGCCCTCCGGCCGGGTCATGCACCCGGCCGCGGCAGTCAGCCCGGCGCACAGGGCCAGCAAACACCGGGCGACGGGCAGCGGCAGCGGAGAAGCGCCGGTATACGGGAGCCTTTGCCGGATGGACGCGGCTGGAGTATGGCTCCCCAGGGACATAAGCCACAGGCATGGGGCTGGAAGCATGAACCGTGCGAAGGCTACCGGGGTGGCTGCCCCCTCCCAGCCGCATATTGCCAGCACCGTGACCAGCAGCGTCCAGGCGCACCCGGTCAGGGCGGCGTTATGTGCGATACGCTCCAGCTGCATCAGCGCGGGCAGGGGATTACCGGCGATGGGCAGCTGATGAATCAGCCGATGCAGGGCAATCAGCCCACGACAGGCGAATACGGCCACTGCCGCCACCGCAGCCAGGCAGAACAGCCCCGGCAGCGCCAGCGCTCCGCTGTCCACGCCAATACCGACGGCTGCAGCCACAACGCCGACGGCTAGTGCTACGCCCGCGCAGAACAGGGCGCCCGTCTGGCACAGGATAAGCAGCCCCTGCAAGACAAGCAGCCGTCCTTCAGCCTTCACGGTGTTCATACGGTCAGATCCGCTTCTTCCTGCAGGACAACGGCACGGCGCACCAGCAGCGCCAGCGCCCAGGCGGTCAGCGCCACAGCGGCGCAGAGCAGCGCAACCACCAGCATCTGGAACCAGTACAGCCCCATGACATAGCCCCACACGCTCTCCGCCATCCACAGCGCCGTGCAGCTCACCGCCAGCGTCAGCCCGGCAATCAGGCAGCACAGGGCGATGCGGCTCATGGCACGCTCGTTGACGCGGGTGAAGGCCGTGCCCTTTTTCAGCCGTCCGCACAGGCGGAAGAAGGTGTACATGGCCACGGCGCAGGCCCCGCTCACTGTCAGCACCGACAGGAAGCCCACTGTCAGCAGCGTGACGTAGCTGCCCAGGGGCATGCCGATGCCCGGATACCCGCACTGCAAGGCCTGAACGCCCGCGTACAGCAGCGTGGCAGCCACCCACACGCCCAGCAGGGAGATAAGGACAGTGAACCCTTGCAGCAGCGTGAAGATCGTGGCAGGGGAGTTCAGGGATTTCTTCATGTTCATCACCTCGTTGACAGTATAGCATGGCACACATTGAAAGTCAACATAAATTTATTGAAAAACGATAACATCACAGCGGAAGCCATTCCCAGCATAGGCGGTGCGGGATTCCGGCAAAATGCCATGGAAAGCATGCGCATGACCGCGGGAAGGGATCGTTCCTGCGCCGGAAGACGCTGCAACGCTGAAAGCGAGGGCTGTCCATGAGAGGCGGAAAATCATCCACCCTGCGCAGGAGCATCGGCCTGGTGCTGGCGATGCTGCTGGGGCTGGGGTACTTCTCCCCCGCGCAGGAGACGCTGCGCACCCTGCCGGATCACATCGCCCTGACCCAGGGGCAGATGCAGGTGCTGACCCTGGGGAGCGGGCTGTCCCTGACCACCCGGGCAGGCGGCGTTGCGGTGTCCGCCTCCCAGGATGAAACGCTGCGGGATCAGGGCACGGTGGAGCTGGTCAGCGAGACGGCGGGCACCTCGGAGCTGCTGCTGTCGCTGATGGGGATTCCGCTGAAGAAGGTGGAGGTGGAGGTCAGCCCGGAGAAGGTGCTGATCCCCGGCGGGCAGGCCATCGGCGTTGCGCTGCACACGGAGGGCGTGCTGGTGGTGGGCACCGGGGAGATCGCCGAGGGCGGCAGTCCTGCGGCGCTGTGCGGCATCCGCCCGGGGGATGTGCTGCGCCGGGTGGACGGTGTGACCATCGAGAACGCGGAGCAGCTGGCTGAGCTCATCGCCCGGGCGGGGGCGCGCCCCCTGGCTGTGGAGTACGACCGGGACGGTGCGCCCATGACCACCACCATGACCCCCGCGCTGGATCAGGCCACGGGCACCTTCCGCATGGGGGCCTGGGTAAGGGACAGCACGGCGGGGGTGGGCACCCTGTCCTTCTTTGACCCGGAGACAGGCCGCTACGGCGCGCTGGGCCACGCCATCACCGACGGGGATACGGGCAAGGTGCTGACCGTGGGCCAGGGTGAGATCCTCAAGGCCACGGTGGTGGCGGTGCAGAAGGGCACGAAGGGCGTGCCGGGGGAACTGAAGGGCAGCTTCCTGCGGGAGGCTGAGGTACTGGGTACCATTACAAACAACAGCGTGCTGGGCATCTACGGCAGCATGAATCAACCGGTGGAGAACGCCCTGTACCCGGAGGGACTGCCCATCGGCTTGCGGGCAGGGGTGCACACGGGCCCGGCGACGATCCTGTCCTCGGTGGACGGCGAGGGCGTCAAGGCCTATCAGGTGGAGATCACCCGGGTGAATCAGCAATCCGCCCCTGCGCCCAAGAGCATGGTGGTGCATGTGACGGATCCCCTGCTGCTGGAGAAAACCGGCGGCATCGTCCAGGGCATGTCGGGGAGCCCGATCATCCAGGATGGGCGGCTCATCGGCGCGGTGACGCACGTGTGCGTACGCCCATGATGCCGATGAAGAACGAAGTGTTTCCTCCACCCAATCAGGATTTGCGAAAGCAGGAGAATGCGCATCGGCCATGCTGATGCGCATTTTGCTTGCCGGAAAACCGAATGTACGACTGTTGCACTGAGCCAATGAAAAGGAGTGTCACCATGGAAATTGTTCATGTTGAGAAGGACGGGAATTTCACCTGGATGAAGAACATCCACCTGCGGGACAGGTTTCTCAGCCTGAAAGCGAAAGGCCTGTTGTCCGTGATGTTCTCTCTCCCAAAGGACTGGGACTGTACCATCACCGGCCTGGCCTACATCAGCAAGGAGGGCATCAGCGCCATTCGCGCCACCATCAAGGAGTTGGAGGCTGCCGGGTACATCACCCGTGAGCGGGTTCGGAACGAGGCGGGCCAACTGAAGGACATGAAGTACACTATCCACGAAACGCCGGTCAACCGAGAGCCTGAAGAACCTGTTCCTGCTGATGAGCCGACCGTCCCCGATGATGCCAGCAGCGACCAGTCCTCGGATGAACCTGATCTTTCTGCCCTGCCCGAGCCAGCATTAGAAAACCCTGCGTTCTATTTTCCAACGCAGGCTTCGCCTGCACTGGATCAGCCTGTGGAGCAAAATCGCACGCAACTAAATACTGATAGAGTAAATACTCATGTATCAAGAAGAGATAAACAAAACACTGATCCATCAATCCATCCATCGGGAACAGCTTGGCAGTATCCTGTTCCGCAGCGTCAGCCGTGGGATTGCGGGCCCACCGGGGTGACGACTCCCGCTATTGATCCGGACGAAAGCCATTGCCTGACTGTCGCCGAACTGGAGCAGCGGGTGCGCGACCAGATCGAATACGACTTTCTGGTGACGGACTCTAACCGTCAGGAACTGGACGAAATTGTGTCGATCATCGTGGAGGTTCTGGCTATGCACGGCGAGGGTTTTGAGGTGGGAGGTCTGGTGAAGCCCCCTGACCTGGTGATGAAAAACTTCCTGGCCCTGAACAGCGAGCACCTTGAGTATGTCTTTGCTTGCCTTGACCGCACCCGCAGCAATGTGCGGAACATCCGGCAGTATCTCAGAGTCGCTCTGTACAATGCCCCGATGACCATGTACAGTAGCACAGCAGCCGAGGTTCGCAGGGACTTCGGCTTTTCTTCGTTTCGGCGACGGCCGGGATAACGCAAAGTATGTTCCTACGATCAACCCTAATCTGCTGAGGAGGTGCTTATGACACCGCAGAAAAAAGTCATCCCCACGCATCATTTTGACCAGACTGAACTCCCCTGGCAGGCACTCGCCAATGCCGTGGTGATTCAAGCTGTCAACGATTACCGCAGCTTCACCAGGATGCTCAGAAGGCTGCGGAGGAAAGTAGCCAAAGCGGGTGCGCTGAGCGATGAGGAGAAGGCCTGTCTGCACGTGCGGATAGACTATTACAGCTATCAGCTGCGCGAGGTGCGCTCCTTCTTCCGCTCGGAGGATTTCGCTCTGTACTCGGAAGCCGACGGGCCCATGCTGCTGCGCCGATTGGAGAGGGAAACACGATGAGACGGGGCAAAGAGTTTCTGCTGCGCGCGGAGATCATGGAAAGACGCATCGACGCAGCTTTGCGGAAGGTCGAGCTGTTCAGGAGCCTGGCGGAGCGAGTGACATCTCATTGGGGAAAAGAATCTGTCACTCATTCGCGGAATGTCAGCGCCAATGAGGATGCGATCATTCAGCTGATGGAAGTGGAAGAGCAGCTGAAGCAGCTGTGTGCTGAATACGGCGTTATTGTCAGCGAAATCACAGCGGTATTAGCGGCTCTGGAGAACCGGGAGGATGAGCGACTGCTGTCGGACATTTTTCTGAAGCATCAGCCCTTGGAGCAGATTGCCGCAAGGGAGCATGTGACCAAGTCATGCGTGTATAAAAGGTGCGGCCGCGCCCTGGATGCGCTGGAAAGACTCCTGTGCTCATGACAAGGCTTTGCTTGTCCCATGGGATGGTGATGTGCCATTATGGGAAAAGCGCATAACGAGTAGAAGTATAGAAGAAATGTGTTATGAAATAATGATTATTGCTCTCGAAAAGTTCTCAGTTTATCATGTAAGATGCGGCTGAATGAATTTGACTGTCAAGCGCCATCGAAAGAAAGAACATTTTCGTTATGATGCGTTATGACAAACGCAAGAAAAATTTTGGCCCATATTTTTTTCTTAGAGGTATTGCCAGGACAATTATCGAAAAGAGAATTGCGTTATTGTTCAGCAGGAGGTTGTTGTCATGAAGGTCACATCCAATCGTTCCGGTCATGTCCTGACTACACCAACGCATTATCAGGCATTTATCCCAAACAAGCTTCCGCCAAATCCGCCAGTAGAGAAAGATGATGAAATGCAATACCTGCTCTCGGCTGCTGATCGAAAGCTCGGCCGCTTGGATGGTATCACACGTGTTTTACCTGATCCGGAGCTTTTTCTGGCCATGTATGTGAAGAAAGAAGCTGTTCTTTCCTCGCAGATTGAGGGTACACAAGCCTCTCTGGTTGATGTGCTGGATACGCAGGATCCAGAAGGAAAAAGTGAGGAGCGGCGTAGTGGCGTTGAGGACGTTGTAAACTATGTTCATGCAATGAATTACGGACTTGAGCGTTTGCATGAGCTGCCGCTGAGTCTGCGCCTGATTCGTGAGATTCATGCCGAGCTGATCCGTGGGGTTCGTGGCTCCGACAAGAGTCCTGGTGAATTCCGCAAGACCCAGAACTGGATAGGACCTCAAGGTTGTTCCCTGGCAAATGCAACCTTCGTCCCACCCCCTGTGCCTGAGATGATTGACGCGATGGGCGACCTGGAGAAGTTTTTCTACGATGAGCGATATATTCCGCCACTGATCAAAATCGCAATGATCCATGCACAGTTCGAAACAATCCACCCTTTTCTGGATGGCAATGGTCGTGTAGGCCGCTTGTTGATTACCTTCTGGCTATGCCAGCAGGATATCTTGTCGAAACCGTTGCTCTACCTGAGCTACTATTTCAAACAGAATCGTACAGAGTATTATGATCGCCTGATGAATGTGCGCCTGCATGGCGATTGGGAAAACTGGATTAAGTTCTTCCTGAGAGGAGTGGAAGTTACCGCTGATGAAGCAACAGAATCAGCAACAGCCATTTTGGCAATGAAGGACAAGTTTGCCCGTGAATTGGCCATCGTTGCGGGAAATAATAACAATTGTCAGCGAATGCTGGACTTTTTGTTCTCAACACCGATTGTCACGCGCAAGGATATCAGCGACTACCTGGGTGTTTCCGGGCCGACTGCAGGAACGTTGATCGAAACGTATATGCAGGAAGGTATTCTCGAGGACTGTTCACCAGACCGGCAGCGTAACAAGAAATACATTTTTAGAGAATACATGACCATTTTGGAGAAGGGTACCTAAAAAAAGAGTATCCCGACAACATCCAACAGAGTCGAATCATTTCCAATCCGAGCCGAAATGTTCATGCAAAAATGGTATCGTCAGAAGCAGATAACACTCTATGAGCGCCGACGGCATCTGAAGTATTCCGTTGAAAACGGACATTGAAGAAAAGCACCTCTAGTTGTAGGATAACTACGACTGGAGGTGCTTTTGCATGAAGATCAAACAGTATGGACCCAGAATGGAAGAACTAAAGCGAGAAGGCAAGACATATCG
>JAXEEE010000087.1:0-15620 GCA_034104265.1 Eubacteriales bacterium | reverse complement strand
AGATGGTGATGCCCGGCGACAACATCGACATGGAGATCACCCTGATCACCCCCATCGCCATGGAGCAGGGCCTGCGCTTCGCTATCCGCGAGGGTGGCCGCACCGTGGGTTCCGGCGTTATCGCCAAGGTCATCGAGTAATCGAATAGCCTGAACAAGCAAGGGACGCTTTCCGTAAGGAGAGCGTCCCTTTTGCTGCAGAAAACAATCCGCAGGGCGAAGCTCAGCAGGAACCATTTCAACAACTCCAAAGAACACAACAGGCATTGCCACAACGCTGCCTCCTGCCAGCCGGGCGCAAGTGCGTTTTGGGCAATAATCGCCGAATTTGACGTCAGATTACCCATGGACTTGTACTATGCTGTAAGCAGTAAAACCGTATGATGGTGATCAAGGCCACGCAGGATACCCCTTCAGGATCAGGAATCAGGTCACTGCCCGGGCTTCCCTGACCCGGGCACCTGGAGAACCTGTGCAGGACGGAGAACAGCAGCTGCCGCTCAGCCGGCGAATGCTGCATGCTGCGTAAACGATGGAAGCAGACACCCCCATGGGCAACCTGAAACAGGCGGTGAATCCCTATCTGCCTTCGTGGGGATATGTGCTGGATGGCGAGCCCTATGTGTTCGGCGAGAGGGTGTATGTGTACGGCTACCACGATTTCTTCCAGGGCGATGTGTACTGCATGGGCGATTATGTGGGGGGCGGCCCCGGTGGACAACCTGAGCGACTAGCGCTATGAGGGTGTGAGCTGCCGCAAGGATCAGGATCCCCGCAACGGCAATCTCCAGGGCAACCTGTACGCCCCCGATGCTACCGTGGGCTCCGACGGGCGGCATTACCTGTACTATGTGCTGAGCAACTGCGGCGTGGTGTCAGTAGCCGTGTGCGACGAGCCCGCGGGCCAGTATGAATTCTACGGCTATGTGCATTATCCCGACGGCACGCTCCTGGGCGAAGACGAGGGCGACGAGTCCCAGTTCGACCCTGGGGTCATCATGGAGGACGGCAGCATGATCCAGGCGGAGGGCCATGCTTCGTGTCAGTCGTTCCCAAATTGAATCAGGATGCAAGGGCGAAGGGTGAAATCGGTATGATAGATATTCCGGCCGTGGAACTGGCTGTCGCCGGTGGGGAGGATCGCCTTGGGGTAGATGCTGCCGTCCGGGATGCCGTAGACGTTTTCCTCCAGGAGCAGCCACCAGCTGGTGCAGACCTCGGTGTCCTCTGTCCAGCCCATGAAAGCGCCTTCGCTCCTGGCCAGAGGCGAAGGCCGGGCTTGCCGATGGGCGCTTGATGGAAAGTAGCGATACGCTTCCTGCTCCGAGAGCAGGAACACGCTGTCCGCGCACTGTCTGCCCAGCTGGACGGAGCGCATTTCCCTGGGGATCAGCCTCGTCTTTTCCTCTGCGGAAAAGGCGATGTCAAGGAAACGATGATTGCAGATCTCCCGGGCCAGGGAGTTTTCCCACCAAAGAAGCTCCGGACGCCCATACACCTTCCGGGGATCGCAGTATCCGGAGGTGATCAGGCAGTCCCGGGAGATGCACAGGGCGGTGGAGCCCCTGGTTTCCAGGACGATCCACGCAATGGGCGAAAAGTCATGGGGGAGCGCTGCGGATAAGCGCCGATCAGGACGGTGCTGCCGGGCCGAAATTCGCTGGCATGCGGGAAGGGCGGAAGATCACAGCTGACGTCCACCTTCTGGCGCAGTTGCGAACACGGCTCCCCGTAGGGCCTGTCCCAGGCGAATTCGGCTGTCAGTGCGTCATCCCGTTCCCAGGTTCTGCGCATGGGATTGAACTGGTAGACGCCGTTGGATTCCACGTATTTGACCACCTGCCCGTTCAGGAATTCATCATACGAAATCTGCTTTTCCCAAGGAACAGTCCCTCCCTCATATGCCCGATGCTGCTTTACAGCATAACAGAACCAGTGCGGAAAATTAACCTGCGCTGCGGGACAATTTCCCGCGGGCGGCCCGGCATCCGTGACTTGCCGCCTGACCGCCGCGATGAACCATGCCCTGCCGTCTTGACAGGATACGGGTTGTGTGGTTTCATAGGAAGCACAGCAGGACTTCCAGGTACAAGCCCAGGAGCCGCGCAATGACCGTTGTAATCACCCCGCAAAGGAGAGACATGCACTATGCTCAGACCTATGCACATCACGCCCTCAGCCGTGACCTGCGCTTTTCCCCGGAACAACGCTGCCATGCGCCTGCGGGTGGAAGCCCTGCAGGCCGGCGCGCTGCGGATCACCAGGACGCTGCGGGAGGATTTCCTGCCCGTGGAAAGCGACGTGGTCATCCACCGGGAGCCCGGCCAGCTGACGGTCATCGAGGATGACTGCACGATTCGCGTCACTGCCGGGGGCATCACCGCCGTCATCGACAGGATGTACGGCAGCATCACCTTCCTGGATGAGGGTGGACGCGTCCTGCTGCGGGAGGATCAGCGCCGCCCCTGCGAAATGCAGGAGAAGCCTGTGCTGGTGAACAGCTTCTCCGGGCAGGGTGACATCACCCTGCGGCAAAGCGTGGACGGCGTGCGCGCCTCCGCCGAGGACTACGAAACCCACGAGGTGCGCCGGGCCTATGCTTGCCGTCAAGCCTTCGAGTTCGCCCCCGGCGAGGGCCTGTACGGCCTTGGCTCCCATGAGGAGGGCTATGGCAACCTGCGGGGCAAGACCCGCGCGCTGTACCAGCACAACCTGAAGGCCGTGGTGCCGGTGCTGGTGTCCACCAGGGGGTGGGGTATGCTGCTGGACCTGGGGTGCATGATGGCCTTCCACGATGACGCGGAGGGCTCGTACCTCTACGCTGACTGCGCGGATGAGATGGCCTACTACTTCATGGCCGGGGGCTATCCCGGTGTGATGCGCACCTGCGCCGCCCTCACCGGCGCAACGCCCCTGCCGCCCCGCTACGCCTTCGGCTACGTGCAGTCCAAGGAGCGCTACCGGGACGCGCAGGAGTTGCTGGACGTGGTGGCGGAATACCGCCGCCGGGAGGTTCCACTGGACATGATCGTCCTGGACTGGCAGAGCTGGCCCGAGGACCAGTGGGGGTACAAGGTTTTTGACCGGGAGCGCTTCCCCGACCCGGACGGACTGACCGACCGGCTCCATGCCATGGGTGCGAAAATGATGATCTCCATCTGGCCCTCCATGCAGGGTGAGCGGAACGAAAACCGGCAGGAGATGCTGGAGCAGGGCTGCATGCTGGGCAACCGGGTGATTTACGACGCATTCAATCCGAAGGCCCGGCAGCTGTACTGGCAGCAGGTAAGCAGGGGCCTGTTCCGCCACGGCATCGATGCCTGGTGGTGCGACTGCTCCGAGCCCTTCGAGGCGGACTGGCACGGGGCCGTCAAGCCGGAGCCCCATGAGCGGGCCGCCATGAACGTGGCGGAGGCGAAGAAGTACCTGGATCCCGGGAAAATCAGCCTGTACAGCCTGTACCACTCGATGGGCGTCTATGAGGGCCAGCGGTGTGAGACCTCCGGCAAGCGGGTGCTGAACCTGACCCGCTCCTCCTGGGCGGGGCAGCACCGGTACGGCACCTTCGTGTGGTCGGGGGATGTGAGCGCCACCTGGGAGACGCTGCGCCGGCAGGTGCCGGAAGGGCTGAACTACTGCGCCACGGGAGAAAGCAGCTGGACCACGGACATCGGCGGGTTCTTCCCGCAGACCTGGGAGGGCTCCTGGTTCGCCCGGGGCGATTTCGAGGACGGCGTGGACGATCCCGGCTACCGGGAGCTGTACGTCCGCTGGCTGCAGCTGGGGATGCTCCTGCCCATGATGCGCTCCCACGGCACGGGCACGCCCCGGGAAATCTGGCGCTTCGGCGAGCGCGGCACCCCCTGGTATGATGCGATCGAGAAGGCCATCCGCCTGCGCAGCCGCCTGGTGCCCTATCTGTATACGCTGGCGGACGCATGCACCCGCACGGGTATGCCCATGCTGCGCATCCCCGCGCTGATGTTCCCGGAGGACGCCGCCCTGACCGCCATTGACGATGAGCTGCTGCTGGGGGATTTCATCCTGGCCAAGCCGGTGACCCGCTGGATGGAATACGGCCCCTACGGCCAGAAGGCGGAGCAGCCTGACTGGACGGAGCAGGTATATCTGCCCGCCGGAACCATCTGGTACGCCTGGGAGGACGGCACGCCCCTCCAGGGCGGGCAAACCGTCACGGCGGCCGCGCCGCTGGACACGGTACCCATGTTCGTCCGGGCGGGGGCCATCCTGCCCTTAGGCCCCGTGCAGCAGCACGTGGGGGAAACTGCCAATCCTGACATAACCCTCACCGTCTACCCCGGCGCGGACGGCGACTTCATCCTGTACGATGACGCAGGGGACGGCTACGGCTACGAGCAGGGCGAGTGTGCCCGCATTGCGCTGCACTGGGACGATGCTGCACACAGGCTGACCTTCTCCGCACGGCAGGGCAGCTACCCTGGCATGCCGCAGACGCGGCGGTTCCTGCTGCGCCTGGCGGGACGGGAGGAAGAAATGCCCGTGGTCTATGACGGGCGCGGCATGAGCGTCGCGATGGGATCCCCTGCATGATGGATGCGGATGGCGCAGGGCAGGCTGCGGCGGTATGCTGCCGCTGGACATTCATGAAGGATGGAGGCGCGTCCCTTGCACAGTCTGACAAGGGGCGCGCCTTCATTCTTGGGGCGCAGGCTGCTCAAGCAGCAGGTCACAGGAAAGCTACCTGTCCCACGTCGCCGGAAATCAGCGTTTGAGGCCGGTGAAAGGGTGATTCCAGCAGCATCAGCGTGCCCAGCACCGGGTCGGACAGGAGCAGACGGTGCTCCCGGCAGGCCATGTGCCGGATCAGCCCGAAGCCGCCGAACCGCTGCCGGGGAGATCGCTCGCCGGGCCGGAAGCAGTACAGCGCCTCGCTGGCGGCCACCCACAGGCGGCTTCCACCGTCGGCCAGAATAGCCCCCGGCAAGCCCGGCAGCACGGACAGGGCCTCGTACCGTCCGGTGCGGGGATGAATCCGCCCCAGCAGGCACCGCAGACCGCCATCCTCCACAGCGCACAGTATGTACAGGCAGCCGCCCTGCCAGGCGATGCGCTGGGCGCTGCCCGGTACGCGGATGACTTTTTCGACCGTCAGCTCCGGCAGGCGGAGAAGCCGCACCGTTCCCTCCGCCCCGCCGCAGACGGCCACGTTTCCGCCGGGCATCAGGCACATGTCCTGGGGATAAACCCCGGCGAGGGCCAGAAACAGGGGCGTTCCGGCGGGAGAGAAGAGCGTCAGGCTGTCCGCCTCACCGGAGAGCACAAGGGGCTTTCCCTGCCACAGGAGCAGTGACTCCACCCCGCCCGCCACGGGGAACAGCGCATCCCCCAGCCACACCAGGCGCTGGGTGTTGTCCGCGATGGCCACGCCGCCAGCCTGCGCCGCCAGCATGGCAGGCGAGGGCAGGGGGCAGGAAAGCCGCCGCCATGCCCCGTGATGCGCCATCAGGCCGTCCGCTCCGCAGCAAAGCAGCACCGCCATCACGCTCACCCCTTTCTGCCTCAGCGTATGCCTTTTTGCCCGGATGGGTGCGCGCAGCAGGAAAATGCTCCCCGTGCGGCGAAGTAAAACAGGTAACACCAAAGCATGAAAGGATGAATCCTATGTTCAGCTATAAGACCCATGGCACCTGTTCCACGCAGATTGATCTGGAGATCCGCGACGGCATCATTACCTACTGCAAGTTCACCCGTGGCTGCACCGGCAACACCGAGGGCCTGGCCCGCATGGTGGTCGGCCAGAAGGCGGAGGACGTGGCGGCACGCCTGGAGGGTGTGCCCTGCCGCGGCAACACCTCCTGCCCCGATCAGCTGTCCAAGGCCATCCGCGCCTATCACGACTAACGCAGCGTCATTGCCGCCGAAAGGAGCCTACCCTTGTCTGAAACCCAGTCCATTCCCACATCCTTCGACCAGATGGATCTCTCCCAGGAGATCCTGCGGGCCGTGGAGGATATGGGCTTTACCACCCCTTCCACCGTGCAGGCCCGCACCATTCCGCTGATGATGGCCGGTGCGGACATCAACGCCATCGCGCCCACCGGCACCGGCAAGACCTGCGCCTTCGGCATCCCCATGCTGGAGTACGTGCAGCTCAAGGACAGCCGGGTGCAGGAGATCGTTCTGGCCCCCACCCGGGAGCTGGCCATCCAGATTGCCGACGAGCTGACCCGTCTGGCCAAGTTCATCAAGGGCGTGCGCATCGCCGTGATCTACGGCGGACAGCCCATTGCCAAGCAGCTGAACGCCCTCAAGCGCAAGCCGCAGATTCTCGTGGCCACGCCGGGCCGCCTGCTGGATCACATGAACCGGGGCAACGTCCACCTGGACGCCGTCCACACCATGGTGCTGGACGAGGCCGACGAAATGCTCAACATGGGCTTTGTCAAGGACGTGACGAAGATCATGGACGCCACGCCCATGGATCGTCAGCTGGTGCTGTTCTCCGCCACCACCAACCAGGACGTGCTGACCATCGCCTGGAAGTACCAGCACGACCCGGTGGAGATCACCGTGGAGGCCACCAAGGAGGATCGGCCGCAGATCGCCCAGTACGTCATCTCCACCGAGCGGGACAAGAAGATCGACCACCTGCTGTACCTGCTGGATGCGGACGTGTACCAGCGGATCATGATTTTCTGCAACACCAAGTTCATGACGGACAAGCTGACCAGCCGCCTGAAGAAGGAGGGCTATGAGGCCGAGTGCATCCACGGCGACATCCGCCAGAGCCAGCGCAACCAGACCATGAGCGACTTCCGCAAGGGCAAGTTCCCCATCTTGATTGCCACGGACGTGGCGGCCCGCGGCATCGACGTGGACGATGTGGAGGCCGTCATCAACTTCGACCTGCCCAGCGAGAACGAGTATTACCTGCACCGCATCGGCCGTACGGGCCGCGCCCACAAGCACGGCGTAAGCTTCTCCCTGGTGACCTTCCAGGAGAGCGTGCGCATGGACGAGATCCTGAAGTACATGATCGCCAAGCCCCTGCCGCTGCACTTCACCGACGGGGTGCTGCGGGACGAGAACGACGAGCCCTTCTTCGAGCATATTTAGAAAAATTGCAAGAGAGAGCGTTCGTGCCCGACCATCATCCGGATTGCTGCATTGAAAAGCCGCAGATCATTTGATCTGCGGCTTTTGGCGTATAGGGGTTTCATGGGGCGCAGGGGAACGGGGGAGATGCGCCTTTCCTTTGGGGTTGTGCGAGCTGTTTCGTGAATCGGAGATTCACGAAAGGCGCGTGGGAATTGCGCCTTCAGGCGCAGGGCCTCCGGCGGCCAGGGGCTAACGCCGCCCCTGGACCTGCGCAAGGGGTTTCACCCCTTGACCCGTTTTCGCTTCGCGTTCCTTTGTTTATTTGTTTTTCGTGCGCTCCGCGTCGCAGTAGATGCAGCGGTAGACACGGCGCTTCTCGTCCGCCAGCTTGAAGATGTGATCCAGCGAGGACTCCGCCGAGGTGATGCACCGGGGATTCTTGCAGCGCACCACGTTCACCAGCCGCAGGGGCAGGTTCAGGTGCTTCTTCTCCGCAATGCGGCCCTCGTCGATGATGTTGACCGTGATGCCCGGGTCAATGTAACCCAGCACGTTCAGGTCAATGTCAATGGCCTCGTCGATCTTGATGATGTCCTTGCGGCCCATGGCCTCGGACTTCACGTTCTTGATGATAGCCACGGAGCATTCCAGCTCATCCAGGTGCAGGTAGCGGTAGATGTCCATGCTGCGGCCGGCCTGGATGTGATCCAGCACAATGCCGCGCTTGATCGAATCAATATTCATGCCATGTCCTCCAGAAGGGTCCGAATCAGCGCCATGCGCACGAAGCGGCCGTTGCGTACCTGTTTGAAGTACACCGCCCGGGGATCATCGTCCACCTTGACGGAGATCTCGTTGACCCGGGGCAGGGGATGCATGATGCTCAGGTCGGCCCGGGCGGTGCGGAGCTTCTCGGGGTCAAGGATGTAGGTGTCCTTCAGGCGGATGTAGTCGGCCTCGTTGAAGAAGCGCTCCTTCTGCACCCGGGTCATGTACAAAACGTCCAGCTGGGGCATGACCTCCTCCATGGATTCCACCTCCGTGAAGGGAATGCCCTGGTCGCTCAGCGTCCGGGTGATGTAGGCGGGCACCTTCAGCTCCGGCGGGGAGATCAGCACGAAGCGGATGCCCTCGTAGCGGCTCATGGCGCCGATGAGGCTGTGCACCGTCCGGCCGAACTTCAGGTCGCCGCACAGGCCGATGACCATATGGTCCAGGCGGCCCTTCTCCCGGCGGATGGTCATCAGGTCGGTGAGGGTCTGGGTGGGATGGTTGTGGCCGCCGTCACCGGCGTTGATGATGGGCACCGGGGAGCGGAAGCTGGCCGCCATGGGCGCGCCCTCCTTGGGGTGGCGCATGGCGATGATGTCGCTGTAGCAGCCCACGGTGCGGATGGTATCTGTGAGGGACTCGCCCTTGGCGGTGGAGGAGCTGTCCGCCGAGGAGAAGCCCAGGACGCTGCCGCCCAGGGACAGCATGGCCGACTCGAAGGACAGGCGGGTGCGGGTGCTGGGCTCAAAGAACAGCGTGGCCAGGATCCGGCCCCGCATGGCGTCCCGGAAGTCGGCGGGATGGGCGATCATCTCATCCGCCAGGTTGAGCACGGCAGTGATCTCCTCCACGGAGAAGTCGGTAATGTCAATCAGGTGACGCAAGGCTTGTGCACTCCTTTCAGTCACAGGGAAGGGGAATTACAGGGAGACCTTCCGCTCCAGCATCCACGCGCAGCCCAGCCAGGACAGGACGATCACCCCAAGGCTGATGAGGGCCGCAGGCAGCATGCTCAGGAGCACCTCCCGGGAGGTGGCGATCACCTGCCCGGTGACCTGGGCCATGTCGCCGTCGTAGACCACCAGCAGATCCAGTGCGGAGGGGAACAGGCCGCTGAACCAGTTGACCAGCCAGTTCAGCAGGAAGAAGATCAGCAGCGCAACCAGCCCCCGGCCCTTGCGGTCGCGCAGCAGCGTGTGGCTCAGGGTGATGGCCAGGTACGCCAGGGCGATCACCGCCAGCAGAGACAGGAAGATATAAGCCGTCCCCGCCAGCAGCCCCAGGGCGATCTGATCCACATGCACGCCGTAGGCCTTCAGGAAGTTCTGCGCCGCGCCCCAGAAGGCATCGTAGCGTTGGTACTTCTGCAGGGTCAGCGTCAGATCCAGCAGCCCCAGCGCCCCGTACAGCGCGGCAAAGAGCAGGCCGTTGACGAAGGTGTAGAGGAACTTGGAGCCCATGATCTTCAGAGTGGAGTTGGGGGTCATGAAGATCAGATACGCGCTGCGGCTCTTCAGCTCCCCGGAGTAGGAGGTCACCCCCCGCACGAACGCATACACCGCCACCGCGTAGGCGCAAAGCATCATCAGCAGCATGGCGATGAACAGGTGATTCTCCTTATCCAGGAAAAGCGCGGCCAGAAAGTAGGCTTCCAGCCCGGCGGTCAGCCCCAGCAGCGTCATCAGCGCGGTCAGGGACTTGCGGAACTCATACTTGACCAGCTTCAGCATCGCTTGCCGCCTCCCTTCCCGCAGGGCCGTAGATTTTCAGGTACAGGTCGGTCAGCGTGCCCTCGCCCGCCAGTTCAGAGCGATCGCCCATGCGCACCAGCACACCGTTTTTCATGTAGATGGCCGCGTCGATGTGCTCCTCCAGCTCGTCCACCAGATGGGTGGAGATGAGCATGGAGCGGCCCTCCCGGCGGCTGCGGATGATCTCGTCCACCACCTGGGCCCGGGTGAGAATATCCACACCGTTGAGGGGCTCGTCGAACATCATCAGCTTCGCGCTGCGGCTCAGGGTCAGCGCCAGGCGAACCTTGGCGTTCATGCCCGAGGACAGGGCGCGGATCTTGTCCTTGGGGTTCAGTTCCATCCGGGCGAGGGTCGCGTGGTAGCGCTCCAGGTCGAAGTCCACGAAGAAGTCCCGGTAGTACCGCCCCGCGTCCTCAATGCTCATGTAGGGGTAGAAGTAGCTCTCCGTGGGCATGTAGGCGATTTGCGCCTTGGTGTCGGGGCCGATGGGCTGGCCGTCAAAGCGAATATCGCCGGAGCTGGGGCGGATCAGTCCGGCCACCATCTTCATCAGGGTGGTCTTGCCGCTGCCGTTGGGGCCCAGCAGCGCATAGGTCTTGCCGGGCGCCAGGATCAGGGATACGTCGGATACGGCGGGCTTGGCGCCGTAGCGGCGGGTAACGTTTGTCAGTTCCAGCATGGCGATGGCTCCTTGGGTCATGGGGACGCGTTACTGCGCGTCCTTGTTCATCCAGCTCTCGTCGGAGGGATTGGCGCGGAACTTCTTCAGCCGGGCGATGTCCTCAGGCTTGATGTAGCCCTCCTCCGCAGCGGCCTCGCACAGCACGTCGAAGTTGGACAGGCTGTGGTTCACCACGTTCGCGGCGGCCATGCGGTCAATGCCCTTCTGCATGCCGTAGGTGAAGATGGACGCAATGCCCAGCACTTCCGCACCGGCCTCCCGCAGCACATCCACCACCTCCAGGACGCTGCCGCCGGTGGAGATCAGATCCTCCACCACGACAACCTTCTGCCCCTTCTCCAGCTTGCCCTCGATCTGGTTGCCGCGGCCGTGATCCTTGTGGCCGGAGCGGACGTAGCCCATGGGCAGGCCCATCAGGTGGGCGGTGATGGCGGCGTGGGCGATGCCCGCGGTAGACGTGCCCATCAGCACCTCCACGTCGGGGTAGTACTGCTCGATGACGGCCTTCAGGCCCTCCTCCACATCGGTGCGGACGGCGGGGGCGGTCAGGGTCAGGCGGTTGTCGCAGTAGATGGGGCTCTTGATGCCGCTGGCCCAGGTGAAGGGCTCGTCGGGGCGAAGGAACACGGCGTGGATGGACAGTAGATCCTTGGCAATCTTCTTTTCCATGGTACAATCTCCTTTACGAACTCAGTATTGAGGAATAACGAATGAAATCAGTAGGGCCTCTTGCTTACGCTCCGGTACAGCGTCGCGGCGCGCCCAATGAAAAGGGTCGATGACCCCGCGCCGTGACCCCTGCAAGGATACGCGCAACAAGAGAATCCCCTCCAGGGGCGCAGTCCCTGGCAACGGGAGTCCAGAGGGCCGATGGCCCTCTGGCGAGGGTGCGGGGCGAGGAGCCCCGCCGTTCTCTTTACCTCATGCACCCAGGAATTCTTTGCAGCAGCGCTCGTAGGCCGCAACGGGGTCGGGGGCGGCGGTGATGGGACGGCCCACCACAATGTAGTCGCTGGCGGCGCGGGCCTTTTCGGGGGTCATGATGCGCACCTGGTCACCCACATCGCCGTCAGCAAAGCGGATGCCCGGCGTCACGGTCAGGAAGTCCGGGCCGCAGGCTTCCTTCACCAGCGCGGCCTCCAGGGGGGAGCACACCACACCCGGCAGACCAGCCGCCTTGGCGTTCTGCGCGTACTTCTTCACGGTGTCGGGCATGGTCGCGTTGATCAGCAGCTCCTGCTGCATCCGCTCCTCACTGGTGGAGGTCAGCTGCGTCACCGCCAGCAGCACGCCGCAGGTGCCGTCCTCCTTCGTCAGGCCTTCCTTGGCGGCCTCCATCATGGCGATGGTGCCGGAGGCGTGCAGGTTGGTCATGTCCACATCCAGGCGGGAAAGCACCTTCATGGCCTTCTTCACCGTGTTGGGGATGTCGTGCAGCTTCAGATCCAGGAAGATCTTGTGGCCCCGGGCCTTGATCTCCCGTACGATGTCCGGACCCTCGGCATAGTACAGCTCCATGCCGATCTTCACATAGGGCTTGCGGCCGGTGAACTGATCCAGGAAGGCCAGGGTCTTTTCCTTGCTCTCAAAGTCCAGGGCAATGATAACGTCCTTCGCCATGATGGGTGTCCTCCTTGTTGTGGTGTGTCAAATTCGGGTGATGTCGGCGAGCCGGTCGATGCCCAGCTTCTCCATTTCAATGGGCAGCTGCTCAATGATGTCCCGGCAGGCGCAGGGGTTCACCAGGTTCGCCGCGCCCACCTGCACCGCGCTGGCGCCGGCCATCATCATCTCGATCACGTCCCGGGCGGTGGATACGCCGCCCATGCCGATGACCGGGATCTTCACCGCGCCGGTGACCTGGTAGACCATCCGCAGCGCCACCGGGAACACCCCGGGGCCGGAATAGCCGCCCATCACGTTGGCCAGCACGGGCTTGCGGCGCCTCAGGTCAATGCGCATGCCCAGCAGCGTGTTGATCAGGCTCAGGCCGTCCGCGCCCGCGTCCTCGCAGGCCCGGGCGATGGCCACAATGTCGGTCACGTTGGGGCTGAGCTTCATGTAGACCGGCTTGGTGGCCACGGC
The DNA here is from genome assembly GCA_034104265.1 of Eubacteriales bacterium. GTDB lineage: Bacteria > Bacillota > Clostridia > Christensenellales > Aristaeellaceae > UBA11524. Next base: position 3,249 of record JAXEEE010000087.1, on the reverse strand, counting down.
CTTCACCGCCCGGGTGACCTCCGCCGCGGCCTCCGGGCTGGTGCCGAAGGCCATGCCCCCGTGGCGCACGTTGGGGCAGGAGATGTTCACCTCCAGGATCTCCACCTGATCCTCCTTCGTCAGCAGCTCCACGCAGTGGACGTACTCCTCAATGGAGAAGCCGCTGATGTTGGCGATGATGGGCTTGCGGAAGATCTTCCGCAGCTCGGGCAGCTCGTGGGCGATGACATGCTCTACGCCGGGGTTTTGCAGGCCCACGCTGTTGAGCATGCCGTCGGGACACTCGGCAATGCGGGGCGTGGGGTTGCCGTAGCGGCACTCCGCTGTGGTGCCCTTGAAGGACAGGCTGCCGAGCACGTTGATGTCGTAGTAGGGCGTGAACTCCTGGCCGAAGCCGAAGGTGCCGCTGGCCGGAATCACCGGGTTGTCCAGCTTCACGCCCGACAGGGTAACGGATAAATCCTTCATTGATTGTACCTCCATGTATGAGGGAAGAGGACGGCGGGGCTCCTCGCCCCACACCCTCGCCAGAGGGCCGTCGGCCCTCTGGACTTCCGTAGCCAGGGGCTGCGCCCCTGGGGGAAATCGCTTGGGGGTTGCGTTCCTGCAGGGGTCACGGCACAGGGACTTCGTCCTCTTCCATTGGTTGCACCGCGACGCGGAACATGCAGGGTATTCTTGTGGCTCCGGCTCGCGCCAGCGGGCGAAACAGGCTGCGCGTCGCGGCGCGTCTGTCACGCGCCGTGACACCTGCAAGGGAAGCGCCCTGTTCCATGATACCCGAATGGGATTCTTAAGGGATGAAATCCCTTAAGCAGGGTGCAGGGGCAGCGCCCCTGCCCGTCCCCCTTACTCCCAGATGATCTCGTCCCGCTCCAGCACGGGGCCGTCCTTGCAGATGCGCTTGTAGCCGCCCTTGACCTTCACCGTGCAGCCCATGCACGCGCCGAAGCCGCAGCCCATCCGCTCCTCAAAGGAAAACCAGGCAGGCACATCCGTCGCATTGTAGATGGCGTGCAGCATGGGCAGCGGGCCGCAGGTGAACACGCTGTCGAAGGTCAGGCCCTTCATCGCGTCGGTCACAAGGCCCTTCACGCCCGCGGAGCCGTCCATCGTCGCCAGGACGAAGGGGGCGCCCATGGCCTCCACATCCTCCCGGAGGAAAACTTCTTCAGCCGTGTTGAAGCCCGCCAAAACCGTGGGATGCTTCCCTGCGGCGAGGAGAGCCCGGCACAGGCCGATCATGGGCGGCAGACCCACGCCGCCGCCGATGAGCAGCGGATGCTCTCCCGCCAGGCGCACGTCAAAGCCGTTGCCCAGCCCGGTCAGAAGATCCAGCGTCTGCCCGGGAACCATGGCCGCCATGGCCTCCGTGCCCTGACCCACCACCTTGTACACCAGGGTGAGGGATTCGTCGTTCCAGTCGCAGACGGAAATGGGCCGCCGCAGGTAGAAGCCCGGAAGCTGCACCTGCACAAACTGCCCCGGCCGCTGGGTGGCCGAGGTGTCCCCCGCCAGCTCCATCCGCCATACCGTGGCGGTCAGCTGCCGGTTGGCAAGAATCGTGAATTTCATGCTGTCGCTCCTTTACAGGGTGTTGTAGGCGATCCTCTCGCCCGTGATGGTCAGACGGCAGGCCGCGTGCACCTCCCAGCCCTCGAAGGGCGTGGCGTGGCCCATGGACAGGAAGTCAGCCGGATTCACCGTCTCCCGGGCGTGCAGGTCGAATACCGTCAGCTCTGCCCGCTGCCCCAGACCGATCCCGCCGCCAAAGCCGAACCGCGCCCGGGGAGCCTCAGCCATCAGCCGGATCAGCTGCTGAAGCGGCATCCGCTCCGTCTCCACAAAGTAGGTGTACATCAGCGGGAAGGCGCTCTCGATGCCCACCACGCCCATGGCGGATTTCGCCAGGCCCCGGCTCTTTTCCTCGGCGGAATGAGGCGCGTGGTCGGTGGCGATCATGTCGATGGTGCCGTCCAGTACGCCCTGCACCAGCGCGTCCCGGTCGGCCGCATCCCGCAGGGGCGGGTTCATCTTGAAGCGGCCCTCGTCCTGCAGGTCGTCCTGGCACAAAAGCAGGTAGTGGGGCCCGGTCTCGCAGGTCACATCCACACCCTCAGCCTTGGCCTGGCGGATCAACGCCACCGATTCCTTGCAGCTCACATGGCACACATGGTAGCGGCAGCCGGTTTCCCTGGCCAGGCGGAGATCCCGCTCAATGGGCCGCCACTCGCTCTCCGAGGGAATGCCGGGGATGCTGTGAGCCTGGGCGTAGGCCCCGGCGTGAATCGCGCCGCCCGGGGGAATCAGGCTCATGTCCTCGCAGTGAGCTGCGATGAGGCTGCGTACAGCCTTGCAGCGCATCATTGCCTGACGCATGGTCTCCTCGTCCTTCACACCCCGGCCGTCGTCGGAGAAGCCCGCCACCCGGGGCGCCAGAGTCGCCATGTCCGTCAGCTCGCCCTCGCCCTTCTGCCCCAGGGTGATGGTTCCGTAGGGCGTGACGCCGATGACCGCGTCCCGGGCGATGATTTCCTCCTGCGCCCGCAGATGCTCGTCGCTGTCGGGGGCGGGATTCAGGTTGGGCATAGCGCACACCTGGGTGTAGCCGCCACGGGCGCAGGCCATCGTCCCCGTGCGGATGGTCTCCTTATAAGAAAAACCCGGCTCACGCAGATGCACGTGCACATCCACGAAACCGGGAAAAACAGCAAGGCCGTTCAATTCAAAAACATGATCCGCGCCTTCAGCGGAAAGCCCGCTGCCACGGGCGGAGATAACACCGTCCTCCACCACAAGATCCATGGGAAGCAGCCTGCCCTCGTCATACACCAGGCCGCCCTTGAGCAGCATGCGCATGCAGCACCCTCCTCGCATGTTGTTATCCGGGTTATCATAGCAGATTTCCGCGGGAATTGCAACAGGCGCGGAGAATTTTCATCGAAATGTATTGACAAGGCCAGCCGTTTTCATTATGATAATGATTCTAAATGAAACAGTTGAAAGAAGGATGATGATGACGGACTTGTTCCTGAAAATCGGTGTGTGCCTGCTGGCGGGCCTGGGGGCCGGGCTGGGCACGGGCTTTGCGGGGCTGAGCGCGGCGGCGGTGATCAGCCCGATGCTGATCACCTTCCTGGGCATGGATGCCTACGACGCGGTGGGCATTGCCTTGGCCAGCGACGTGCTGGCCAGCGCGGTCAGCGCCTATACCTACGGTAAAAACGGCAACCTGGACATCCGCAACGG
>JAXEEE010000086.1:0-11905 GCA_034104265.1 Eubacteriales bacterium | reverse complement strand
AGATGGTGATGCCCGGCGACAACATCGACATGGAGATCACCCTGATCACCCCCATCGCCATGGAGCAGGGCCTGCGCTTCGCTATCCGCGAGGGTGGCCGCACCGTGGGTTCCGGCGTTATCGCCAAGGTCATCGAGTAATTGAAGGTCACCCGTCCGGGGCCTGATCGCTCCGGACGGGTATACCCGGTTGGGCGTCCCATCTTCAGGGCGCAGGGCCGGCTACATCCATTAGGCAGGAGGTGTCCAACGTGGCAAACGCCGCTCGCAACAAGGTTTGCCTGGCCTGCACGGAGTGCAAGCAGCGCAACTACAACAACATGAAGAACAAGAAGAACACCCCGGATCGCATTGAGCTTAACAAGTACTGCCCCTTCTGCAAGAAGCACACCGCTCACCGCGAGACCAAGTAATCACAACGACCAACGTGAGGATGTGAGAAAAATGGCAGAGGAAAACAAGGCCGTCGCCAAGAAAGCTGAACCGAGCAAAATGCAGAAGTTCCTGAACTGGTGGAAGCGGCTTCCCGGCCGCATTGCCAAACCCTTCAAGAACATGTACTATGAGCTCAAGAAGGTGACCTGGCCCAGCAAGCGCAAGCTGATTGTGTATTCCCTGACCGTGCTGGTCTTCATGCTCTTCATGGGCATCGTGATCGGCCTGCTGGACATGGGCGCATCCGCGCTGGTGAGGCTGCTGGTTCTGTAAGGCGGCAGTAGGAGATAGAGCATGACCGAAAAGAGCAAGGAGCCCTGCTGGTACGTGGTGCATACCTACTCCGGGTATGAGAACAAGGTCAAGGACACCCTGGAAAAGTCCGTTGAAAACAACGGCATGCAGGATCTGATCTTTGACGTGCGCGTGCCTGTGGAGGACGTTGTGGAGATCCGCAACGGCAAGCGCGTCAAGAGCCAGCGGAAGGTGTACCCCGGCTATGTGCTGGTGCACATGATCGAGACCAGCGAGAGCTGGTACGTGGTGCGCAACACCCGCGGCGTGACCGGCTTCGTGGGCCCGGACAGCAAGCCCGTTGCCCTGACCCAGGAAGAGGTCGACATGATGCTGAACTCCGAGGCCAAGAGCATCGACTTCAGCTTCGCCATCGGCGAAAGGGTGCGGATCCTCTCCGGCCCGCTGGAGAACTTCACCGGCGTTGTGGAGGACATTGACACCATCCGCGGCACCGTGACGGTGAAGGTCGAAATGTTCTTCGGCCGCGAGCAGTCCGTCAAGCTCGACCTGGACAAGGTGGAGAAGGAAGACTGATCCGCCGCAAACAAAGGCTTTTCCGCCGCCTGACCGCGGCGAAGGCAGGCGGACTCTGCTCCGCCTTTCCAAGCGCGACGGCATGCCCGGCGCGCCAACGTGGGAGGAAGTCGTCAGCTTCCGCGTGACCACATTTTTTAGGAGGTGCCATTAACATGGCCAAGAAGGTTAACGCTTACATCAAGCTGCAGGTGCAGGCCGGCAAGGCCAATCCTGCTCCGCCTATCGGCCCCGCCCTGGGCCAGCACGGCGTGAACATCCCCGGCTTCTGCAAGGAATTCAACGAGCGCACCAAGAATCAGATCGGCCTGGTGATCCCCGTGGTCATCACCGTCTATTCTGACCGTACCTTCTCCTTCATCACCAAGACCCCCCCGGTCCCCGTGCTGATCAAGAAGGCCCTCGGCATCGAGACTGCCTCCGCCCGCCCCAACCGCGACAAGGTTGGCCAGCTGACCAAGGAGCAGGTGCGCGAGATTGCCACCACCAAGATGCCCGACCTGAACGCTGCCAGCATCGAAGCCGCCATGAGTATGGTGGCCGGTACCGCCCGCAGCATGGGCGTCACCGTGGAGGAGTAAACGCCTGCGGCTCCCCCGGGAGTCAAACCGTCTGGGGCACTGCCCCTTAACAATGTGGGAGGACATAGCGCCGCTAATACCACATGGGAGGAATTAGAAAATGAAGCATGGTAAGAAGTACCAGGACAGCGTCAAGCTGATCGACCACCTGAACCAGTATGATCCCGCTGAGGCCTGCGACCTGGTCTGCAAGACCGGCAAGGCCAAGTTCGACGAGACGGTGGAAATCCACGTCCGCCTGGGCGTTGACCCCCGTCACGCTGACCAGCAGGTCCGCGGCGCGGTGGTTCTGCCCCACGGTACCGGCCGCACCATCCGCGTGCTGGTCATCGCCAAGGGTGTGAAGGCTGACGAAGCCAAGGCCGCCGGCGCTGACTATGTGGGCGCTGAGGACATGATCGCCAAGATCCAGCAGGAGAACTGGTTCGACTTCGACGTCTGCGTGGCCACCCCTGACATGATGGGTCTGGTCGGCCGCATCGGTCGTGTGCTGGGCCCCAAGGGCCTGATGCCCAACCCCAAGAGCGGCACCGTCACCATGGATGTGACCAAGGCCATCAAGGACATCAAGGCTGGTAAGGTGGAGTATCGTCTGGACAAGACGGCCATCATCCACTGCCCCATCGGCAAGGTTTCCTTCGGCACCGAGAAGCTGAACGAGAACCTGACCGCCCTGATGGAGGCCATCAACAAGGCGAAGCCCGCCGCCGCCAAGGGCACCTACGTGCGCTCCCTGTACCTGAGCAGCACCATGGGCCCCTCCGTGCGCGTGAACCCGCTGAAGTTCTGATCAGCCTGCACTGCAAAGCCGTCCTGCCGCAAGGCAGGGCGGTTTTCTTCATGCTGCAAATCCATCAAGGGAACGCGCAAGCGGAAAAGAGGCAAGGGGCAATGCTCCTTGTCAGGTGCAGGAGTGTAATCCCTGCGCAGGTCTGGGCGGCAGCCCGGCGTAACACATAAGAGCAGTAAAAGGGAATAGAAAAGTCAGAGTATCTGAGCAGACGACGAAGTCCGTCCGCGGTGGAAACGGCAGGTTCCGAAGCCTTCACAGACGTGATTTCCTTCGGTCGTTTGCGCTTCATTTATCATCCTCAAAGGCAACCAGTGATGCATGCTGGCAATGGTATTAGGCGTTCTATGGTCAGGAGGTGTCTGAGATGCGAAGGTTCATTGCGACATTATTGCTGCTGGTGATGCTGTTCAGCACTGCCACGGGTGAAGACATCGCCTATGTCGTGGGGGTGGATATGCCCCAGGGGCTGTACAGTTTCTTCAGCAGCGACAACACCTCCGGCGTGATGACCATCGCCAACTGGGACGGAAGCATCGCTTATCAGCAGGAGGTGTACTCCGGATGGTACGAAACCATGTTCATCTATAACGAACAGACGGTGTACCTGCCCGAGAACTGCCAGGGCGAGTTCCACAAGGGTTGCGTCACTTCTGACTATGACACCGGTACACGGCAGCTGCGGGTGAAGCAGCCCGGCATCTACCGGGCGGGGGTGGACATGCTGCCGGGCCTGTACATCGTGCAGAACGATGGCGCGGAGAACGCGACCGTCACGGTGACGGACAGCACGGGTGAAGTCCTGTATGCATGGAACCTACAGCCGGGTGCCCAGTATTCCATCCACATGGAGGACGGGTACGCGGTGGAATTCGGCGATGGCTGCCTGCTGCGCAGCATGACCACGGAGCAGCTGTTCCAGGAGGGCTCGGCGACCCGCATGGAACAGGGCAGGTACATCGTAGGATTGCAGTTGCCTGTACGGGAATATACCTTCATCGGGCGGGAGGGTGAATCCCTCGTGCGGGTGTCATCACTGGTGGGCGGCGCGGAAGAGTTGCACACCCTGTCGCCGGACGAAAGCCTGACGCTGGACATTGGCAGCTGCGACACCCGTGAGCTGCTGGTGGAAATGGTGAACGTGGACGTCATCTGGGAACAGGGCGAGGGGTAACATAGCGTTCATATGTAAGGGCCTGCCGGGGTAAAGCAGGCCCTTTTCCTGTGGAGCAATCAGCTTAATGCCACATCCAGCACCATCATCACCGTGAAGCCCAGGAGCGTGGCCAGCGTCATGGCGCTGCGGCGGCTGCTGCGCTGGCTTTCCGGGATCAGCTCCGACACCACCACGGCGATCATCGCCCCCGCAGCCAGACTCAGCAGGAAGGGCAGGATCGTACGGATGGCCACGGCAAGCAGCGCACCGATCACTGCGGCAATGGGCTCCACCACGCCGCTCAGCTGCCCGTAGAAGAAGGCGCGGCCCCGGCTCATGCCCTCCCGGCGCAGGGGCAGGCTCACCGCCGCGCCTTCGGGGAAATTCTGCAGGGCGATGCCGATGGCCAGCATCCATGCGCCGGTGAGGGCCGCATCGGTCAGGCGCATGGACAGCGCGCCGAAGGCCACGCCCACCGCAAGCCCCTCGGGGATGTTGTGCAGGGTGATGGAGGCGATCAGAAGCCCGGCCCGGCGGCGGCTCTCCGTCAGCTGCGTCAGGTTCATCCGGGCCATCAGCGCGTCCCCCAGGAGCATGATGCCGCCCCCAGCCAGGAAGCCCAGCCCCGCCGCCAGGAAGCCCGGCTGATGCAGCGTTTCCGCCAGGGCAATGCCCGGCTCCAGCAGCGACCAGAAGGAGGAGGCCAGCATGACCCCTGCGCCGAAGCCCAGCATCGCGTCCAGGAAGGTGCGCCGCACCCGTTGTGTAAAGATCACCACCGCCGCGCCCAGGGCGGTCAGCAGCCAGGTGAGGAGCGTAGCCAGCAGCGCCTGCAGGGGATAGGGCAGGGAAAGAATATCGTTCATCGCAACCGCCTCGTTTCAAGGATAGTCGGTTCAGGCTATGCGGCGAAGGGTTGGCAGGTGCGCAAAACGCCCCGGCCCGTCACGGGACGGAGCCGGGGCGCGGCAGCCGCGGCGGCAGAAGCTCTCAGACCGCTGCATGGAGATTCGCTGGCAAGCGCTGCGCCGGATGATTCCGTCTGCGGTCTGCACCGCGGCTGCCGTTGCTTCCCCTGCTGCCGGTAAAAGGATATGCGATCGGGATATCCTGTATGCGGGAGGACAAAAAAATCGCGCTGGAAAGTTGTGCCGCGGCAGGGATTCGCATAACCTTTGAAGAAGTCTTATAGGATGCTGTTTTTTTGGACAGCATTGACTGATGGATGGAATCGGAGTGAAAACCCGGATGACACAGGCCCCTTATCAACTGCGGAACCAGGCCGGCGACGAGGAATATGCCCAGGGCGAAACCTTATTCGACCGGGGCGGCGTCCGCCTGACCGAGCAAAGCCCCGCCGAACTGCGCTATGTGGTGGCGGGCACACCCCGACGGGAGGTGATCTTCACCCCGGACGAGCCTGCCCGCTGCACCTGCGATGCTTATTTGAACAACGGTGCATGCCGGCATGTGGTGGCGGCCACGCTGATGGCCCAGAGCACCGGTGCGCTGGACGATATGTTCCGCCGCAAGGCCGCAGCGGCAGCCCCCCGGCTCATGAGCGCCATGGAGTCCGCCCTGCCCGAGGACGGCACATTGCGCATGGAAATCACCCTGATCTGCGAGACCGGCAAGCCCAAGGAGAAGCCCCGGCTGAAGATCGGTTTGCGGGTGGGGGAGGAACGGCTGTACGTGGTGCGCTCCATCCCCCAGCTGATCGAGGCCGTGGACAGCCGCACCTCCATCGAGTTTGGCAAGGGCTTCCTGTATCAGCCGGAATGGATGCACTTCGCCCCCCGGGAGATGCGGGTGCTGGCGATCCTGCGCGCACTGTGCCTGGCCCAGAAGGAGGGCGGCGTGGTTCAGCGGGGTGCGGATCTGAGGCTGATGTCCCTGCCCGAGCCCTTTGCCGAGGCGATCCTGCAGGAACTGACGGCCCTGCCCTTCCGCATGATGGTGGATGACCGGGCCTTCGCGGTGAAGCGGGTGCGGCAGGCGAAGCTGCCCCTGCACTACCGGGTGACCAGCGATCTGCGCGGCCTGACGGTGACGGCCACCTTCCCCAGGGAATTCATGCCTCTGACATCCTCGTGCACCTACGCGGCGGTAGGCAACGCCATCATCCAGGTGGAGGAAAGCCAGCGCAGCGTGATGCGGGTACTATGGCAGGAGCAGTTCGGCGGAAAGAGCTGCTTTGACTACCCCGTGCGGGAGACGGGCCGGGTGATCGGCGAGCTGATCCCCTTCCTGAAGCTGACGGGCGTGGTGGAGCTTTCGCCGGAGCTGGAGAAGCAGCTGGTGAAGCGTCCGCTGGTGGCACGGCTGTACCTGGACCGGGAGGGCCGGGACGTGGTGGCCAAGACCAGCTTCCACTATGGCGACCGGGAGATTGATCCCTTTGATGAGGCGCCCCCGCCGGAGATTGTGCCCCGGGGCGAGAAGCTGCTCTTGCGTGACGCGGCGGCGGAGCGGCAGGTGCTGGACGCGCTGGGCGGCTCGGGCTTCTATGTGAGCAAGGGCCGGGTGTACCTCACCGGGCAGGACGCCATCTACGACTTTGTGTCCGGTGGCGTGCAGAAGCTGCAGAGCCTGTGCGAGGTGTACCTGAGCCGTGACTTCCGCAAGATGACGCCCCGCAAGCCCATGATCCGCGGGCAGATGCGCATGCGCGGGGGCCAGCTGGAGCTGCAGTTCACCGAGGACGGGCAGCCGGCGAAGGAAATCCTGGGCATCATGGAGGCCCTGGCCAAGCGGCGGCGGTACTTCCGGCTGAAGGACGGCTCCTTCCTGGATCTGTCCGGCATGGAGGACTGGCAGCCCCTGGCGGACAGCCTGTACGAGGCGGCCGGGGCGGAGGGCCTCGACGCGGCGACGGCGGGGGATACCATCTCCCTCAGGGCCTACCGCACCTGCTACCTGCAGAGCCTGCTGGAGGCCGGGCACCTGCCTGTCACCCAGGATGACACGGTGAAGGACACCGTCCGCGCCCTCACCGACCCCGCCGGGGAGACGGTGCAGCTGGCCCACGGGCTGTCCCTGCGGCCCTACCAGCAGCGGGGCTATGAATGGCTGCACACCCTCGATACGCTGCACATGGGCGGCGTGCTGGCCGACGACATGGGCCTGGGCAAGACGGTGCAGGTCATTGCGCTGCTGAAGGCCTGCCGCCAGGCGGGGGAGATCTCCCTGGTGGTGGCGCCCACATCGCTGACCTACAACTGGCTCAGCGAGCTGAACCGCTTTGCGCCGGAGCTGAGCGTGATGGTGCTGGGCGGCTCCGGCCCCCAGCGGGCCAGCCAGATCCGGCATGTGAAGGAAGCAAAGGACATCGACGTGCTGATTACCTCCTACCCGCTGATCCGCCGGGATATCGACCAGCTGACGGACATGAGCTTCCGCTTCGTCATCCTGGACGAGGCCCAGCACATCAAGAACGCGGGCAGCGTGGGCGCGGTGGCGGTGAAGCAGCTGCAGGCGCAGACCCGCTTCGCCCTGACCGGCACGCCCATGGAGAACAACGCGGGCGAATTGTGGAGCATCTTCGACTTTGTGCTGCCGGGGTATCTGCTCAGCTACAACGCCTTCATCCGCCGCTATCAGGACGGGCAGGACGCGGAGGATCTCCGCCGGAAGATCCGCCCCTTCCTCATGCGCAGGCTGAAGAAGGACGTGCTCACCGAGCTGCCGGACAAGATCGAGACCGTCCTCACGGCGCAGATGTCCCCGGAGCAGGGCAAGGTCTACCAGTCCGCCATGGTTCGCCTGCGGGAGCGGGTGGATCACGTCATGGCGGAGAAGGGCCTGGGCCGTGGCCGCACGGAGGTGCTGGCCGCCATCACGGAGCTTAGGCAGATCTGCTGCCATCCCGCCCTGGTGCTGGACGACTACGCCGGTACCTCCGGCAAGCTGGACATGCTGCTGGACATCCTGCCCGGGGCCATCGCCGCGGGACGGCGGGTGCTGCTCTTCAGCCAGTTCACCTCCATGCTGAAGATCCTCCGCCGCCACCTGGACGCGGAGGGCTACGAGACCATGTACCTGGACGGCGAGACGCCCTCCAACAAGCGCCTGGAAATGACCGAGCAGTTCAACGGCGGCCAGGGGCAGATTTTCCTGATTTCCCTCAAGGCCGGCGGCACGGGCCTGAACCTGACCGGCGCGGACATGGTGATTCACTACGACCCCTGGTGGAACCCCGCCGCCGAGGATCAGGCCACCGACCGGGCCCACCGCATCGGCCAGACCCGCAAGGTGGAGGTCATCCGCCTGGTGACCCACGATTCCATCGAGGAGCAGGTGGTGGCCCTGGGCCAGCGCAAGAAAGCGCTGTTCGACCAGCTGGTCACCCCGGGGGAAACGCTGGTCACTGCCCTGACCGAGCAGGATATCCGCGCGCTGTTTGCATAACATGGGATTTTGTGCTATAATGGATGCTCAAACGGCGCTGATTCGTTTGATTGATCGGGAGGCTGCGCGCAGCCTGCCCCATGGCACTGAGCAACCCGCCGCCGGGCTCCGGCCCTGGCAGGAATCACGATACCGCATCGAAAGGAAGGTTTTCGCATGCAGCAGATGCCTCCCGCAAGGCGCCCCGGCCGCAGCAGCCGGACGCAGCAGGCGCCTGTCAGGAAGAAGAAAAAATCCCGCAAGGGCGTTATCGCCGGGCTGATTCTCTTTATGGCGGCGCTGGCGCTGATTGTGGTCGTGTCCCCCAAGGAGCCCATCCGCCGGGCCAGCTACACCACCGGCTCCGACAGCGGATTGGTGGAGCAGGGACAGGACGTGCTGGTCAGCGCCTATGAGGGGCTGGTGTTCAGCGAGGCCATGTCTGCCAACAGCACCGCTGTCCCCGATGAGAACGGCAACTTCGCCGACTGGGTGGAGATCTGGAACAGCAGCGATCATGAGATCAGCCTGGAGCACATCGGCCTGAGCGACCGCAACGACTCCATCCGCTTCCTGTTCCCCAACATGACCCTCCAGCCGGACGAGCGGCTGGTGGTGTTCTGCTCGGACACCAACGCGGCGGAGGCGGGCAAGCCCCTCCACGCCAAGTTCAAGCTGTCCTCCGTGGGGGAGACACTGTACCTGTTTGACCCCAACGCCTACGAGATTGACACCCTGACCCTGCCCATCATGAGCCGGGACGAGAGCTACGCCCTGCAGGAGGACGGCACCTTCGCCGCCACTACCCTGTTCAGCCCGGGCTATCCCAACACCGCGGAGGGCCATGAGCAGTACCGCACCGCCACCATGGTCACCGACGGCGCGCTGATCATCAGCGAAATCATGCCTGATGCCCTCACCGGCCTGACCGACGAGGACGGCGAGCTGGTGGACTGGGTGGAGCTGTACAACACCACCGACCAGCCCATCAGCCTGGACAACTACGCCCTGTCCAACAAGGAAAACAAGCCCCTGCGCTGGCGCTTCCCCTCCGGGGCGGTGGTGCCCGCCCATGGATATTATGTGGTCTTCTGCTCCGGCAAGGACCGCAACACCGACGCCTCCGCCGTGCCCCACACGGACTTCCGCATCAGCGCGGAGAAGGACACCATTGTCCTGTCCGACAGCAGGGGCCGCCTGGTGGACCGCGTGCTGATCGACAACATCCCCGAGGACTGCAGCTATGCCCGGGGGGATGACGGTACCTTCTCCATCCATCAGATCGCCACGCCCGGTCTCCCCAACGACGAGACCGGCGCGGCCCAGATGGACTACAACATGCGGGCCATGAACCCCACCGGCGTGTACATCAGCGAGGTCATGGCCTCCAACGATACCACCGTCCTCTACGACGGGGCGGATTGCGTGGACTGGATCGAGATCTACAATTCCTCCCAGCAGACGGTGGATCTGTCCGGGTATGGCCTGTCGGACAATCTTGGACGTGCCCGCAAGTGGCAGTTCCCCGTGGGTACGTCCATTCATCCCGGGGAGTACAAGGTCATCCTGTGCGACGGGCAGACGGCCCAGTCCACCACCGCGCAGCTGCACACCTCCTTCAGCCTGACGCAGGCTGGAGGCTATGCCGTGTGCCTGGCGGATCCCACGGGCAAGATCCTGGACAAGGTCATTATGCCGGAGGTTCCCACCGACGTCTCCTATGGCCGCACCACAGGACTGTCGGGCTTTTTTTATTATGACACGCCAACGCCCATGGCCTCCAACGGCTACGGCTTCTCCGGGTACGCGGAGAAACCGTCCTTCGTCATGGAGCCGGGCCTGTACTATTCCACGGTGTACACGGGCTTCCAGGTTCCCGAGAACACCACTGTCTACTACACCACCGACGGCTCCATCCCCACCCGGCAGTCCACGCTGTACCAGGGTGAGCGCATCGAGCTGAACTTCACCACGGTGCTCAGGGCAAGGGCCTTCTCCGACGCGGGGCTGGAGCCCAGCGACGTGATTACCGGCAGCTACTTCATCAACGCCTACCACAGCCTGCCCATCGTGTCCCTGGTGTGCGAGCCGGAACAGCTGTGGAACCCGGAGACGGGCATGCTGGTGACCGGCGACAATGTGGTGAAGGAGCCCGGCAAGCTGCCTTTCAAGAACACCATTTACCGCGAGTATGGCAAGCTGCCCCATGACGGCTATGTGGAGTACTACCTGCTGGACGGCACGCAGGTGCTCAGCCAGGGCATGGAGTTCAGCCTGATGGGCGATTTCTCCCTGGACATGCCGCAGAAGTCCTTCAAGCTGCGGGCAAAGGCCAAGTACGGGGAGAAGACCTTTGCCGCTGCGCTGTTCCCGGACAGGCCTTACACGGAGTACAAGTCCTTCATCCTGCGCAACAGCGGCAACGACAGCGCCTGGACGCGCCTGCTGGACGGCTTCCAGTCCCGGCTGCTGGACGCCTACGGCACCCAGGTGATTCATCAGGCGTGGAATCCGGTGGCTGTGTACCTCAACGGTGTGTACTGGGGCCACATGAACATGCGTGAGCGGGTGGACCGCTACTTTGTGGCGCAGTTTGAGGGCTTGTCCCTGGACGAGGCTGACGACATGGACATCCTGGAGGCCAGCGGCTCGGTGGACTACGGCTCCAACAAGGCGTATCGCGAGATGCTGTCGAAGATCAAGGCCGGGGATCCCGCCAACAACGCCGCCGACCGCCAGTACATTGAGGACAACATCGACATCGACAACCACCTGGAGTACATGGCGATTGAGATGTTCTTCGGCAACTCCGACATCGGCAACACCCGCTTCTACCGCCTGCACCAGGAGGGCAGCAAGTGGAAGTGGATCATCTACGACCTGGACTACGGCATGTACAGCTACAAGTTCAACAGCCCGCGCAGCTACACCAAGGACAAGGGCATGGGCCAGATGAACATCGACAACACCATCTTCAAGAAGATCCTCTCCGTGCCGGAATGGAAGGAGCAGTTCCTGGTCAAGCTGGGGGACATCTTCCAGACCTTCACCACGGAGTACATGACGGCCAAGCTGGATGAGTGCGTGGCCATCATCAAACCGGAGATGGAGCTGCACTTCGCCCGCTGGGCGGAGGAGCACGACCAGATGGTCATCAGCGAGTGGCCCACCACCCCCGACGGCGCCTACCGCTACTGGGAGCAGCGCATCTGGCGACTGTACAACACCATCAAGGGCAGGCCGAACTACCTGTGGGGGTTCGTCAAGGATGAGCTTGATGTGAGCGAGGCGGACATGCTCAAGTACTTCGGCCCCCAGCCGGAACTGCCCGAGGACTTTGTGCCCTGAGGAAGCAGGCAATTTCTTGCGCGCGGATAGTGCAAAACCCAGTGACTTATGCTATACTGATACGAGACCCGACATGACAGGAGGAATCCCCGATGGATACGTTGAGCGTGAGCAATATCACCAAGAACAGCAGCGGACTGTCCGCGTACTTCGCCCAGCAGTTTGCCAGCCTGACCCCCATGAAGGTGGTCATCGCCTTGGCGCTGGGCTTTCTGGTGGGTGTGATCATCGCCTTTGTGTACAAGAAGTGCTACCGCGGCGTGCTCTACAGCCCCACCTTCGCCATGACCCTGGTGATGCTCACGCTGATCACCACCCCCGTGGTCATGTGCATCAAGTCCGATCTGTCGCTGTCCATGGGCATGGTGGGCGCGCTGTC
>JAXEEE010000085.1:0-6634 GCA_034104265.1 Eubacteriales bacterium | reverse complement strand
CGGCAACCTGGACATCCGCAACGGCCTGACCATGATGGCGGCGGTGCTTGTGTTCACGGTGGTGGGCAGCTGGGTGTCCAGCCGGGTGCCCAATGCCACCATGGGCTCCTTCAGCGTGTGGATGACGATGCTGCTGGGGGTGAAGTTCATCGTCAGGCCCGTGATGACCACCCGGGAATCCATGCAGGCCGTCAGCCGGAGCAAGCGGCTGATCCAGTCCCTGCTCTGCGGTGCGCTGATCGGGTTCATCTGCGGCTTTGTGGGGGCTGGCGGCGGCATGATGATGCTGCTGATTCTCGTAAGCGTCATGGGCTATGAGCTGAAAACCGCTGTGGGCACCAGCGTGCTGATCATGTCCTTCACCGCGCTGACGGGGGCGATGAGCCACTTCGCCCTGGGCGGCGCGCCGGACTGGACCTGCCTGATCCTGTGCGTGGTCTTTACGCTGCTGTTCGCCCGGGTGGCGGCCCGCTTCGCCAACAGAGCCAGCGCGGCCACGCTGAACAGGGCCACCGGCGTGGTGCTGGTGGCCCTGGGAGTTATTATTCTGGGGGTCAGGTTCTTCTCATAACCAGTCCACCCGGCGCAGGGGCCACAAGGCCTCCGCGGCGGACAGGATGTGCTTCCGGCCTGCCTCGTCCACCGGCTCGAAGAGCGTCAGGGACAGTCGGCCGCCGCTTTGCTTCCATTTGCCCACCACCCGCCCCTCCAGCAGGATCGCCGGGGATACCATCCCTGCCAGGCTGAAGATGCCCCGCAGGTGCTCCGGGGGCAGGACGGGATTGTCCTCCTTGCGGTAGCCCAGCATCAGCTGGTCGAAGCCAGCCAGCAGCAGGCACCGGGGCATGTCCGTCACCGGGGCGGGGCAGGGGAGGCGGTAGTAGGTTTGTCCTCCGGCGGTAAGGGCTTCCACGGGCAGCCGGGCCAGCCACTGCTTTACCCGGGCCTGGGGTACATGGAAGAAGTACGCCGCGTCCCGCAGGGTGGCCGGGCCGAAATGGGTGAAGTACCGCCGGGCCAGCTCCGTTTCCGCGTCGATATCCGGCACGGGGGCGAATGCCGGGCAGAGCCGGTAGCTTTTCTCCTCCCGCACCTGGAAGCAGAGCACGCCCAGCTGGGCCAGCTCGGCCATGACCCCGCCCCAGCTGTGGAAGACGTGGCTCTCCTCCCGCTCCGTCATGCCTGCCTTCCGGCAGATCTGCCGCAGCTCCTCCCGGGTGTCATGGCCCGCGGCGATCTGCTCCACCACCAGCCGGGCAAAGAACCGCTCCCGCTCCGGGGTCGCGCCGGGCTCGCCCTTGGTGCATATCCAGCGGTACCAGGGGGTGTCGCACACATCCTCCGGTGAGCCCTGCCGGTGAATGTACAGGGGCAGATCCGCCTGGGGGAACAGGTGCAGGGTGCCCCGCAGCGTCCAGCTTTTCACCAGGCCGTCCACGTCCGTACTGCCGCTGCGGATGCGCAGGGCATGCAGGGCGCAGGAGAGTATCTGGGCCTGCAGCCCGCACAGGTCGGAGGCGACCTCCAGGGCCGGGGCGGGGGATAGCAGGTGCTGGCCCTGCAGGCGGAGAAGCCTGATGTCATCCTTCGTCATGGGAAACCTCCCTTGTCCGAAAACGCAGAATGTACAGGAAAAAACAGGGAAAAGACCGGAATGCTCATTGACAGCGCCTGCCAGGCATGCTTATAATGGTAGCATCTGGAGGAAAGGCTGTTGTCTACAAATGACTAGCTATCAGATGCGGCAGATTGAGTCCATGCTTGGCGGCGTGGCGGCAAACATTGGCGCGTACCTGATTGCGACGCTTCTTTCGGGCGTCGTGCTGGGATACGCCATGCGCTGGTTCATCTTCAAGCGTGCGGGCGAGAAGGGCTGGAAGGGCCTGATCCCCTTCTACAGCGACTATATCTACTACAAGATCGGCTGGGACGGCAGGATTTACCTGGCGCTGCTGGTGGGGCAGATTGCCTCCACGGTGATTGGCGGCATCTGCGGGCTGATCAACGCGGCCTTCGGCATGGTGGTGAGCCTGATGCTCAACGTGGTGGTGCTCAGTGCGGGCGCGGTGGCGAAAATGGTGCTGCAGTTCAAGATTGCGCGCGCCTTTGGCCGCAGCGATTTCTTCGCCGTGGGTCTGTATTTCCTGGGGGTAGTGTTCTCCGCCGTGCTGGCCTTTGGCGATTCCACCTACAAGGGCCCGCAGAACAATGATGGCTTTGGCGTGCCCGCGTTTATTGACAAGGCTGGCCGCCGCGCCGCGGAGAGCGTCAGCCGTGCCGTGCAGGGTCAGCAGCAGTATGCGCCTGCGCAGCCGTATCAGCCTGTGCAGCAGCAGTATGCGTCTGCCAAGCCCCAGCAGCAGCCGTATCAGCCGATGCAGCAGCCCTATCAGCCTGTGCAGCCTCAGCAGCAGCCCTATCAGCCGATGCAGCAGCCTTACGCGCAGCCTGTGCAGCCGCAGCAGCCCTATCAGCAGGCGCCCACCCAGCGGGTGGGACGCAGCGCCCTGCGGCAGAACGACCAGAACACTCCCGTGTAAAGCTATGGCTGCGGCCCGTTTCCCTGAGGGAGCGTGCCGCAGCTTTTTTTGTGGGGAAAAAGAGAAAGCGGCCTCTGCGAGAGAGACCGCTTTTTCCACTGGGATGCTATCAGCCGCGACGGGCCGCGAAGCACTCGCTGCAGTACACGGGCCGATCCTCACGGGGCAGGAAGGGCACCTGAGTGGGCTTGCCGCAGTTGGCGCACACGGCGTCATGCATCTCGCGGGGAGCGCCGGCCGCGGGGCGGCTGGCCTTGCGAGCCATCCGGCAGGCCTTGCAGCGGCTGGGCTCGTTCTGGAAGCCCTTCTCGGCGTAGAACTCCTGCTCGCCGGCGGTGAAAACGAATTCAGCGCCGCAGTCCTTGCAAACCAGCGTCTTGTCTTCGTACATGGTATGGAACCCCCAACTATCGTAAGAATTTCGGTGAACGCTTCGGCTGACCTGGTCTTTGCCCCCACACCCGCCGTCTGGAAGGTTGCTCAACGCATCTGCGCCCTCACGCGCTTCTCTCGGGGTCGTGCCGGACGGCCCGCCCCGGACGGACTTACTTCTAAACCGCACCATGCTCCCCATCGCTTTGGATGGATTACGTGGACCGCTTTGCCTGCGACTGGCATCGGCTTGCAACCACAGACCCGAAGGATTCAACCGCGCCTATTATATGCCGATTTTTTGAAAATAGCAAGCGAAATTTGCGGCAGAGTCAAAGAAAATACAAGTCGAGACAGGTTTCATACGCACAGTCCTGTTTCCTGCCCAGGGGGGCGCGAAGGTTGAATCCGGGCGGGATGTGTGGTATCATCGGGGCGGGCGGAGGATGCATCCGCCCGGAAGGAGGCACGGAAAAGCATGAAAATCATACGGCTGACGGCGCTGCTCCTGGCGCTGATGCTGCCCCTGTCCGCCCTGGCGGAGGCGGACGGCATGGCCCTGCGCCAGACGGAGAACTGCATGGTGTACACCGCAGCAAACGGGGTGGACACGGTGATCCGCCCCCTGGATCAGCCCTTCATGGGCGATACGGCGCTGGAAGACGGCGAGCTGATCGCCTACCTGGACTACATCGACATGCCCAACGAGGGCGCGGTCTTCCTGCGGCTGACCTTTTCCCTGCTCACCCCGGAGATGCTGGGGGCGGATACGCTGCGGGTCACCGTGGGCAAGACAGACTATGTTTTCCCCGTGACGCCGGAGATCAGCGAGTACGACACCGTTTATTTTGAGGATTACGCCGTGTGCCTGACGGAGGCCAGCCTGCCCATGGTCGAGGCCATCATCCGGCTGAAGGGCGCGCCGGTGAGCGTTTCCCTGGAGCAGGAGGGCTGGGAACCGGTGACGGGCGAGGTGACCTTTCCGGCGGAACAGGTGCAGGCGGTGCTTGACCGCTACGAGAAAGTCGGCGGGCTGACCCAGGAGCTGGGCCGGTTCGACACGGTATGGCCGGTGGACATCAGCCGGTAAAGCAAAGGCAGCCGCGGAGAGGTTCATCTTCGCGGCTGCCGTATTTTTTGGGACAGCGGGTTATTCGTCCTCCTCCCGGGCCTTCAGCTGCTCCAGGGGGAAGGGTGGGCTGGTCAGGGGCCTGAGGGCCATGGACATCAGCTTGACGGGGTTATCGTCGGCGGCCAGGCGGTTGGAGGATATCCAGCCGCACACCCTGCACCTGTGCAGGATGGCCCACTCGCCGCCCTTGCGTACCCACACGGCGATGGGCTCCATCAGCCCGCCGCAGTCAGCCTCACGGTCACCGGGCTCAATGTCCAGGTGCACGCTGCACAGGCAGTTGGGGCAATGGTTGCGGTGCTGGCTGCCTGCGCCCTGGGGCGTGACCAGCCAGCCGCAGCTGCGGCAGGTGAAGGTTTCGTCGCAGGGGTGGGTCCTGTAGTAATGCTTGTCGTAGTTTTTGCGTTTGTTCTCGCGGTTCATGGGGTTGATCCTCCGTCGTTCATCTGCGTGATGGGTACGAACGGGAGGATGCATGCCTGCTTGTCGCTGCAGCCTCCCGGCTTACGCAGCGACCGATTGCTTCTTCAAAAGCTTCAAACAAATCTCCTTGCTGTTCGTGGGGGTAGGTGTTACAGGGTGATTTCCAGCTTCACGGCCCGGCCCAGGAAGGTGCACTCGTTCAGCTGGACGGTTTCCGCGTCGTACTCCCGGTCGTAGGACTGGAGCAGCACCTGGAAGCCGTCCAGCTTCTTGACCTTGCGCAGGTAGCGGTGGCTGTTGTGCTCCACCAGCATGACGGCGCCGTCCACCGGGCTCTGGGCGGGGACGATCAGAGCGATGTCGCCGGAATGGATGCGGAAGCCCCGCATGCTGTCGTCCGGGGCCAGGTAGAAAAACACCTTGTCGGGGTTCGCGCCCTCGATCTTGCCGGACTGGATGGGGATCAGCCGGTAATCCACGGGCTTCATGACGGCGTTCATCACCGGCACGCGCTTGAGCACGCTGGTCAGCGCATCCAGCCAGACGCTGCCCGCCACGCCGGAATCCTTCTCGGCGGGGGCGTCCTCCTCATCCGGGCGGACGAGGCGGGGCTTGGCGGCCTTGGGCTGCTGCACGGCCTGGGCCACGGCGGGGGCCGCAGCGGCCAGGTCGACGGTGGCGGCGATGTCGTCCAGGGAGAAGTCGGCCTCGGTCTGCTCCCGCAAGCCGATGGTCTTGAGGATGCGGCGGGCCTGGTCATCCGCGATGATGCGGGTGCCGGCTTCCACCGCCATGATGTAGCTTTCGCTGACGCCGCACTTCTTCGCCATCTGCTTGGGGGTCATTTTGGCGCGGAGACGTTCGGTGCGGATCAGATCGCCCAGTCTGCTCATATAGCTGCTACCTCCGATAAAAATAATAGAAGAATCAATGCTGCTGCCCGGCGATCAGCCCGGCCAGGCGGGTTTTGCCCTGCAGTTCATAGATGGTCTGCCATGCGGACAGGCGCATCACCGGCACGGACGCGCCCAGGACGGTGACGGTTTCCTCCACGTCCTCCGGGCCGAAGGGGATTTTCTCTCCGGCGGCGGTCATGCCCGCGGTGACGGCGATATCCGCTCCGTCGAAGTGGTAATCGCAGCGGAAGGCGTCGGGGGCGTCCTCCACGGGGGAGCGCATGCCCAGCCGGGAGAGGATTTTGTCCGCTGCGGCAGCGTCCTGCTCAGCGATGATGATATCGAACTGATGATAGCTTAGGGTCAGCCCGTGCCGGCACAGCAGCCATTCGCCGCCTGCGGCCCAGGTGATGCCGGCTGCGTTGAGCTTGTCGGCCAGGCGGCGGAGGGCCTTTTCCTTCAGCGCCATAGGGCGCACCTCTTTTCCACAGGTTGATGGGGGTATTGTACCGCATTTTGGGGCAGGATGCAAGGGAAAGCCCGCGATGCAGGCGGATTTCCTGCGCCCGGAGGGGGCGTTGCCCGGGGCGCGGGCAAGGGACGCTTTTTCTTTTACGTGCGCGAGGTTCCTTGGCCCGCTGTGCGCGGGATGGTGGGCCTTTGGCTGCGCCTGCTGGTGTTGGGTTCCTTTGCACATCCGCGGATGTGCAAGGCGTTCTTTCCCTCTCGCGGGAAAGAACCAAAGGGCGACCGGTGGCAGCCAATCCGAGACAGCACCATGGCTGCCCCCGGACCCCTCGTCGCTTGGATTGGAGGCGGAATCTCATGTGGAGCGAGGCTAATTGCTTCCTCGCGGGGGCGGCTTGGAACGTCTTGAGGTGTTATGTTTGTAGTCCGCTGGCGGCCGGGCGGCACCGGTGGGCCGCCCTCGTTGCGCACGGGATGGTGGGCCTTGGGTCGCGCCTGCTGGGCGCGGCGTGACAGATCAGGAATGCTGCGGTTCTCCGCAGCGGTGCATGGCCGGAGGAGCAGGAGTAGCCTCCGTCGGCCTCCGCAGGAGGACGCCGCCTCTCACCCCTAAGGCGGAGCGCACAAGCATGGGCGAAGCGGGGCGACCGTAGGGGAGTCCCGCCCGAGCTCACGCAACCAAGGAATCCTTCCCCGGCGGGGATGGTGTCACGGCGTAAGCCGTGACGGATAGGGGGAGCCTCGCATATTCCGCGTCGCGCCTCGCCCTTTGCGAGGCGTGAACCCTGCAAGCCCGGCGCGCC
>JAXEEE010000084.1:0-12750 GCA_034104265.1 Eubacteriales bacterium | reverse complement strand
GGGGGACGGCTGGGCCACCCCCCCCCACACCCCCGCCAGTGGGCCGCCTGGCCCTCGGGCCACCCATAATTTGGGGAATTTGCACCTGGGCTGGTGGGCACGGCGCGCACCGGGCGCGCCGCGCTTGCGGGGGTCACGCCTCGCAACGGGCGAGGCGCGACGCGGAACATGCGGGGCTCCCCCTATCCGTCACGGCAACTGCCGTGACACCTTCCCCTCCGGGGAAGGATACTGGGTTGCGCACGCTCGGGCGGGGCTCCCCTGCGGTCGCCCCGCTTCGCCCATGCTTGCGCGCTCCGCCTTGGGGGTGAGAGGCGGCGACCTCCTGCGGAGGCCGACGGAGATTACTCCTGCTCCTCCGGCCATGCTTCGCCACAGGAAACCTGCGCCATGTCCGGCCCGGAAGTTGCGCGAGTACCTGTGCTCCGAACCAAGGCCCCTGCGCCCTGCAAGCGTGACTAGGGCAACGCATCTCGCGTACCCCGAGGGCGGCCCCCCCGGTGCCGCCCGGCCGCCAGCGGATGACAGACATAACCACTAAAGTCGCTCCAAGCCGCCCCCGCGAGGAAGTCTATAGCCTCGCGCAGCATGAGGTTCCACCCTCAAGCCAAGCGAGGAGGGGTCCGGGGGCAGCCATGGTGCTGGCTCGGATTGGCTGCCACCGGGCGCCCTTTGGTTCTTTCCCGCGAGTGGGAAAGAACACCCCTGCACGCCCGCGCTGCGGGCAAAAGTCCACCGCGCCCACCAGGCGCGATCCAAAGCCCCCCACCCCGCGCGCAACGAGGGCGGCCCCCCGCCCGTTGGTTCTTTCCCGCGAGCAGGTAAAACTTTTCCCCCGACAACAAAAAATCTTCCTGAAATGGGTTGACATATGGAGTTAGACATGCTAAACTCCCAATCGGTTAGACGGTTAAGAATGTCTAACCTCCATCTTGACCGGAATGTTAGCCAAATCTAACAGAAGGAGGACCGCATGATGCCCCTGGCAATGGTAGGCGTAGGCGAGGCAGGCTGCATCCGGAAGATCACCGGGCGTGACGAGGTGCGCCAGCACCTGGCGGAGCTGGGCTTCGTGGTGGGCGAGGAGGTTCGCGTGGTCAGCGAGCTGGGCGGCAACCTGATCCTCTCGGTGAAGGACAGCCGCATCGCGCTGGATAAAACGATGGCCATGCGCATCATGGTCTGAGCGGACAGGGAAAGGAAGGCGGGACAAACAATGAAGACTCTCAAGGACGTCAGGGTCGGGGAATCCGCGGTGATCCTCCGGCTGCATGGCGAGGGCGCCCTCAAGCGCCGCATCATGGACATGGGCCTGACCAAGGGCACCGAGGTGTACGTGCGCAAGGTGGCCCCCCTGGGCGATCCGCTGGAGCTGACCGTGCGCGGGTACGAGCTGTCCCTGCGCAAGGGCGACGCGGAACTGATCGAGGTGCAGTGAGCGCGCTGCCATCCGGGTCAACCGGCGCGGCGCTTTTTCAAGACCTGGAGGTTAGTATAGACTAACCTGGGAAAGCATGACAGAAGGAGAGAAAACCCATGGCCATCAAGATCGCATTGGCGGGCAATCCCAACTGCGGCAAAACCACCATGTTCAATGATCTGACCGGCTCCAACCAGTACGTGGGCAACTGGCCCGGCGTGACGGTGGAGAAGAAGGAGGGCCGGCTCCGGGGTAAGGAGGACGTGATCATCCAGGACCTGCCGGGCATTTACAGCCTCTCCCCCTACACCCTGGAGGAGGTGGTGGCCCGCAGCTACCTGGTGAATGAGAAGCCTGACGCTATCCTCAACATCGTGGACGCCACCAACATCGAGCGCAACCTGTATCTGACCACCCAGCTGGCGGAGCTGGGGATCCCCATGATCATCGCGCTGAACATGATCGACCTGACCCGCAAGAACGGCGACAGGATCGACCTGAAGAAGCTGGGCGAGGCCCTGCGCTGCGAGGTGGTGGAGACCTCCGCCCTCAAGGGCGAGGGCTCCAAACAGGTGGCGACCCGGGCGGCGGCGCTGGCCAAGTCCGGCGCGCGGGCGGAGCTGCCCCATGTGTTCGCCGGGAGCGTGGAGCACGCCCTGGCCCACATTGAGGATCTGATCACCCACCGGGACGGCCAGGAGAGCGTGCATCACCACCATGCCGACGGCAGCGTCCACGAGGGGGCCATCGTGCCGGAGCATCTGTCCCGGTGGTACGCCATCAAGCTGTTCGAGCGGGACGAGAAGGTGGTGGCGGAGCTGAACCTGCCCCAGGGCATCCGGAACGCCATCGAGCAGGTGATTGCCGGATGCGAGCAGGAGATGGACGACGATGCGGAGTCCATCATCACCAACCAGCGCTACGCCTACATCAACCAGCTGGTGTCCGCCTGCGTGCGCAAGGGCAAGCCCAAGGGCAGCATGACCACTTCTGACAGGATTGACCGCGTTGTCACCAACCGGTGGCTGGCGCTGCCCATCTTCGCGCTGGTGATGTGGTTTGTGTACTACATTTCCGTGACCACCATCGGTACCATCGTCACCGACTTCACCAACGACGTGTTCGTGGGCGAATGGATACAGGAGCCTGTGCGGGGCCTTTTGACGGGCATTGGCACGGCGGAATGGCTTACCGGGCTGATCTGTGACGGCATCATCGCGGGCGTGGGCGCGGTCATCGGCTTTGTGCCCCAGATGCTGGTGCTGTTCTTCCTGCTGGCTATCCTGGAGGACGTGGGCTACATGGCCCGTATCGCCTTCATCATGGACCGCATCTTCCGCAAGTTCGGGCTGTCGGGCAAGAGCTTCATCCCCATGCTGATCGGCACGGGCTGCGGCGTGCCCGGCATCATGGCCTCCCGTACCATCGAGAACGAACGCGACCGCCGCATGACCATCATGACCACCACCTTTATGCCCTGCGGCGCGAAGATGCCCATCATCGGCCTGATTGCCGGCGCGCTGTTCCACAACGCGGGCTGGGTAGCCGTGTCCGCCTACTTCATCGGCATGGCGGCCATCATCGTCAGCGGCATCATGCTCAAGAAGACGAAGATGTTCGCCGGGGATCCCGCGCCCTTTGTCATGGAGCTGCCTGCCTACCATCTGCCCAGCGGCAGGAACGTGCTGCACAGCATGTGGGAGCGGGGCTGGAGCTTCATCAAGCGCGCCGGCACGGTGATCCTGGTGTCCTCCATCATCATCTGGTTCGCCCAGTCCTACGGCTGGGAGGCGGCGCAGCCTGAAGCCGAGCTGGCCGAGAACGGCGAGGAAGTGGTCGAGGTCGTGGAGGCTTCCGCCGATGCGCCGGTCACCTTCGGCGCTGTGGGGGACGCGGACAACAGCATCCTGGGCCGCGTGGGCGGCTTCATCTCCCCCATCTTCCATCCCCTGGGCTTCGCGGACTGGAAGCCTACCGTGGCAACCATCACGGGTCTGGTGGCCAAGGAAGAGGTTGTCAACGTGTTCGGCATTGTGTATAATACCGATACGGACGATGAAGCCACGGCGGACGTGGTGGACGAGGGCGACACCGAGAAGATGGCCGAGGCCCTGTCCCCCATCGCAGCGGGCTTTGACGAGACCAGCGGCGGTCATGGTCAGCTGGCGGCCTTCGCCTTCATGATCTTCAACCTCCTGTGCGCGCCCTGCTTCGCGGCCATCGGCGCCATCAAGCGGGAGATGAACAGCGGCAAGTGGACCTGGTTCGCCATCGGGTACCAGTGCGTGTTCGCCTATGTGATCGCGCTGATTGTGTACCAGCTGGGGCTGCTGTTCTCCGGCGCGGGCTTCACCTTCTGGACGGTGGCGGCCATCGTGCTGCTGGCGGTGCTGGTGTACATGCTGGTGCGCCGCAACAAATATGACGATAACCATCTGACCCGTGGGGTCGGCGAGGCTGCCTGAGACAGGGCGGCAGAAAGCGGGTGTCAGGCATGGCAACATGGATTGTCGGCGGAATCCTTCTGCTGATCGTCGCGGCGGTTGTGGCGAAGATGGTGAAGGACAAGCGCAGCGGCAAGGGCTGCTGCGGGGGCGACTGCTCCCGCTGCCGCGGCTGCCACTGAGAAAACCGAGCAAGCGGGGCCGTCTGCGCGCAGGCGCGGGCGGCCCTTTGGCGTTGACTTCCCCCGCCGGGTGTGCTACACTGACCCAAACAGCCATTCCCGGAAAACGGATCATGAAAGGAGTTATGCATCATGAAGAAGCTTTTTGCCCTGCTTGTGAGCCTGTGCCTGGTCTTCAGCTGCGCCTGCGCCTCCGCCGCCACCTTCAGCGAGCTGCAGGATATGCTGCGCAGCGGCGGCACGGAGGAAACCGACCCTCCCGTGGAGCCTGCGGACGCGGCGGTTCCTCAGACGGACATCCAGTTCACCCTCTCCGCCCAGGACGGCCTGAGCATCCTGGACGTCAACTGCATCGTGAAGGCGGAGGACTATTCCTCCTTCATCGACTGCTATGTGTACGCGGTGATCCGCAATGACGGCGACAGCCCCGTGGCTGTGGACGGCGAGATTGTTGTGACCGACGGTGACGGCAGCATCCTGGAGGAGCAGTCCTACCTGTTCGCCAGACCCGATGTGCTGGCCCCCGGCGATACGGCGGTGATCGAGGAGTATGTGATGCTCAGCAAGACGGACGCGGTCTCCCTGCCCGAGCATGTGGCGGGCGTGGCCCTGACCGTGTATGCCGATCCCTATGCCTACAGCACGGAGGCGCCCGCGCACGTGCAGGTCGCTGCGGAAGTGACCCGGAGCCTGGACATCTACGGCGACATGGTGGACGTGGTGCGCTTCACCCTGACCAACGACACCGGCGCGCCCCTGCGCAATCCCTGCGTGGCTGCCGCCGTGTATGACGCCGAGGGCCGGCTGGTGCTGACGGTGGAAGCCGACATGGGCACTGACACGGTGATCCTGCCCGAGGGTGGCACGCTCATCATCGAGAGCGAACTGTACAGCTATGTGGCGGATTATCTGGCGCAGACCGGCCGCACCCTGGGTACGGTGGAGGCCCTGGCCTACAGCAACTGACGCGATATGCGACCGTGGACAGCCACAGCAGCCTTTTCTGCTGTGGCTGTTTCCGTTCACAGAGACGCCGGAGGAGGCTGCACGCATGATTCAGCATAAGGAGGAAAGCCTGTGAGCATCACGGTGAACATCTACTATTCCGGCTGCCATGGCGCTGCCCGCAACTTTGCCGGGGAAATGACCGCCGGCGGCACGGTGGCTGCCATCCGGCAGGAGGAGGGCAATCTGCAGTATGAATACTTCTTCCCCATGGAGGATGAGGAAACTGTTCTGCTGATTGACAGCTGGGCCGATCAGGCGGCGCTGGACAGGCATCATCACACGCCCATGATGCAGACCATCATGGCCCTGCGGGAGAAGTACGATCTGCACATGCGGGTTGTGCGGTATGTATCGGATGACACAACGACGGGGGACGAAGCCTTCATCCGGAAATGAAACGGGCACGGCCGCTTCCGGGGCTCCGGCAGAGGGGCTTTTCCGCTTGAGTCCGGTGGGGAGATGTGCTATAATTGATCAAATTATCCGCATTGCACAGCCTGCCCCGCAGAAAGGAGCGTCTGCCGATGGATGAGAGCAAAACCAGAGCCGAACGCATTGCCCAGAAGGTTCGCAAGAAGCAGAAGATGGTCCGGGTGGCCATGGGTCAGGAAAAGGCTGACCTGGTGCTGAAGAACGCCACCTATGTCAACGTGTTCTCCAACGAGCTGTGCCAGGGCGATATCGCCGTGGTGGGCGGCCTGGTGGTGGGCATGGGTGATTACAGCGGCGTGGAGGAGGTGGACGTCACCGGCAAGGTGGTGACCCCCGGCTTCATTGACGCGCACATTCACCTGGAAAGCTCCCTGGTGTCGCCTGCGTCCTTCGCCCGGGCGGTGGTTCCCCACGGCACCACCACCGTCATCACCGATCCCCACGAGATCGCCAACGTCTGCGGCGTGGGCGGCATCGACTACATGATCGCCGCCACCGACGGGCTTCCGCTGGATGTGCATTTCATGCTGCCCTCCTGCGTGCCTGCCATGGCCTTTGAGGAGAACGGCGAGAAGCTCTCCTGGCGGGACATCAACGCCTACTTTGACCATCCCCGGGTGCTGGGCCTGGCGGAAATGATGAACTACCCCGGCATTATCCATGGCGACCGTACCACCATCGAGAAGATCGTGGTCTCCCAGGCCCATCACAAGAAGATCGACGGCCATGCGCCCGGCCTGAGCGGCCATGCCCTGGACGCGTACATCTCCGCCGGGGTGTATTCCGACCACGAGTGCGACACCTTTGAGAATGCCCTGGAGAAGCTGCGCAAGGGACAATTCATCATGATCCGCGAGGGCACCGCCGCCCAGAACCTGGAGGCCCTGATGCCCCTGCTTACCGAGCAGTACGCTCACCGCTGCATGTTCTCCACCGACGACAAGCACCCCTGGGATCTGCTGAACAAGGGGCATATCGACTACATCGTCCGCAAGGCCATCCAGCTGGGCGCGGATCCCATCCTGACCATCAAGGTGGCCAGCCATTACGCCGCCCGCTACTTCCTTTTGAACAACAAGGGCGCCATCGCCCCCGGGTATCTGGCGGACTTCGCCGTGCTGGACAACCTCCGCGACGTCAACGTGGAGATGGTCTTCAAGCGGGGCAGGCTGGTGTACGATGGCGGGGACGTAGCCCTGACCGAGCCGGACATCGACCCGGACATCCTGGGGGCGGTGACGGATACCTTCCACCTGCCTGAATTGACGGAGGAGCGGCTCCGCCTGGGCCGCGCGCCGCTCATCGGCATGATCCCCGGGCAGATCGTCACGGAGAACCTGGGCTGGGCCGAGGGCATCGACACCGTAAGCGACGTGCTGAAGATGACCGTGTGCGAGCGGCATCGGGGTACCGGCCATGTGGCCTCCTGCTATGTGAAGGGCTACGGGCTGCGCAGCGGCGCCATTGCCGCCAGCATCGCCCATGACAGCCACAACATCATCGCCTGCGGCGCCAGCGACGGGGATATCGTCCTGGCGGTGAACCGACTGCGGGAAATGCGCGGCGGGCTGGTCATTGTGGATGGCGGCCGGGTGGTGGGCGAGCTGCCCCTGCCGGTGGCGGGCCTGTTCACCGACAGCCCCCTCGAGGAGGTCAACGACCGGCTGGAGCACTGCAAGCGGGAGGCATACAGGCGCGGCGTGGCCGAGGGCATCGATCCCTTCATGACGCTGAGCTTCACCAGCCTGCCGGTCATTCCTTCCCTGCGGCTGACCACCCTGGGCGTGTTCGATGTGGACAGGATGCAGCTGGTGGAATGAGGCGGGCGGCCTGCCCTGATGAAAATCCTTCCCTGTGCGACTGCGGCTGAATGAAGCCGACGGAGGCGATATGATGATGAAGAAAATCCTGGCGTTCCTGTGCCTGCTCTGCCTGCTGGCGGGGGCGATGCCCGCCGGGGCGGAGGAGCTTTCCCCCGTGTATGTGCTGATGAGCATCACCCCATCCGGGGAGCAGACCCCGCTGGGCACGGCAGTGCTGCTGGGGGATTCCTCCACGCTGGTCACCACCCAGTGGGCAGCCATGGCCCCAAGCGGGCTGTATGCCGTGGGCAGCGGCGGAACCCTGGCCATCGCCCGGGTGAGCGTACCGGCCTCCGGCAGCGACCTGGTGACGCTGACCCTGCGGGAGCCCTCTCCCGCCCAGCCCGTGCAGCTGGGTGAGGCGGACGACAGCCTGACCTGCCTGGGCATCCGCCGGGGCGAAACCCAGCCGGAAAGCTGCACCGCGGAGGGACTGACCATGGCGGTGTTTGAGCAGTCCGCCTGCATGCTCTACACCGGTCTGGAGGGCATGCTGCCCGGCGCGCTGCTGTTCAACAGCCAGGGGCAGTTAGTAGGGCTGACCATGGCGGCCTACGGCGAGGGACTGAACCGCTACGTGGCCTATCCGGCGGATGTGCTGCAGGCCCGGCTCAGCGGCGAAGGCCCGGCGGATACTGCTGCAGCACAGGAACAGGTTCGCTGGCTGAGCGGCTTTGAGGCAGCGGCGGAGCGGGGCGAACTGACCGTGCGCTGGGATGTCCTGAACTTGCTGGAGCAGCCGGAGGGCAGCGAGGTGTACCTTATCTGGCAGGACACGGGCAATGACTACGTGTCCTATGGGACGGTGGACTGGGCGGAGGGCTATGCCACCTTCGCCTGCGTGCCGGGCCGCAGCTATTGGGTGTGGCTGCAGCAGTCCCTGACCGGAGAGGTGAATCCGGCTTCGCTGTCCCCGCTGACCGCCACCCTGGCGGAGGCGGCACAGACCGAGCCCTTCACCGGGTACAGCTTCCATAATGAAATCATGTACCTGACCAGCGTACCGGCGGATCAGGAGTACGGCGATACCGAGCAGATTCCCCCGCTGGGTGATTTCACCGTGGCGGGGCTGGCGGCGGAGGGCTTCTGCTGCTACCTGCAGGCGGTGGACGTGTACGAGGTGGCGGAGACGCAGACTGCCACGCTGGTCATCGCCATGCAGTCCCCGGACGGCAGCATGTATACGGATCTGGCCGGGTATTTCTTTATGCCGGATCTGGACGGCAGCGATACCTGGCACGCGGATATTACGGAGCTGGTGCAGGACTGCATCCATTACTGCGGCAGCCTGCCCGGCGAATACACCCTCAGCTACTACCTGGACGGCCAGCTGGCCGCGTCCTTCACCTTCACGCTGGAATAACCCTGCCAACAGCACAAGCGCCGCATCTGCAGACAGGGCAGATGCGGCGCATTTTTTGCATGGGGTTACTGGGCCAGGGGGAACAGGACACAGCTGCCGTCATCGGCCTGCGCCGCCGCCACGCAGGATGCGCCCGGCAGCACACTGTCCATCGCCACGCGCCTGCCCTGCCATGCCCCGTTATAGTTGATGCCGCCGTTCTCCGGCGGGCGGCCCGGGGCAGGCTTGCTGACCTCCGCGCCCTCCAGGCGGATATTCCCGTCCACACTGCGGACGAACACGCTGCCGCAGCACCGTGGCCTCCAGCAGCGCGGTGTCACAGAAGGTGGAGGGGCTGCTCAGCGACAGGTGCAGGGGCTCGACGGCGGAATCCGGCCAATCGGGGAAGAGCAGCGCCTCCGCCATGAAGGCGCGCAATGGCAAAAAACGCCGCCGGAGATCCTCGCCTCCGGCGGCTTCATTGGTTGTGGAAGGCTTACGGCAGCAGCGTCACATGCATGCAGCGCAGGGAGGACACCCACACGTACTGCACGCTGCCCGTCACGCCGTTCAGCGCAGCGGTGCGCAGGGTGATCTGCCCCAGGTCGCTGGCCTCGGTCAGGTACAGGTCAAAGACCGTGGCACCGGCCTGCTGCGCTGCGGATGCGGCAGCAGTGGCTTCCTCCGCCGTGGTCACAAAGGCCTCGTACACCGGGCGGCCGGCGGGGTCGGTTTCCGCCAGCATGGGGACGGTCATGTCCCGGCCCCAGGTGTGGGATTGCCCCGCGCGATCCTCACCGATGTTGAACCACAGGTAAGCGGTATCGCTGCCCATGTCGTCCCAGGTCGCGTCGATCATCCGCCAGGAGCCGTCCAGCTCGACCAGGTTCCACATGTGGGTGGAGAACATGCCCTCAAAGCCGCCCTTGAGGCTGTCACCGTGCTGGTAGCGCACATTCAGCCCCGCCAGACGGCCCACCAGCACCATGGCGTCGGCATAGCCGTCGCAGTTGGCCTGGCCGTTCAGCAGCGCGCCGATGCAGCAGTCATCCTCGATCGTGGTCTCGTCGTCGGTGTAGGTGATGAGGTCGCACAGCGCGTCATGGATGGCCAGGACGGTGGCGGTATCGGTCTCCCGGGCGCAGTCGGCAGCCAGGCTTTGCGCGGCGGTGAGGGTTTCCTGATACCGGGCGGGCAGGGAGGCGGTATCACCGCTGTCCACCGCGCGGAGGATGTCCGTGCCCGCGTAGTAATGCACGCCCTGCAGACTGATGGAGCCGGAGGCGCGGTTGGTGGCCACCTTGTCGGCGGTGAAGATGCCCACGTTGCCCAGCAGGTCATAGAACCGGGCGTCGCTGGCGGCGAGGGAACCCACGCCCTCCATCAGCGCGCTGTACACATCCGCCGTCAGCAGGAGGGAAATGTCCGTATCGCCCCGCTGGGCGCACTGGGCCACATGGGCGCAGGCCTCCTCCAGGGAGGCAATGGGGGTCGCGTCGCTCTGGATCACCGCGTTGTCGATGAGGATCAGGCGGCTGGCGCTGCTGAAGCGCAGATCCCCCGCCGTCATGCCGGCCTGGGCCTCCAGCTCGTACAGGTGGGCGAAGGAGTTGGCGAAGACGCTGTCGTAGGTGGCCTGATCCATCATGATCCGGAAGGAGGTCACGCCCCGGGCGCCCACGGCGCGGATGGCCTGCACGATCTCCTCGTCGCTCTCGCAGTACAGGCAGGCCGCGTCGGTGTAGGCGACCTCGGTGAACATAAGCATGCACGCGCCCGTGTTGTAGGACAGGCGGTAATCCTCCGCACCGCCCAGGAAGGCGATGAGCCGGTAATCATCCCGGGTGAGGGATTCATACACGCTGGGCTCGAAGATCAGGTTGAAGGCAGGCACGGCGCTCTCCCGCCACAGGGCGATCTGCTCGCCGGCCTGGCTGATGCTGTCCACCTTGGCATAGGGGACGGTCATGGGCTGAAAGCCGCTGAGGAAGCACACGTTCAGGCTGTTGCCCTGCAGCTGGAAATCCGCAATGCCTATGCCCGCCATCAGCCGGAACATGCCCCGGCCGGTGTACAGGCTCTGGAACAATTCCGCCGTGCAAAGGAGGGTCACGCTGTCGCCGCCCTCCTGCAGGCAGGCGGACACGGCGGCTTTCACGTCTGCCTCGGTCTCGCAGGAGGCGACCAGGGCATCGGGATTCCACACGACGCTCTGCAATTGGATGGTGCCGGAGGAGGAATAGCGCAGGCGGAATTCCGTCATCCCCGCCAGATAGCACAGGCGATAGAGGGCCGCGAAGCTGTCCGCGCTGATGCGGGCGTAAAGCTCCTCGCTGCACTTGACCTGGAAGGTCTCCGCGCCCAGGGCCTGCTGCTGCTCAAGGATGGCCTGCAGGGCTTCCTCACTGTCGGCGGTGAGCGTATCCTCCGCCATGGCGGGCAGGGCGGCCGCCGTCAGCAGCATGCAGCACGCCAGAAGCCAGGCAATCAGTTTTCTCATGGAAGGAACATCCTTTCTGACAGAATTGCTTTCATTATAGTATGCCTGGAAGCGACTGTCAAGAATGCCGGAAAGACCGGCTGCGCTGCCGGGAAAAAGCCCCTTGCCAAGGGCGGCAAACCGTGCTATAATGCCTTTCGTATACATGCAAAGGCTTTGACGGAGGACAACGCCGGAAGCCCGACCCGCCCCAGAGAAGGACGCGTTTTGCTGGAAGCGCCCTGACGGATCGTCCGGAAATTCCCTCCTGAGCTGCGCTGCTGAACGGACAAATGTCCCATTAGGCGGCGACGGGTCGGCTCCGTAAGAGGCATCGAGCGCATCGCGGGTATTCCGCCGTGCGGAACAAGGGTGGTAACACGCGGCTATTTCGCCTTCGTCCCTCAAAAGGGGGACGGAGGCTTTTTTGTCGCAGGAGCGCAAAAGGAAGAAAGGATGGGAACACGATCATGGGTATGAAGGAAAGAATCGACGAGATTCACGAGCTGCTCACGGGCGAACTGGCCAAGGTGGACGGCATGCAGGCGCTGGACGCGCTGCGGGTGAAGATCGTCGGCAAGAAGGGCGAGCTGACGGCGCTGCTGCGCGGCATGGGGCAGCTGAGCCCCGAGGAGCGGCCCGCTGCGGGTCAACTGATCAACGACGCGCGGGAGAAGTTCAACGCGCTGCTGGACGAGAAGCTGGCGGCCATCAAGGCCCGGGACCGGGAGCTGGCGCTGAAGCAGGAGACCATTGACGTGACCCAGCCTGCGCCCCTGCCCCGTCTGGGCAGCGAGCATCCCCTGACCCTGGCGCTGAACGAGGTGGTGGACTGTTTCACGGGCATGGGCTTCGAGGTAGTGGAGGGCCCGGAGGTGGAGCTGGATCACTTCAACTTCGAGCTGCTGAACATTCCCAAGAACCATCCCGCCCGCGACGCGCAGGACACCTTCTACATTGACGACAACATTGTTCTGCGCACCCACACCAGTCCCATGCAGGCCCGCACCATGCTCAGCCGCAAGCCGCCGATCCGGATCATCTGCCCGGGCCGCGTGTACCGCGCCGACGAGGTGGACGCCACCCACAGCCCGGTGTTCCACCAGCTGGAGGGCCTGGTCATTGACGAGGACGTGACCATGGCGGATCTGCGCGGCACGCTGAATGCCTTTGCGGAGCGGCTGTATGGCGAGGGCACGACCACGCGCTTCCGCCCCAGCTTCTTCCCCTTCACCGAGCCCTCCGCCGAGGTGGATCTGACCTGCGTCAACTGCCACGGCAAGGGCTGCCGCGTCTGCAAGGGCACCGGCTGGATTGAGGTGCTGGGCTGCGGCATGGTCAACCCCAAGGTGCTGGAGATGTGCGGCATTGACAGCAAGAAGTATTCCGGCTTCGCCTTCGGCATTGGTCTGGAGCGCATTGCCATGCAGCGCTACGGCATCCCCGACATGCGTCTGCTCTACGAGGGCGACATGCGGTTCCTCGGGCAGTTCAGGTAAGGGGGGAGGACGGCGGGGGCGTCTCGCCCCACACCCACCCCAAAAACCCCGCGCCCCGCCGCCCCCAAGACTCCCTTTAGAG
>JAXEEE010000083.1:0-49769 GCA_034104265.1 Eubacteriales bacterium | reverse complement strand
ACGTGTCCGCCGTCACCTGCGACGGGGAGGACTGCCCCGACGGCTGGGTATTCCTGCGGGACGACGGGCGCATTCATCAGGTACGCGCGCCCATCCGGTAAACGAAAAGCCCGGGCAGCGTTTCCGCCGTCCGGGCTGTTTGCTATGCGATTCACCAGTTCATGGGCAGGCCCTGCTTGTCCCTGGGGCTGCCGAAGATCAGCCGCAGCAGATCCGCCAGCACGCCGATGCCGAACAGGCCGTAGGAGAACAGGTACAAAAGCCCCATGCCCCACCGCCGCTCGTAGAACTTGTGCGCGCCGAAGATCCCCAGCAGCAGGCACAGTACCAGCGATACGCTGCACCGCTTCCGGCTGACGGCGGGCGCGGGCCTGTCCACGTACACCACCCGCTCCACGATCTCCGGTTCCTTCTCCGCCTGCTTCTCCTGGTTGTAGATGTTCACCACCATGGGCTGGCTCGTCTCGAACACCGCGCCGCAGTAGGCACAGGCCGTATCCCCCTGGCGCATGGGCGCGCCGCAATGCTCGCACTTCATCCTCTCATCTCCCAGCCATCAGTATACCACATTCCCGCCGGAACGCAAGCCCTCCCGGCCCTTGCCAAAATGCGCCCCGCCGCGCTATACTGATGCAGGGGGTGTGCGTGATGGAGCATCGGGTGACGGAAGCGGAGTCGGGTCTTGCCCTGCGGGATGTGCTGCGCCGGGTGATGGGGGTCAGCTATTCCGCCATGAAGTCCGCCAAGTGGGATCAGCGGATCCTGCTGGACGGCGTGCCTGCGCCCGTGGACACCCGGGTACGCGCCGGGCAGACGGTGACCATGCGCTGGCCGGAGACGTCCCCCGCCTACACATTGACACCCTATGACCTGCCCCTGTCCGTTCCTTACCGGGACGAGCATCTGCTGGTGGTGGACAAGCCCGCGCCCCTGGCCAGCCAGTCCAGCGCGGGGCATCCCGATGACGCGCTGGAGAACGCCCTCTACGCCTGGATGGGCTGTCCTGCGGACTTCGTGTACCGCCCCGTCAACCGCCTGGACAAGGGCACCAGCGGGCTGATGGTCATCGCCCGCACGCCCCATGCCCAGCACCGCCTGCAGCAGCTGCTGCACACGGAGGATTTCCGCCGGACGTACCTGGCGGTGACCGAGGGCGTCCCGGAGCCCCGCTGCGGGGTCATCGACGCACCCATCGGCAAGGTGGATGCCGCCAGCATCCGCCGGATCGTCCGCCCGGACGGCAAGCCATCCGTTACCCGCTACGAGGTGCTGCGGGTATCCCGGGGCCGCTCCCTGGTGCGCCTGACGCTGGCAACCGGCCGCACCCACCAAATCCGCGTGCACATGGCCCACCTGGGCTGCCCCGTGTGCGGGGACTTCCTTTACGGCACGGAGCTGGACGCGCTGCCGGGCCGCTTCGCTCTGCACTCGGCGGCATTGGCGCTGCGCCACCCCTTCACCGGGGAATGGCTGCAGCTCACCTCGCCCCTGCCCCCTGCGCTGGAAGCGCTGCTGTAACGGCCTCCTTCAGCCAGCGAATCGCCATGGCGCGCTCCTGCGAAAGCCGCTGATTCACTTTTTCCCAGTCCGCATGCTCCGGCTGCATGTCCCCGTAACAGGTGCGCAGCAGCTGGTCGATGCGGCTGTTTTTGCTTTCCGGGTCGTCCTCCCGGTACCGCCGCTGAAGGTACAGCGGCTTGTGCAGGAGGGTGGCGAAGGCTGCGCCATGGAAGCTGTCCGTGCACACCGCTGCCGCGCCCGCCAGCCATCCCAGCCACTGTACGGGGGACGCGCCGTCCGCCAGGGGCAGACCCTGCTGATAGGACGCCTCCGTCACCGGCAGCACGCGGATGTCAAGGCCCTGCTCCGCCGCCGTATGCCGCGCCGCCTGCCAGTACGCCGGGCTCTCCCCGATGAAGTAGCACAGCAGATAGGGCTTCGTATCCGCAGGGGGCATGTCCGCCAGGGCCAGCCACTGCGCCCGCTCCATCAGCAGCACGGGATCCGGCAGGACAGACACGTCCTTCCCCGTGATGGCATGAAGCAGCGCCGCCCCCTCCGCTTCCCGCACGGACAGCGCGCTGAAGCCCGCCATGAGCCTTGCCATCCGCCGGTCCTTGCGCCCCTTCGGCATCCGGCTGACCCCCAGGGAGGGGGCGTAGGCCAGGCGGGGCTGACCGGGCGCGGCGAAATCCAGGAAGTACGCCGGATTCAGCCACACCGGCGACCAGATCTGATCCGACCCGCAGAGAAGCAGGTCATACTGCTTCGCCGTTTTCCGCAGGGCGGCGTGATCGGCGCAGGGCGGGGACAGGCGCATGTGCTCCCGGTAGAAGGCATCGAAGGACGCGGCCTTCTCCCGCGCGCCGGGGCGGGCAGCCTTCACGGATCGCTTGCGCAGGCCCTCCACCACCAGCCGGGGGGAGTTGCCGCTCAGGATCAGGTTGCGCAGCTTTTCCTCCCGGGAGGGGCGGTAGTCGATATGCTCCGTATCATAGCCCAACTCCGTCAGGGTCTTCTGCAGCGCCCAGGCCTGCAGGGTGGAGCCGTAGTTCTCATTGTGCAGGAAGGTCATTACGCCCACGCGCGCCATACCATCACTCCCATCGTTGATGGTGCCATTATAGCACACCGGCTTGATTTTCGCCACCCGATGGGGTACAATGAAAAGCCGTATGAAGGGAGGTGCGTGCCATGGGGCCCACTGTCGTTGTTGCCGAGAAGCCCAGCGTGGGGCGGGATATCGCCCGGGTGCTGGGCTGCAATACCCGGGGCGACGGCTGCCTGTTCAACGACCGCTACACCGTCACCTGGGCGGTGGGGCATCTGGTCACCCTGCAGGAGCCGGACGAGCTGGACGAAAAATACAGGCAGTGGCGCATGGACACGCTGCCCATCCTGCCGGAAACCATCCCCCTGAAGGTCATCCCCCAGACGAAGGATCAGTACAAGATCGTCAGCCGGCTGATGTGCGCCAGCGAAACCAGCGACGTCATCTGCGCCACGGACGCGGGGCGGGAGGGCGAGCTGATCTTCCGCTACATTTATGAGAAAAGCGGCTGCGACAAACCCATCTCCCGGCTGTGGATTTCCTCCATGACCGACGAGGCCATCGCCGAGGGCTTCCGCACCATCCAGCCCGGGGAGAAGTACGACGGGCTGTACCGCTCCGCCCAGTGCCGCTCCCAGGCCGACTGGCTGGTGGGCATGAACGCCTCCCGTGCCTTCACCCTGCGCTACGATACGCTCCTGTCCGTGGGCCGGGTGCAGACCCCGACCCTGGCCATTCTGGTGAAGCGGCGCAAGGAAATCGAGGACTTCAAGCCCGAGGAGTACGCCACGGTCACCGCGGACTTCGGGGATTACAAGGGCATCTGGTTCGATGAGAAGCTGAACCCGGACACCCACATCCCCACCATCGAGCAGGGGAAAGCTATCGCCGCATCCATCAAGGGCAAAACCGGCACGGTGCTGTCCGCCGAAACCGTCCGCAAGCGGGACATGCCGCCCCAGCTCTACGACCTGACCAGCCTGCAGCGGGACGCCAACCGGTTGCTGGGCTTCACCGCCGACAAGACCCTCAAGCTGGCCCAGAGCCTTTACGAGACCCGCAAGGCCCTCACCTATCCCCGCACGGACAGCCGCTATCTGCCCCCGGACATGATTCCGCGCGTGGTGCAGACCATGAAGCTGCTGCCCCCAAGCTATCAGGGGCTGGTGCCCGGAGCGCTCCCCGGGGGCAGGCTGCCCGTCAGCAAGCGCACGGTGGACGAAACGAAGGTCACCGACCACCACGCGCTGATCCCCACCGCCCACCGGGTCAACCCAGACACCTTCGACCCGGACGAGCGGCAGCTGTACGACCTGGTGGTACGCCGGATGCTGCAGGCCTTCTATCCCCCCTGCGAATACGACGCCACCAAGGTCGTCACCGGCGTGGAGGAGCACCGCTTCCGCACGAACGGCCGGGTGGTGCTGAGCAACGGCTGGAAGGACGTGCCCGCCCTGGCGGATCCCCCCAAGGCCAAAAAGAAAGCCAAGTCCGCCGACGCGGAGGAGGAGGTGGCCCTGCCGCCCCTTGTTCCCGGGGATACCCGCACTGTCCGGGGCGCGGAGCTGAAGCAGGACAAGACGAAGCCCCCGCCCCAGCACAACGACGCGTCCCTCCTGCAGGCCATGGAGAACGCCGGGCGGGATCTGGACGATGAGGAGCTGGCCCGGCAGATGAAGGGCAGCGGCATCGGCACGCCTGCCACCCGCGCCGCCATCATTGAGCGGCTGATGAAGGTGGGCTACGCCGTACGCAAGGGCAAGACCATTCTTGCCACGGACAAGGGCGTGCAGCTGATCGCCATCATGCCCGGGGAGATCGCCTCGCCGGAGATGACCGGCCGGTGGGAGCTGGCCCTGGACCGCATCACCGACGGGCGGCAGGATCCGGAGCAGTTCATGGCGGGGATCCGGCGCTTCAGCGCGTTCCTGGTGGACTACGCCCGGAACAACCGCGCTGCCGCCGACTTCCCCGACGATGGCCGCAGGAAGCAGCGCCGCACCCGCATGGTCAGCCGGGGAACCCCGGTGGAGGAGGCCCTCTGCCCCCTGTGCGGCCAGGGCCATGTGCTGGAGAACGCCCGCACCTTCTTCTGCGACCAGGCAGGGGAGGGCTGCCGCTTCACCCTGTGGAAGGACTGCCTGACCCGGGGCGGTGGGCCGGAGCTGACGGCGAAGCTGGTTCAGCTGCTTTTGCGGGATCGGCAGGTGCGTGGCTCCACGGGGGTGATCGTGCTGGATCAGGGACAGATCGCCTTCTTCCCCACAGGAAGCCAGCGGGCCTCCGCAGTCCGGCCCATCGCTTACGGGAAATAAGGCCGCTTGCTTTTTCAACAGGGATGGTCTACAATAGGAGCATGACTGCATCCGCCAGATAGTGCGGAAGAAAGAAGGATCGTTATGGCACAGCTTCGCAAGCGCGAGGAAATCGACAGCCGTTACAAGTGGAACCTGACCCATATTTACCCCGACCTGGCCGCCTGGGAGAAGGACTACGCCGACGTATCCCAACTGGTAGACGCCTACGCCGCCTATGACGGCCATGTGGCGGAGAATCCCCGCCAGGCCATCCGGGATTATTTTGCGCTGCAGGATCGCCTGACCCCCGTGTACTGCTACGCCTTCCTGCGCCAGGAGGCCGACAACGCCGACAGCGAGGCTCAGGCGCTGAAGGATCGGGCCATGTCCCTGATCGTCAAGGCGGAGACGGCGGGCTCCTTCCTGCAGCCGGAGCTGCTGGCCATGGACGAGGCGGCCCTGCAAACTCTCATGGCTGACCCGGAAATGGCGGACTACTCCGCCTACCTGCGCTCCATGCTGCTGGAGAAGCCCCACACCCTGCCCAAGGAGCAGGAGAAGCTCATCGCCATGATGGGCGAGCTGGCGCAGGCTCCCGACCACATCTACACCATGCTCACCAGCGTGGACATGAAGTTCCCCGCCATCCGCATGCCCGACGGCTCCGAGCAGCCCCTGACCGAGGGCACCTTCTCCTCCTACATCCGCTCCCAGGATCGTGACGTGCGCCGTCAGGCCTTCGAGGGCATCATGGGCACCTACAAAAAGTTCGGCAACACCGTGGCCGCCACCTACGCCGCCAGCGTGAAGACCGACACCTTCCAGGCCAATGCCCACCGCTACGCCTCCGCCCGGGCCGCTGCCATGGAGCCCCTCGAGATCCCCGAGGCGGTGTATGACAACCTGATCGCCGTCATCCATGAGAACCTGCCGGTGCTGCAGGAGTATCTGCAGCTGCGCAAGCAGGCCATGGGGCTGGACGAATTGCACATGTACGACCTGTACACCCCCATGGTCAGCGACTTCAAGATGGAGCTGTCCTACGAGAAGGCCTTCGACATGGTGCTGGAGGGCTTGCAGCCCATGGGCGAGGACTACATCGCCAAGCTGCGGGAGGCCCGGGACGGCGGGTGGATCGACGTGTTCCCCAGCGAGAACAAGTCCTCCGGCGCATTCTCCATGGGCAGCCTGCGCAATGTGCACCCCTACGTGCTGCTGAACCACAACGACAACCTGTCCGACACCTTCACCATCGCCCATGAGCTGGGCCACGCCATGCACAGCTACTACTCCAACCTGCATCAGCCCGGCCCCAAGTCCGACTACAGCCTGTTTGTGGCGGAGGTGGCCTCCACCTGCAACGAGGCGGTGATGATGCGCCATCTGCTCAAGACCCTGCCCGACCGCAAGGCCCAGGCGTACCTGCTCAACCACATGCTGGAGCAGTTCCGCACCACCTGCTTCCGCCAGACCATGTTCGCGGAGTTCGAGCGCATCAGCCATGACATGGCCGCCAAGGGTCAGCCCCTGACCTGCCAGTCCCTGTCCAAGGCCTACTACAACCTGAACCAGACCTACTACGGCGCCACCTGCACGGTGGACGAGTTCATCGCCAGCGAGTGGATGCGCATCCCCCACTTCTACCGGGCCTTCTACGTGTACGTGTACGCCACGGGCCTGTGCGCCGCCATGACATTGTCCGAGCGCATCCTCACCGAGGGCGAAACGGCCGTGGCGGATTACCGCAAATTCCTGTCCGCGGGCTGTTCCGTGCCGCCCATCGAGGCGCTGAAGCTGGCGGGCATCGACATGTCCAGGCCCGAGCCCCTGCGCAAGGCCATGGGCGTGTTCAAGGACGCCATCGCCCAGTTCAAGGCTGTGCTGTAATACTCGCCGGAGGTGTCGCCCGTGTCCAGGCTCCAGCCCATCCGCAGCCGGAACGACCAGTTCCAGCTCTACGAAACCCTGCGCCGCAACCGCGAGAAGCGCACCCACACGCGCCTGTTCTTCCTGGAGGGCGTGCATCCGGTGGAGCAGGCCATTGCCGCGGGGGAGCAGTTCCAGTCCATCGCCTACGCGGAGGACAGGCGGCTCTCCGGCTGGGCGCAGGACATGATCAGCCGCGCCGCCCCCGAGGCGCTTCACCCCATGCCCGCCGCGCTCCTGGCTGAGCTGTCCGACCGGGACAACCCCTGCGAGCTGGTGTGCATCCTGCACCAGCGCACCGACGGGGAGAAGCGGATCCGCGAGGCCTTCGCCCGGGCAAAGGTGCCGCTGCTGGTTTTGTGCGACCGGCCCTCCTCCCCCGGGAACCTGGGCACCATCATCCGCTCCGCCGATGCCTTCGGGGCCTGCGGCGTGCTGACCACCGGCCACAGCGCGGACTTCTACGATACCCAGTGCATCCGCGCCAGCATCGGCACGGTGTTCCACGTGCCCTTCCACCAGCTGGGCTCCCCGGCGGACGCGGTGCCCTTCCTGCGCAGCCTGGGCGATGTGCAGCTGATCGGCACCAGCGCCAAGGGTACCGCCGCCTTCCACGAGCACGACCTAACCCGCCCCACGGTGCTGCTGGTGGGCAACGAGACCTTCGGGCTGAGCAAGGCCTGGAAGGAGGCCTGCGACGCGCTGCTGCGCATACCGATCTACGGAGCGGCCAGCTCGCTGAACGTGGGCTGCGCAGCCACCATCTGCCTGTATGAAATCGCCCGGCAGCGGGACTTCGACGGTCACCGCTGACGCGCAAGGAGGAAGATTCCCATGATGAACGGTTACGACAAGGACGAGGCCCTGGCGTTTATCGTCAAGCGCATCAACCCCAAGGATCATCAGGAGCTGGCCGGGCAGATCGAGGCCCTGGTCAGCCAGGCCATCGACGCGGACATGGCCTACATGCACGCATCCGGCGTGCTGGATGAGGACGGCAACGCCGGCGACAGCTACTACGAGGATGACGACGCCTTCGAGGCCATGGTGGAAGCCCTGGTCGCACAAAACAGCCTGACCCCGGAGCAGGCGGTGAAGGTGGCCGCCCTGGTGGACGACTACATGGACTACCAGCAGGCCTACCTGGAGAGCAAGGGCCTGGTGGACTGGGAGTAACCCGACAGCACAACAAACCCCGGCGCACTGTCTGCAAGGACGGACGCGCCGGGGTGTTTTGCTTGTATTGGGATGGCCGCATCATGGCGGCGGATGGCCGGGTTGCCTGACAGTCACGGCCCGGGCGCAACCCGACAGCACAACAAACCCCGGCGCAGGGTCTGCAAGGACGGACGCGCCGGGGTGTTTTGCTTGTATTGGAATTGCCGGGTACGAAGGGGGCGTGGGGATTCGCGGGGGAAACAGGCGGTTTCGAGCATGCCGTTTCCATTGCAGCCTGCTGCGCAGACTGCTCGGAAACTCGCTTGGTTTTGGGGGACGCTGGGCTGCCGCCCAGACCCGCGCAGGGGCTAACGCCGCCCCTGCACCCGCGCAAGGGGTTTCACCCCTTGACCCGTTTTCGCTTCGCGTTCCCTTAGCGTTTACAGCTTCTGGCCGCAGTTGGCGCAGAACTTCGCGCCGGGCTGCACAGGCTGACCACAGCCGGGGCAGACATTGGCCGCGTTCTGCTTCGCGCCGCAGTTGGGGCAGAACTTCGCCCCCGCGCTCAGCTTCGTGCCGCACTCAGCACAGAAGCCGCCGCCCTGCTGGGGCTGAGCAGGCTGCTGGGGCTGCTGCTGTGCGCCGCTCATGGCGCCGGCGAACATCTGGCCCATGGCCATGCCCGCGCCCATGCCGATGCCCGCGCCCGCCATGCCGCTGCCGGAGGGATTGTTGGCCGCCTCCCGCATGGCCTCCGCGGCCTGGTACTGGGTGTAGCGGTTCATGTCGCCCAGCACGCCCATGGAGGTGCGGCGATCCATGGCCTTCTCCACGTCCTCGGGCAGGGAAATGTTTTCGATCACAAAGCTGGTCAGCGTCAGGCCCAGTTCCGCCACCTTGGGCGCGTTGGCCTGCAGGGCGTAGCGGCCCAGCTCGTCATAGTTGGCAGCCAGATCCAGCGCGGGGATCTTGCTCTCGGCGATGGCGTCGGACAGGCCGGACACCAGCGTGCGCTTCAGCTGGCCCTCCACCTCGCCCACGGTGAACATGCTGGAGGTGCCGAAGACCTCCCGCAGGAACACCACCGGGTCGCTCACCCGGAAGGCGTAGATGCCGAACGCCCGCAGGCGGATCATGCCGAACTCCGCATCCCGCATCATCACGGGATTGGCGGTGCCCCACTTGCGGTCCAGGAACTGCTTGGTATTGACGAAGTACACGTCGGACTTGAAGGGGCTGTTGAAGCCGAACTTCCAAGCCTTCAGCTTGGTCATGACGGGCATGTTGGAGGTCTGCAGCTCATAGCGGCCGGGCTGGAACACGTCGGCAATCTGGCCCTCGTTGACAAAGATTGCCACCTGGCTTTCCCGCACGGTGAGCTGCGCGCCCATCATGATTTCCTTGCCGCCCATGTCATACTTGTGCACCATGGTGTCGGCAGTGTTGTCCGTCCACTCGATCACGTCCACAAGCTGGCCGCGAACCATATTGCCAATGCTGTCAAAGATGCCCATGTTTTTCCTCCTTTTTCCTCACGCAGTGACAGTTACTCCTGGGCCAGATCCACCAGCGTGGGCAGCACGCGGATGGACGCCAGGCGCAGATGCATACCAAGATATTCGCGCACATGCTCGATGGAGCCCTGCGCGTGGTCGATAATCAGCTGGGTCATATCCACATCCTCGCCGGGGCCATCCTCCCCCAGCATGGTGCAGCACAGGAGATAGATTCTGTCGTCCGGCAGCACGGACACCAGGATGCGCATGTCCGCCAGCTCCGCGCCGAAGAAGTTGCGCAGCGCCACTTCCAGCCGGTCCACGCCATAATGCCAGCGGTTGCGCAGGAACTCATCGTCCTCGGGCAGGGCCAGCTGGACCAGCACGGCGGGCTTGTCCGGATCCATCCGGCTGCGCAGCAGGCGCAGATAGCGCAGGGTATCCGCCTTACTGTGGATCTCCCCGCCGATGAGCGCGCGGAAAAATTCATGCCTGCACAGCTGCATCATGTCCGCCTCGGTGGTATCGTCGTCCGAATAATCCGCGTGGGTGCGGTTCAGCAGCGTACCCAGCTCGCGCACGGTACACTCGATGCCCTCCCGGGTATCGCAGGCCTGGCAGATGGGCAGCCAGGGATAATCCTTCAGCAGGATGGCCATCAGGCGGGCTTCCTCCGCCTCGGGCAG
Organism: Eubacteriales bacterium; assembly: GCA_034104265.1. Taxonomy (GTDB): domain Bacteria; phylum Bacillota; class Clostridia; order Christensenellales; family Aristaeellaceae; genus UBA11524. The sequence goes on along the minus strand of JAXEEE010000083.1, from coordinate 39,655 downwards.
CGCGAAAGCAATCGCGTCCGCGTGATGCCGCGCCAGGCTGGCTGCGGCCTCCTCCGCCGATGCGACCAGCCGCGGCGCACGGAAGCCCATGCTCTCCCAGGATGAAAGGGTCTGGAACGCCTCCCGCACCGCCGGCCTGTCCGTTGCCAACAACAGCTTGTACATCCGTGATCCTCCAAATCGTCATTCATACCATCCGGAACCCGATGGATCCATGTCCATTATACGCGCATTCGGCCCAAAAGACAAATGTTTTATATAAAAATGACATTTTCTCCGGCTGAAGCGTCGCTCAGCGCGTCCGAGAGCGCAGCTTGCCCAGATAATACCTGCGGATCAGCCCGCTGAAGGCATTCCCCGGCAGCAGCCTGTGCATCAGCGCCGCGCCAAGCTGGTCGGGGCTGGCGATGCATTTGCGCAGGGGCATGCGCTTTCGCGAAAGCAGCGCGGCCACCTTCCGGCCCAGCGCATCCGGGTCGGAGCCGTTGGCCTCGTCCCGGCGGATGGCCGCTGTCCCCCGGCGGAAATCCTCCGCATAAGGGGAAGCATCCCCCATGGCCGACGCCTGCAGGCGGTAGCGCCCGCTGCCGGAGCGGTGATCCCCCGGCTCCACCAGGCACACCTGGACGCCGAAGGGCCGCACCTCCATGGACAGGCACTCCGCGTAGCCCTCCACGGCGTGCTTGCTGGCGGTGTAGGCGCTCTGGAAGGGAATGCCCATCAGCCCGTTGATGGAGGAAAACATCACGATCCTCCCTTGCCCCTGCGCCCGCATCGTGGGCAGCGCCGCCTGATTCATCCGCACCATACCCAGGAAGTTGGTGTCCATCACCCGCAGGTATTCCGCCGGAGAGGTCTCCTCGCAGGAGCCCAGCACCAGCAGCCCCGCGCAGTGCACCAGGGCGTCCACCCGGGGCGACAGGCGCAGCGCACTGCGGCAGAAGGCCGCGATGCTCCCTTCCTCCGTCACGTCCAGGGGCAGGCGGTACAGGCCGTCCTCGTGCCCAGGGTGGAAGGAGCGCGCCCCGGCGATCACCGTATGCCCCGCGTCCCGCAGGGCCCGGGCCGTATGCAGCCCCAGCCCGCTGGAGGCTCCGGTGATCCACACCGTCACAGCGTTTCCCCCATGGCCCGCAGGAGGTTCTCCACCACCTGCTCGGAGTGGCTGGCCGCGATCTTCACGAAGGTGGGGTAGTCCATCTCCGCCGCGCCATCCGCCTGGTCGGAAATGGAGCGCAGCACCCCGCAGGGCACCCCGCGGACGTAGCAGGCATGGGCCACAGCCCCGCCCTCCATCTCCACGGCCTTGCAGCCGAACAGATCGTGAATGGCCTTCCTCCGCGCCCCGTCGCTGATGAACTGGTCGCCGGTGGCCACCACGCCGGAGTGCACCGTCATGCCATCCACGCAGCTTGCGGCGGCCATCAGCGCGTCATGCAGATCCCTGTCGCAGGGCAGCTGCACCAGGTTCAGCTTGCTCACCAGGCCCTTGGGATCCCCCAGGGGGGAGGTGTCGCAGTCGTGCTGCACGGCGCACTCCGCCACCACCATGTCCCCGATGTGCACGCCGCTGTCCCCTGCCCCGGCCACGCCCAGGTTCAGCACCCACGCGGGGTGGTAGCGGTCAATCATGCTCTGGGTGCACAGGGCGGCGTTGACCTTGCCCGGGCCGCACACCGCCAGCACAGCCTCCTGCCCGAAGAGCCTGCCGGACACAAAGGTATCCATGCCGATGCGCTCTTCCTGCGGGTTCTCCATATGCGCGGCCAGGTTCTCGACCTCCACGGCCATCGCGCCGATCAATCCGATCATCCTTCGTCATTCCCTCCTGATCTGTGGTATCCTGTACTATTCGCCGTCCATGGGCGTATAACCTTTGTTTTCTGTGCGCATCCTGCAGGAAAAAAGGAGGCGCGGCCATGGGGATGCTCCTTGCGCTGGCGATTCCGGCCCTGCTGATGCTGCTGCCCCTGCGCCTGACCCTGCTCTTGACCCACGCCGTCCGGACGCAGGGCACGCTGGGGATCGGCGCGGGGCCCCTGCGGCTGTCCTTCCCCTTCCGGGTGGAGCGGGACGCCCGGGGCGGGCATCAGCTGATCTTCCTCCCCCGCCGCCCAAGGGAGAAGCCCCGTCCCGCCTCCCCGGCGGGCATGCAGCGGGGCATGGCCATCACAGGGGCCTTCCTGCGGGCGGACAGGGCGCGCAGGTTTCTCCTCCGGCACACCCGCCTTGTCGATCTAACGGTGCAGCTTCACCTGAGCCTCGCCGACGCAGCGTCCACTGCGGTGATCACCGGCCTCCTCCGGGCCATGACGGCCTTTCTCCCCCCGGCCATGCGGCAGCGGACGCACCTGTCCCTGCAGCCGGACTTCCTGGCCCTGCGCTCCGGCGGCAGGCTTCGGTGTATGGTTTCCCTGCCAGTGGGCATACTGCTCATCACCGGGGGCATGGCGCTGACCGCGTGGCTGTTGGAAAAGCGGGAGCACGCCCCCTCAGGCAAGGAGGCATAAGCATGGAACATCCCATCGGCACCCTGATGCAGACCGCCATGGCGTCCATCAAGGACATGGTGGACGTGAATACCGTCATCGGCGACCCCGTGGTGGCGTCCAGCGGCGCGACCATCATCCCCATATCGAAGGTCAGCTTCGGCTATGTCACCGCCGGGGGCGACATGGCCGCCCAGGACAAGCGGCATCCCCTGCCCGAGCATGGGGACTTCCCCTTCGCCGGGGGCAGCGGCGCGGGGGTATCGGTGCAGCCAGTGGGGTTCCTGGTGGTCAGCGGGGACACGGTGCGGATGCTGCCCGCCCAGTCCCTCACCGTGGCGGACAGGATGGTGGAACTGATCCCCAGCGTGGTGGAGGACGTGAAGAACCTCTTCGCCAAGCCCGGGCAGGACGGCGATGCCTCCCGGCTGATGTGAGGCGCGATCATGGGAAAGAAACTCCTGCCCCTGCTCATCGCGCTGGCGCTTGTGCCGTTTCTCCCCGCCCGGGCGGAGGAAATCAGCACCTCCGCCCGGGCTTGCGTGGTCATCGACCAGCATAGCGGGCGGATTTTGCTTTCGCACAACGCCGATACGCCCCTGCCCATGGCCTCCACCACCAAGGTGATGACCGCGCTCCTGGCCATCGAGCGGGGGAACCTGGACGACCCTGTCACCGCCGGGCGCAACGCCTTCGGCGTGCCGGGTACCAGCATTTACCTGTCCCAGGGGGAAACCCTGACCCTGGAGCAGCTGCTCTACGGGCTGATGCTGGCCAGCGGCAATGACGCGGCGGTGGCCATTGCCGAGCATATCGGCGGCACGGTGGAGGACTTCTGCTGCCTGATGACGGCCCGGGCGGCGGAGCTGGGCTGCACGAACACCGTGTTCCTCACCCCCCACGGCTTGCCCTGCGAGGGGCACTGTACCACCGCCCATGACCTGGCGCTGATCGCCCGGGAGGCCATGACCCACGACATTTTCCGGCAGATTGTCTCCACCACCCGGGCGAAGATCCCCTGGGATGGCAGGGACTACGACCGGGTGCTGAACAACAAGAACCGCCTGCTGACCACCTACGAGGGGGCCACGGGCATCAAGACCGGCTACACCCGCAAGGCCGGGCGGTGCCTGGTGTTCGGCGCTGAGCGGGAGGGCATGGCCATCATCGGCGTGGTGCTGAACTGCCCGGACTGGTTCGATGAGGCCGCCCGGCTGATGGACGAGGCCTTCGCCCGGTGGGACGCCGTGACCCTGCTTTCTGCCGGGGAGTGCCTGCGCGCCATCCCCGTGGAGGACAGCGGTGGCGCCACGGTGGATGCTGTGCTGACCGCCGACCTGACGGCCCTTGTGCCGGAGAACGCCCTGCCCCAGGTGGAAATCGACCTGCCGGACAGCGTACCCGCCCCGGTTCACGCGGGGGACGCGCTGGGCACGGTGCGCCTGGTCTGCCAGGGGGAAACCCTGTGCGAGGTGACGCTGGTCGCTTCAGCCAGCGTCCGCCGGGACGACTTCCCCGCCCGGTGGGAGGGCTGCTGGCAGAACTGGTTCCTGCTGCGCCATCCGGGGGCATATCCCCATGGGAAAAGCCCGGGAGCATCACGCTTCCGGGCCTTGCTTACAGATTCTTCCTGTCCGGCAGGGCGCGCCAGTCCTCCTCCGTCATACCCATGAGGATGTCGTCCGCCCAGCCGTCCCCGTGGGGGATCGCCTGCCGCCGCACGCCCTCCTGCCGGAAGCCCGCCCGAGCGTACGCGCGGATGGCCCGGGGGTTGAAGGCGAACACGTCCAGCTCCAGCCGGTGGAGCTGCAACTGGGCAAAGGCATAATCCACCGTGCGGCGGATGGCCCAGCTGCCCACGCCCTTTCCCCGCGCATCGCTGTGGAAGATGGCCACCCGGTAGTTGGCGCAGCGGGCGTCCGGGTCGATCTCGTTGATCACGCTCTCCCCGATGATCCGCCCGTCCGGGGCGATGATGAGGAAGTCCCGGCGATCCTCCGCGTTCACGCAGCGGTGGAAGAAGCCCACCACCTCGTCATGGGTGAAGTCCGTCCGGCTGCCGGTGAGCCGGGCCACCTCCGCGTCCAGGGGCGCGAAATTGTGATGGAAGTAGCCTTCCGCGTCCTCGTGCCGGACGGGGCGCAGGGTGCAGCCCCTTCATGTCCAGGAGGGCTGATGGGTGCTCATGGGCATGCTCCTTTCGTGTCGCCGGGCTGCTTCTCCAGCGCCCAGATGGCTGGATCCCGCCGGAACAGCAGGCTCACCGTCAGGCCCAACACCCACAGCACCGCGAAAAAGCACGCCGCGCCGCTGCCCCTGCCCGCCCCGAACAGGCGGATCAGCAGGCTGCCGGTGGCCTGCGAAGCCATCAGCGGCTCAAAGGCGAAGTCCACCAGCCATCCGCCCAGGAAGTACCCCAGGGGGATGGTGAAAAACTGCAGGCTGTTGCGGGCCGCAAAGACCCGCCCCTGAATATCGAGGGGGATGTTCAGGCGCATGGTGGCGTCCAGGCTGGTGTTCATCACGGGGATGACGATCCACCCCAGGAAGCCGCCCACGCACCACACCGCCGCGCTGCGGCCCAGGGCCAGGAGGATGTTCTCCGTGGCCATGGAGAAAAGCAGCGTGTTGCAGACCGTCCGCACCCGGCTGCGGGGCGTTTTCATCACCGAGGCCAGCAGGCTCCCCATGAGCATGGCTGCGCCGATGCAGCCGTTCACCAGGCCCATCACCTGCTGGCTGCCCCCCTCCCGGGAGAGCATCATGGCCGGGAAGGCCGCGTCGTACATGGAGGCCACCAGGTTGATCGCCGCCAGGAACAGCATCAGGTCCATCACGCCCCGGTGGGCCCGCAGCCACCGAAGGCCCGCTTTGGCGGACTGCAGCAGCGTCTCGTCCCCGCCTTCCCGCCGGGGAATTCCCGGCAGGCGGATGACCTTCCACAGCATCACGAAGGCCACTGCGAAGGTCGCCAGGTCAAAGGCGATGACGGCTTCCATGCCAGCAAGTCCCAGCAGCGCCGTGGCCAGGATGGGCGTGAGGATGCCGTTCACCGCGCTGGACAGGTACCTTAGGCCGCCCACCCGCTGGTAATGCTCCCGTGGGAGCAGCGCGGAGGTGGCGATCTCCGAGGCAGGCTGCTGAACGGTGTTCATCAGACCGCTGAGGATGTTCAGCAGATACAAGTGTCCAAGCCGCAGCGCATCCGCGCGCAAAAGGAGTAGGATCGTCACCGTGCAGGCCGCGGCCAGCGCATCGCAGACCAGCATAGTTCTGCGCTTGTCCCAGCGGTCGCTGAGCCACCGGCGAATATGCTGCACAGCACGTAGGGCGCGTAGGAGGCTACCATCAGCAGCGCGGTGCTCAGCGCGGAGCCATCCTGCCCGTAGGACCAGATCACCAGCGCGTAGCCGGTCGTGCGGCTGCCCAGGGAGAACAGCGTCTGCGTCCCCCACAAAAGCAGATAAGCGCGAAGTTCGTGAACCGTGGAAAAGAATGATTGCTTCATGGTTGGCTTTGCTCCTTATCATGTCGTTGGGATTCATGATGGGTGTGCAAAGCCCGCGGGACAGCGAATGCTCCCCATGCGGTCTGCCCCGTCAGGCCCTGCATGGGGTATGGGCGCTCATCAGCAGCATGGCGTTCATCTCCTTTCCTTGCCCTGCCTGTCAGCAAAGTCCCTTCAACTTTCTCGCTTCAACTTTGTCGAAACACCTTATTCTGTATGGTATACGGTTCCTTCTATCTATTTTTCTTTTATACAGAAAGAAAGTTGATTTAGTTGAAGAAGTGCCTCAAGCCCTTGTGGCATAAGGCTTTGAAGGGTCAACGATCCTTCAACCTTCCCTCAACTTTCTCCATCCGGAGGGCAGTCGGGTACATTCCTGGCCGCCGCGAGGCTCCCGGTGCAGCCTGCTGAAGGAAAGTTGCAGCGTTGGTTGACGTCCCCTGCGCTCACGCCTCATGGGCCATGCACCACACCGTCACCCGGAACTGCTCGTTGCCGGGCATGCGACCTGTGACCGTGTCCGTCAGGCGGAAGCCGCAGCCTTCGTACAGGCGGCGGGCGGGCTCGTTGCCCACCAGCACCTCCAGGGTCATGGGGCCATCGCGCCTTTCCAGCGCGTGGCGCACCAGCGCGGTGCCGATCCCCTGCCGCATGCAGCCGGGGGCCACATACAGCCAGGCCAGCTCCTCCGGCGTGTACGCCACGAAGCCCACCACCTTCCCGTCCCGCTCCGCCACCGCCACGGTGTAGTCGAACAGGCCCTCGCTGACGGCGGCCTGCTGCAGCGGGATGAACGCCTCCGCCAGATGGGCCAGGGTCAGCTCCTGCATGCGCGCCGCATCGTGAATGGCCTCGATGGCAGGCCAGTCCCGTTCCTCATAGGGGCGGATGACAAGTCCCTTGGCCATGGGATCCCCTCCTCACGCCTTGCCGTCCAGGATGTCCAGGCCCTGCTCCTCCTGGAACTGGTTGGTGTACAGCTTGTAGTAGTAGCCCTGCCGGGCGATCAGCTGGCGATGGGTGCCGTCCTCAATGATCCTGCCGTCCTGGATCACCAGGATCCGATCCGCCGAGCGGATGGTGGACAGCCGGTGGGCGATGATGAAGCTGGTGCGCCCGGCCAGCACGGTCTGGATGGCCCGCTGGATCAGCTGCTCGGTCTCCGTGTCCACGGAGGAGGTGGCCTCGTCCAGGACGAAGATGGCGGGGCTCTGCAGGATGGCCCGGGCGAAGGACACCAGCTGCTTCTGCCCGGTGGAGAGGCGGTTGCCGCCCTCCCCCACCTGGGACTCGTAGCCGTCCTTCATCGCCAGGATGAAGGGCTCCGCGCCCACCAGTTGGGCCGCGCGGCGCACCTCCTCGTCAGAGGCCTCGGGCTTGCCGTAGCGGATGTTGTCCGCCACCGTGCCGGAAAACAGGTGGGGCGACTGCAGCACATACCCCAGGTTGGACTGCAGCCACAGCTGGCTGCGGGTGCGGTAGTCCGCCCCGTCAATGAGGATGCGGCCCTCGGTGGGCTCATAGAAGCGGCAGATCAGGTTGACGATGGTGCTCTTGCCGCTGCCGGTCTCGCCCACCAGGGCGATGGTCTGGCCGTGATCCACATGGAGGTTGAAGTGGGAGAGCACCTGCTCCCCGTCCTTGTAGTGGAAGGACACGTCCTCGAAGTCAATGTCGCCGGTGAGGGGCGGCCAGTTCTCCCGCTTAGGGTGGAAGTTGTCGCCGAATTGCTCCACCACCTCGGGGGCATCCACAATGTCCGGCTCGGTCTCCAGCAGGGTGATGACCCGCTCCGCCGCCGCCTGGGCGGACTGCATCTCCGCGAAGATGCGGGCGATGTCCCGCACGGGCTGGAAGAACTGCACCGTGTAGTTGATGAACACCTGCAGGGTGCCGATGGTCATGCCGGTTTTCGCCACCGCGCCTGCAAGCACATCCTGACCGCCCTGCCACAGGGCGTAGGCGGTGGCCAGGCTGCCCAGGCTCACCACAATGGGCAGGAACAGCGCCGACAGCGTGGCCGCACGGACGGAGGCCTCCCGCATGCCCTGGGCCACCTGGTCGAACTCCTCAATGTTCATGTCCTCGCGCACCAGGGTCTTGGTGGTCTTCGCGCCGGTGATGCCCTCGTTGAAGCCCGCGGTAATCTGGCTGTTGCGCTTGCGCACCTGCCGGTAGGCGGCCAGAATGCCCTTCTGGAATTTCCAGGAAATCACGGCCAGGGGCGGCAGCACGCAAATCACCACCAGCGCCAGCCGCCAGTTCAGCACGAACATCTGCGCCGAGCAGGCCACCAGGAACACCGCGCCCCAGCACAGATCCAGCAGCGACCAGCCGATGGTGTCGCCCAGGCGCTGGGTATCGTTGGTCAGCCGGGACATCAGGTAGCCCACGGGCATCCGGTCATAGTAGGAGAAGGGCAGCTCCTGCAGCTTCTGGAAGCCCAGGCGGCGGATGTGGTAGCACACGCCGCACTCCACATACCCGCTCTGCCTAAGGAACCCGAAGATGGTCACCACCTGCACCGCCACCAGGGCGATGTACAGCGCCACAAAGCCCGCCATGCCGCTGGTGGTCTGGCCGGTGATGAAGTTGTCAATGGCATAGGAGTTCATCATGGGCAGCGCCACGTCGATGATGGCGGACACCGACATGAACCCCGCGATCAGGAACAGGTTCTTGTGGAAGGGCCTGGCAATGCGCAGGAGCTTCTTCCACAGGTTCAGGTCAAAGCGTTTGGTATAATCTTCCTCCTGAAAGGACTGCATGAGGGATCACTTCCTTTCGGTACCGGCGGGGGCATTGGCCTCGCTGGCGATGGCGTCGTTGAGCTCCTCCTCCAGGGCAGTCTGGATGCTGTTGATCCGCTGATAGAGGCCCGGCTGGCGGCACAGCTCCGCATGGGTGCCCTGCTGGGTGATGCGGCCGTCCTCCAGCACCAGGATCATATCCGCCTGGCTGAGGGTGGTGACACGGTGGCTGATGATGAGGGTGGTCACGTCCTTCTGCTCGCTGGACAGGGCCGCACGGATCTGCGCGTCGGTCTCCGTATCCACAGCGGAGAGGGAATCGTCGAAGATGAGGATGCTGTTGTCCTTGAGCAGCGTGCGGGCGATGGCGATGCGCTGCTTCTGGCCGCCGGAGAGGGTCACGCCCCGCTCGCCCACCAGGGTGTCGTAGCCCTTGTCCGCCTTGGCAATGAAGGCGGACGCGCTGGCAATGCGGGCCGCCCGCTCAATGGAGGGCATCTCCGGCTCCCGGCGGGCAATGCCCACGTTCTCCCGGATGGTCTTGGAGTACAGGAAGGGCTCCTGCAGGATCAGCCCCACGTGGCTGCGCAGGTAGCTGCGGTCAATGTCCAGGATGTTGACCCCGCCGATGGTGATCTTCCCGCTGGTGGGCTCGTAGAGCCGCTGGAGCAGGTACATCATGGTGCTCTTGCCGCTGCCGGTGCCACCCAGCACCGCCGCCGTGCACCCCGCAGGGATGGTGAAGGACACGTCCTTGAGCACGGGCACGTTGTCATCCGGATAGGCAAAGGACACATGGTCGAACACGATGTCACCGTGCAGGCCGGGCCTGAGGGCATCGGGCTCGTCAGGCTCCACGGGCTGGTTGAGGATGTCCTGGATACGCTCCATGGACACCATGCTCTTGCCCGCGTCGGACAGGATGCGGCCCAGCTGGCGGATGGGGAACAGCAGCATGCTCACATAGGTGGTGAAGACGATCAGCGTGCCCACGGTGATCTCGCCCCGGCTGGCGTACATCACGCACACCAGCAGGGTGATCATGCTCTGGGCCATGCTCATGGCATCGCCGCCGCCCCAGTAGGTGGCCAGCAGGTCGTAGAGGTGCTTGGTCTTGTGGCGGAAGTCGGCGCTGGCCCGATCGAACTTCTCCACCTCACGCTGCTGCTGGCCGAAGGCCCGCACCACCCGCACGCCGGAGAGGTTCTCCTGCAAAACGGCGCTCATGCGGCCCTCCGCCTCGTCGCTGTAACGGAAGTGCTTGTGCACCATCTTGAAGAACCACATGGCGAACAGGAACAGCGGCGGCACCAGGATCATGCTGATGAGGGTGATCTTCACGCTGCGGCCCAGCAGGATCGTCAGGGCGATGACCACCATCAGCACCGCGTTGACCACCTCCATCACCTGCACGGAGAGGAAGCGGCGGATGGTGTCCACATCGGAGGTGCAGCGCTGGATCAGGTCGCCGGTTTCCGCCTTGGCATGGTAGGCAAAGGGCAGGTGCTGCAGGTGGGCATAGAGCTGCTCGCGCAGCGTGAGGGCGATGTTCTCGCTGGCCACGGCGTTCAGGCGGCCCTTCATGTAGGTGAATACGCCATTGATCAGGTTCAGGGCCACCAGCACCAGGCCCAGGATCCACAGATGATCCACCAGGAACTGCCGTCCGCCCAGGGCCCGGATGGGCCGGAGCACGAACTCCGGCAGGGTGGAGGGATGGGTGCCCAGCACGCTGTCAATGGTCTCGGCCATCAGGATGGGCGTCAGGAAGCCGATCAGCACAATCATCGCCGTGGCGATCATCGCCCCGATATAGCAGGACAGGTTCTGCCGCATCAGCGCCAGCATGGCCTGGAGCGGCTTCTTCGGTTGGGGCGTCGTCGGTTGCATAAGGGTTGCTTCCTCCTTTGTCGAGGGGTCTGGTAGGAAAAAGATGGCATATGAAAAAGCGCCGACCGCAGGGTTGCGCGGCCGACGCTGAATATGTCCATGCAGAGCAGGAATGGAGACAGAGCTACCTGCCTACTCCCCGCCCACAGACAGAAATGGCCGCAAAGATCCCGCCGGATACCAGGGTACCGGTTCCGTATGCCATGGTGCTGACACGATAACGATTGAACATGCTGCGGCCTCCTTTCTGCTGAATTCTTTTACGGGATGAGTATACACGATCCTGTATCCCGCGTCAAGGGGAACAGTGACAAAGATGGAAGAAAATTTTGCTTTTCGTCCCTTTTTGCTCAGAGCTGATCCGGCGTGGCCCTCCAGGCGGCGATTTCCTGCTCCACCAGATCCGCCGCGCGGCCGACGCCGCCCTCCAGGCGCATGCGCTCCGCCAGCTCCTCCGCCGCCACCCGGTAGCTGGCATGGCTGGTCAGGTCGATGAGCCCCCGCACCAGGCGGTTGACGGTCATGCTGTCCCGGGGAATGGGCTTGGGGCCGCAGCCCAGGGCGTGCACCCGCTTGCCCCAGAAGGGCTGATCCCCACCGAAGGGAATGACCAGGGTAGGCTTGCCGTTGCGCAGGCCCGACGCCGTGGTGCCCGCACCGCCGTGATGCACCACCGCCGCCACCCGGGGGAACAGCCAGTCATGGGGAATGTAGTTGCTGATGTACACCCGGCTGTTGGCGTGGTTCTGCATGCCACCGCCCCAGCCCATGCCGATGACCGCCCGTACACCCGATGCGCGCACCGCCCGCAGCACGGTGGTCATGGTCTTGTTCATGTTGCCGCTGACCATGGAGCCAAAGCCGATGTAGATGGGCTTCGGCCCGGCCTCCATGAACTCCACCAGATCCTGCGGGGGCGTCCAGGGCTCGGGATGTTCGTCGTACCAGAAGCCGGACATGTGGATGTGCTCGTCCCAGTTGGCGGGCCTGGGCATCACCAGCGGGCTGACGGCGTAGATCACCGGCACGGTGTGTCCCTTGACGTGATAATCCGGCCGGGTCTTGATGGTGCGCTGCTCCATGCCGTTTTCCTCCCGCCACTGGGTCAGGTAGCGCTTCTCCAGCGCGCCGATGAGCAGATACCCCAGCCGGTAGGAGGCCCTGTTCCACTGCTTGCCCCAGTTCAGCCCCGGGGCGGAGGAAATGGGGGTCATGTCGTTGGGATCCATGGGGTAGTAGTGGGTCTGGATGCAGGGAATACCGTACTTCTCGGCAATGGAATAGAACAGGCTGCCGAAGTAGGTGCACATCATGGCGTCCGCACCCTCGCAGGAGCGCAGCAGATCCCCCAGCAGCACCGGCGCGATATCCCGGATGGTCTTTTCGAACTGGGTGAGGTACCTTACGCCCACGGCGCCGGGCTTCATCAGGTTGGCCATCAGCTCCTGCACATCCCCCGCCACGGGGAAAAACTTCAGCCCCGCTTCCCGGATCATGCCCTCAAAGGGCGCGAAGGAGGCCACGGTAATCTCATGGCCGCGCCTTTTCAGTTCCTTCCCCAGCAGCATATACGGCCGTACATCGCCTGTGGAACCAATGCACAGCATGGTGATATTCATGCTTCTCCGCCTTTCCTGTTTGTCCATGCGGGGACTCTCTCCGCCGCAGCGCCCGGGTCGCATACCCGGGAAAACCGGGTTCATACCACATCATTTCGTCTGATTCTAACATTTTTTGCGCGGTTCGTAAAGCCCGCGGGGATGAAAACCTCCTTAGAAGCGGATGAAAAGAAAAAACTTCGGCAAATTTTCTCTTGACAAACCGCGTCCTATTCGCTATAATAGCAAATGTTGACCAACGGTCATAGGGGCATGGTGTCATGGTAACACGAGGGTCTCCAAAACCTTTGTTGAGGGTTCGAATCCTTCTGCCCCTGCCAGAAACGCAGATTCGCGAGAGTCTGCGTTTTTTCTTTACCCTTCGCGGACAAGGGCAGCGTACATCTCGTCGAAGCCGTCGCCCCAAAACACCAATCCCCGCCTCCCGGCAGAAGGGAAGGGCGTGGAAGCACCGCCGTCCTTCAGGAATCATTTCTTCCCGGAAGGGTTGTCATTGCTGATTCTTGCGAGTATACTGTCGATAGAAGGGTGACCATCCGGTGACGGGTCTGCCTGCAAAGGCTCCGTTTTTGTGGCAGGGTGGCCGCCCTTTTCCCGTTCAGTCAGGGCTGCCTCATGAAAGCAGTGGATTTTTGCCCGGTTGCTGTCTGGTCCCGCAGCGAATGCTTCTGCCCGGAAGGATTGATTTCTCTGCCGATTCGAATATACTGTTATCAGAGGCATGACCACGTCGCGGGGCATTGCGACCCTGCAAAGCCGTGGTGATGTCTCTTTTGTGATATCATGCAATTTTCTACCAAGATCGATGGCCATGATGCTTGTTTCTGCTTCAGCATGGCCCCATCCCAAGCGCGCTTCCCTGACACAAAACACGTGAAAAGTAATGATTTCAGGCGCTTTCGTCCTTGCTGCCGCCTGCAAGTTATAGTATAATGCTTTTTGTCGGATTCTGCCTAAATATCCATGATCGTTCCCGTCACAGCATCTGCTGACACAACCGATGTTTGTGCGTTGGTTTTCTATTTGTTCCGCGCAGTGAGCACGCAAAGGAGAGATACGATGCTTACGTCTCAGGAAAAAAGCAGGCTGCGTAATCTGCTTCGCACCATGATTCTCAACACCAGCGATCCGAACGGCGTGAAAACCGCAAAGCTGCCGGAGGCGATCCGTAACGAAATGAACGTCGACTGGCACGAGCACAGGCTGGGCAGCGAGACGTTCAGCACCTGGCTGTGCACCACGCTGCCTGAATTTGTCTCCAGGGGCCATTATATCTGCCTCCGCTCCCCCGAAGCGGCGGTGGACGGCGCGCAGCCCCCTGCGCAGGCTGTCCCCGAGAACATTTGCCGTCAGGTTCTTGACATTGTTGCCAGCACCCCCGACTGCAGAGTGTACATGGTTCAGCAGAAGCTGGAGGAGGAGCGGAACATCCTGTATACGGATTATCCCAACGGCGAATCCAGCAACATCTTCCGCACATGGCTCGAGCGCATTCCCGGCATTGCCGTGCACGACTACTATGTTTCCGTCGTGAATGCGGAGCCTGTCCGTCAGCTTGATCCGGATACACAGCGGGAGATTGCCCGCATGGCCCAGGAGATCTGGCTGGCTCCCTGGCGCGAATTCTACCAGGCCATGAACCGTCTTACCGGGCAGAACTACCAGAATTACTGGCAGGAGCTTTTTGCCCGCGCGTATCAGCTGGCCTGCACCATGCAGAGTCCGCCCTACCTGTATGAGGCGGCGTCCGCGGATGAGACGCCCGCGCGCCGTGTCATCTTCCTGAACGACATTGTTGATACCCAGGGCCGTCAGCTCTATGCCGTCCTGGAGGCTGTGGAAGAGCATCACCGCCCCTGGCGGCTGGTGGAGATCGTTTACCCCGGCCAGCTGGGCACGCAAACCGGGCCCTGGCTGTGCCGCACCTTCCGCATTCCCTCCGAGGAAGACAGCACCGTGACCATCTCGGAAGACGCGCAGGAAATGGTCGGCCGCCTGCATGAGGAAGCGGCAGACCACGGCATGGCCGTGCAGCGGCTGTGCGATGCGGTGAAGGCCGGGCTGCCCCTGGATGAGCAGGATGTACAGACGCTGCTGAAGTATCACGAGCAGCGCAATGCCCTGGAGCAGCTGCTGACCCAGCTGACGGGCGCCGACCTGGCAGAAAAGCCCCTGGAGACGATTGACGCCTATTTCAACGGCACGACCTTTTTGCGGATCACCTTCGGCCACCTGCTGGAGCTTCTGCGCAGCATGCACCAGGCCCTCCGGGCGGAGCTGGAGAGCTGCCATATTCTCTCCGGGGCGACCGATGCTGTCTTTGCCCAGCAGGCGGCCCTGATGGACAGCTGCGCCGCATGCCCCGCGGAAAGCCTGGGCTGGAGCCAGTATGAGGATCTGGCAGCCCTGGCCCAGCGCTACGAGCTGCTGATCCGCCTGTCGATGATTGCCGACATATCGGACAACAATCCGGGCGCGTCCGCCCTGGTGGATCCGACGCAGCAGGCGTTCCTGATCAGCCCCCGATCCATCGGCTGGATGATCTGCGAAAACAGGGAGATTTCCGCCCTCCAGCCCACCCTGCAGGAGGCTCAGGCGGAATTGCTTGCCCTGCGCAGCGCGCTGGACGGCGCCGCTGCGACGGAGCACGTCCTGCAGGAGAACCATCCCTCCCTCAGCCAGGAAACCAGGCTGGCCCTCCTGCAGCGCATTCTCAGCGATGACGAGAGCCTTCGTCCGCAGCGGAGGGATATCTATGTGCATTTCCCCGCGCTGAACCAACTGGAGGAGCACATTGTCCTTGCCGACTTCGACGCTGCCCGCAGCACAGCCGCGAATGCGAAGCTGATGGCGCAGCTGGGGTATTCTGAGCAGGATACCATCGCCATCCGCAGCAACCTGGACGAGGAGCATGTGCAGGCATACAACACCTCCAGCCTGCCTCTGCCCTGCGGCAACCGTCTGCAGGGCATCCTGGGCGAAAGGAGCCGGCAGGCGGAGAAATTCTACCTGGCCGACCTGCCCTCTCCGGAGAGCTTTGCTGCGCTGCTCAGCCTGTACCGCACGGACAATCAGCAGCAGCCCTTCATCTGCCTGATGGAGCATCTGCACGGCGAAACCTCCCCGGACAACTGGCATTACCTGATGGCCTGCTACGCCCGGGCAAACGACGCCGAGCAGCTCACCCATCTGCTGACCTCCAGGCCGGAGCTTATGTATCAGGGCAGCAGCGCCATGCGCAATCATGAGCTGCTCACCCCCGAATGCGCTCCGAAGGGGGAAATCTGGACAAGCATCCTCCGCACCGTACAAACCAACGCGCAGCTTGCCGCATCCCTTCCGCTGTCCGAGGCGGCCAAAGCCATCCTCGGGCATGACGCGGATACGCTGCGCCGGATGGTGACGGCTTCCCCGGAGAGCCTGAGCCTGTCTGCGGATGAAGCCGGCCGCTGGCTGCGCGACCTGGAGGATCATCCGCAAAGCGACGCCTTCTCCATCGCCCTGCGCCTGTACCGCCTGCTGGGCAGCAGCTTCGCCTGCCTGGCGGAGCAGCTGATGTGGGACGCCCTGGAGCCCTCGCGGCTGCAGTACCAGCTGGGCGAATGCATACTGCCGCTGCTGGACAGCCAGCAGCGCTATGACGAGGTTGTGCTGTTCTACCGCGCCCATGAAGCCGCCCTCAGCCAGGTCAGGAGCGGCCGCTTCCTGTATCTGAAGGCCATGTGCGCCAGCGACGCGGGCTATGCCAGCGACATTGCGCACTACGCGCGCACGCATCTCATTGACGCGCTGCAGCAGCTGCAGCTCCTTGAGGATGCGAAGCTCTCCCTCACCGACCCCGAGCTGATGAAGCTGCTTGCGCTGCTGGACGAAGCCTGCCGGGAAAGCGAATACACCCAGGCCGTTGTTTATGACAGCAGCGTGCTGGAAGCCTTCATCATCCAGCCGGATCATCTGATGAAGCTGGATTTCACCGCCCAGCAGATTGACCTGGTGATCAGCCAGTACAAGGCAGGCACGTACAGCCGCGGGCAGGATCTGCGCGCCGTATCCAGCCGCGTGTATTCCTTCCTGCACAACCATGCGGGGCTGGCGGAAAAGCTGTCGCGCTTCGCGCTGCGCACCGGTCAGCAGGCCGCGGACGAGCATGCCGCCGCGCTGCTGCTGCACATCCTGATCAGCGACAATCGCTGGAACGAGGCGCGGGATCTCTTCGCCGAGGCGCCGCAGCTTATGGAAAAGAAGCCGGACGCCTGGCTGCAGACGATTATCCACTGCGGCCTGTTCGACCAGTATGCCGCCGTGCCCGAGGACGTGAAGGCCAATCTGGCCCCCGACTATCGTCAGTCGGTTGAGGATCTGATCACGCTGTATCAGGCGGATACAACCCAGGCCCAGGCGCTGGCGGCCATGCGGTTTGCGCCTGACCACATCAGCGACGCGCTGCCCCTGTTCATCCCCCTGATGCCCATGTTCTGTGACCGCGGCTGGGATCAGGCCGTCATCCTCCTGGCCCAGAGGGCGATTCTGCCCATGCTGCATACCCTCGCCCCCAAGGATATTGAGCGGCTGGTCACAGGGGACGGCATGCTGTCCGACGACAGGCTGGCCCGCATTCAGGAGCTCCTGATGGGCGCCCCCGAGGCTGCGGCGCTGTCCATCTACATGAGCCGCGTGCTGCAGATCGGCCATGACAGGAGCAGCGGGGACGATTTCTTTGACCGTATGCTGGCTCGTCTGGCCGAGCCGGGCGTGTTTGCGCTACTTTCCCGCTTGTTCCCGGAGCGCATGGGGCTCATTGAGTCGCAGCGGTGCCTGAACGAGCTGCAGGCCATGCTGAACCGGTCGGAGACGGCCGAGGCCATCCATGACTTCCTGGTGGAAAACCAGCTTGTCATCCAGGACTGGTCCGCCGTGCTGACCCTGCTGGAGGACGCAGGCCTTGACCTGAGGAAAATCCTGGCAGACGTGCTGCCCGTTCTTCAGCCGGCGGAGGCGCAGCTTCACTTCTTCCACGCCATATGGAAGCCGGATGACGAGAACGCCATGCTGACCGTGGCGGAGGCCGAATTGCTGTTTGCCCTGCTGGAGAAGGATTCCTTTGACGCCCAGGAGCTGCCGCAGCTGCAGGCCCTGTGCGAGAGCGTCATGCGCAGCAGGCGATCGGTGCAGTATGCCTGCTGCCTGTACCTGATCTACGCCCGGCAGAACCTGGAGGATCTGGCGGAAGTGGCGCTGGTGCACGTGCTGACCTCCTGCTCCAAGGAGCCCATCCCTGCCGCGCTGCTGAAGAATCCGCTCTGCCGCGAAAACACCTCCACGCTCCAGCCGCTGCTCAAGCTGTTCCGCAAGACGCTCATGTCCGTGCCCCTGGAGCAGGTCACGGATACTCTCGCGGCGCATCTTGCCCACATGCAGGGGCTGTTCCTGCCTCCCCTGCCCTCGGATCATGAATGGCTGAAGAGCAATCTACGTCTGGAAAGCGACATTGCGCCCGAGCCGGACGTGTGCTGCGAGCGCCTGCTGCGCATTCTGTACTGGCTCCCCACGGAGGAATATGCCTGGCGGATGCTCCCCATCCTCAACAGGGAGGACGCTGCGGAGCTGAACCTGCGGATCATGATGGTCCGCGCAGAGAAGATCAATCGCGACTATGCCTGGAAGAGCCTTGTTCATTCGCTGCTCAACCTGGGCGAGGATCAGCTGCTGCCCATGGTGCTGATCCGTCAGCTGCATCAGGTGAGCGGCAGCATGCACATCGGTGCGCAGAAGATGGTCGTCAGCTGTCTGGATACGCTGGCCGCCCTGCCTGAAGCCCTGCAGCCCAGCGTGCGCAGCCTGGTGCAGGAGCTGTGCCTGTCCCTGCGCCAGGACGATACGCTGCACGTGGCGCTGGTCAATTTGGCAGACGTCGCCATCACGCTGCACTGCAACGACATCGTCTTTGCCAACGAGACCGCCCGGGCCGCCCTGCGCTCCGAAAAGGGCTGCAATGCCCTGGCGGCCTACGCCTACCGGCTGGTGCTGGCGGGTGAGACAGGCATGGCGCAGGAGCTTTTCCGGGAGGCCCTGGAGCTGGGCGGACTGGTTGCCAATCTGTCGCTGTGCAGCGAGCTGGCGGGGATGGATCAGGAGGCGCTGCAGCAGTGGGCAGCGGAGCCGGGCAACCGCGTGCTGCTGAACATGCTGCTGCCCAACAACAACCGTCCCACCTACGAGGAGCTGATGAACCGGCTTGTTCTGCCGGCCCTGGCAGAGGCTGACGCCCCTTCATGCCAGCAGGCGGCAGACGTGCTGATGCGCCTGATCAGCCTGTACAGCCCCAACCGCGCCACGGCGGACAACGCCCAGTGCCTGGCGCTGTACCTGCTGGTCAAACGCGCGCCTGCCTTCGCGGGCCGGGAGCGCTGCATGCAGCGCTCGCTGTACCTGCTCAACATCGCCACGGGGGCCTTCAGCTTCCGCGGCGGACGGTACAGTGTCAACACGGACGCCGACCACGCCATGAACCGGCGGTGGCAGCAGAACGACTTGATCCTGGCAAACTGGCTGGTGCAGCAGACCGATCCGCAGCAGCAGGAGTGCAGCGTCAGCGACCTCCTGATCAGCCGCGCCCCGCAGAATCAGGCTGAACTGGCAGACCGAACCCGCGCCATCCACAACCTGCTGGCAGCCATGGTGCCTGCCGACGCGCGCGAAGCCGTCTGGGCCAGGCTGACAGGCAACTGGACAGGGCTGATCCTGCGCTGCTTCAGAAACGGCGTCGCGCCCGAGGGCAGCATCCTTGCGCTGATGCAGCTGGAGCCCGGCACGGTGAATCCCTTCGGCCTGTTCCGCAGCCTGATTCAGGCATACGCCGGCATCAGCGACGCCGACGATCGCATGCGCTGCCACATCTGGCTGGACAATACCGCCGAAGATATCTCCTCCGCGGAGAATGTCGGCAGCGCCATTCATTCCACCTTCAAAAATGCCGCAAGATTTCTCAAGGAGTTCTACCTCACGCCCGGCCTGGACATCCGGACCGATGCGGATCTGCTGTCCATGCCCCTGGATGAGGTCAGTCAGGCCGACAAGCTGATCGCCGCTGCGCTGAATGCCCCCACCAGGCTGGACAAGGTCCGGCGGCTGATGCTGGCAGGTCTTTCCCTGTATGACACCAGGACCATGTACTTCAATACCGCCAGCGTGTCCTTCCCCGACGCGGCCTGCCGCCTGATGGCTGCCGAGCGGCTGATCAAGGAATTCCATCTGCCCCGGCCCATCTCCGCCGGCGGCCTGATCACCCAGGTTTTCGACAGTCAGCTTGCCTCCCGCAGTCTGTTCTTCCGCGCCATGGACAGCAGCGACGGCGCATCCTTCAACATCTCCCTGGGGCGCGCGGCCAACGTGCTGCTGGACTGGGCGTGCAACACCATGTTCTATTGCGACAGCCGCCTGAGCACGGAGGAGCGCATCCAGAACCTGGCCACGGTGATCCTCCGCCTGTCGGGCCCGGAGGAAGCGCAGGCCAATTACATGCTGCACCTGTATGACCTGCTGTGCAGGATCAAGCAGCAGGGTGCCGGCATCCCTATGCTTGACGCCATGGTTCGCCAGCGCCAGAGCCCCGTGGAGCGGTTCATTGACTATACCGTGCTCAAGCTGACGCATCAGGGCGAAGCCAGCGCCTTCTTCAAGGACCAGAGCGAAGAGTATCTCGGGCAATGCACCGACTTTATCGCCGCAAGGCGCGATATGTCCATGCCGCCTGTGCCGGTGGACTATCTGCGGGCCGCAGTGGATCAGGCGCGCAGCGCCCGCCTGGCCATGCAGGAGGCAGCCGCCGGGGATGCTCCTACCGCGGAGCCTGAGGCGCAGCCCTGGGTGGAGCCTGCCTTTGTTCAGGAGCTGTGCGGCGAGCAGGAGGCCTACGGCAATGACGCCGAAATTGACGACCAGACCATTGCCGAGGATTATGCGCACTGGCGTGCCGAAGAGAAAACCGCCGAGCCCGGGGAACGCGCGCAGATCCTGGAGCGCTGCCGTCACCTGAGCCTGATCATGTATCTGCGCGCCCGGCAGAAGAAAAACAGCACCCTGACCCAGGAGGCCTGCCTGCGCCTGTGCTTCGACCACTGGGCGTACATGAATCACACCCTGCACAGCGATCCTGTGCTCCGCTCCAGTCGGATTGCCCCCGTGCTGATGGAGATGAGCCTGCTGGCCACGCAGTGCCGCAGGGACTGCGAAGCGTGCCGGTGGTTCCAGGGCAAGATGATCACCGCATTCTATGATCTGATCTGCAGCATCCAGGATCTTGACACGCTGTTCTCCCTGTTCAAGGGGCATGCGGCAACCCTGAAAAGGCTGTCCGCCTGGACGGAGGAGCTGGGCCGCACCCGTGATGATGTGCGCTGGAGCAGCAATCCCGCCGACCTGACCGATCTGCTCCTTGACCTGGAGCACCTCTGCGAGGTGTACCAGGCCCACAGCGACAACGACCATCAGCTGGCCGAGGAGCTCAGCGCCGTCCTGGAGGGCTTCCACGTGATCTCCTACGATCAGAACAGGGCATGCAACAACATGCAGCTCTACGTCAAGAACCTGATCGTCACCCGGCTGAACCAGCTCTATGACCGGCCGAACCTGCAGATTCGTCTGCTGAACAAGGATCATCGGGTCAGCCACAAGGACAGCCTGTTCGGCATTGTATACAATCACGGCAAGCAGCCGGCGCGCAATGTCATCCTGCGGGTGCTGGCCAGGAACGGCGTTGACCTGAGCATGACGGCACAGCTGAATATCCTCCGGCCTGAAAGCTCCGCACCCTTCGCCCTGCCCTTTACGCTGCCCGGTCATGTGACGCAGCTGCAGGTTGTCCTGACGGCGGAATACGAGTTTGACGGCGTGACCGACCGCTCCACGCTGCCGGAAAGCCAGGTACTGGACGTGACACTGCCCCCGCGCGTCAGCCTGCCCGTCACCCCCTATCCGACCATCACCATCAACGATTTCAGGCTGGATGAGAACAACGAAATTGTCAGCGACATGCTCGTGGGCCGCGATTATGAGAAAAAGGCCCTGCGCGCCCTGGCCACAGGGAGCTTCGCCCAGTACCGGAACGCGTTTGTGCGCGGCGTGCGCCGCTCCGGCAAGTCGTCGCTGCTCAACTACCTTCGTTACTACATCAGCGAGTGCCAGGATGATCCAACCATCCGTCCGATCTACGCCAGCCTGCAGGATTGCAGCACAAGCCAGATCGTCCAGTTCGCGTTCATCAGCAGCGTGATCCGGTCCGTCAGCGTGGCCTATCCGGAAATCGCGCTTACCGATGAATGGGTCCTGTTCGAGAAGCGCTGGGAGCTGTCCCCTGAGGATGAGGATCGCAGTCTGGATGAGATTCCCGCCTTCTACGCCCAGTTCTCCCATGTGACGGGCGGGCAGCACATTGTGCTGATCCTGGACGAATTCGACAAGATTCTGGAGCGCATCGCCGGCGACCCGACGGCTCAGGCACGCTTCTTCAAGCAGCTTGACGCCATGCTGACGAATGTGGAGCTGCAGAAGTATGTGCGCTTCATCTTCTGCGGCAGCAACTATCTGCTGCGCTGCTCCATGGATGGCGGCGTCATGCATCAGGTCTTCCAGCGTGCCGACACCATTGAGGTCGGGCATCTCTCGGAGGCGGACATGCGCACCATGCTCATCAAGCCCACGCTGGAATCCGGCGTGACCTTCCAGTTCACGGAGGAAGCGCTGTCCAGCTTCTACCGGCTGTTCCAGGGTTCCATATGGCCGGTGCGCCTCATCGGCCAGAAGATTGTCGATGAGCTGCGGAAAATCGGCCGCAGCGTCGTCTACCCCTCCGATGTGTACGAGTATGCGCGCTATGTGCTGGATCCCAAGGACAAGTGCCAGCAGTTCACCGAGGGCTGCGAGCAGAACGAGCGGCGCGTCCTGCGGGCCATCCACTACTACACCACGCATCAGCGTGCCAGCGTATCCGTGGGCGAGATTCAGGAGCGGCTGAAGGCCAACGGCGATCGGCTTGACCCCACGTCGCTGAGCACCAGTCTCAGTCTGCTGCGCCAGCTGAAGCTGGTGGAGGAGGACAACACCAGCACATCGGGCAAGCGATACCGTTTCTCGGGCGAGCTGTACCGGCTCTTCTTCTCCGTGCTGTTTGACAGCGAGTACGCCCATGATACCCTGCCCTATGACGATATGGTTTTCCTCCGGGACGCCAGGGAAAACCTGCTGGTGCAGGGCGAAAACGCACCCGGGCAGTCCGCCGTCTTCGCCGGGCTGATCCTCCTGGATGATGAGGATGACGAATGACAGGCTCCCGGGCGCGCAGCGCAGGATATGTCACCCACGGCTGACAGGCCATCCGTTCCCAATGCTATGGAAAAGGAGTTGTCCGGTATGGAGGACTATCTGGTGGATATTGCGGATGTTTCCGTTCCCTCGTGTTATCCGTTTCCTGAGGATATGCCCTACCCCAGGCTGGAGGAATTTCGGGAAATCTTCTTCAGGAAGGTGCAGGACAGCAGCCAGTGTCTGCTGCTGATGGGCCCCCGGGGCGCTGGAAAGACCACCTTCCTTCGCAGCTGCTTCAGCTCATCTGTCCGCCTGCGCCTCTTCAGCGAGCATCGGCAGATTGTGACCAGCGTCATCATCTTTCCGGCCTCCATGCAGTCCAATCAGTTCTTCCCTTTCCTGAGCGACGTGATCACCAACACAGCCAGCATGCTGCTGCAGCAAACCGGCCGTCTGGACGAGCTGTCGCGTCTGGCAGGCGTGAGCCTGCGGGTGAAGATGGATCAGACGGATGCGGCAGGCTTTCAGGAGATCATGTCCCTGCTGTGCGACACGCTGAATTACAGCGTGACCATCGTACTGGACGATTTCGAGAAATTCGTCTCCTCGTCGGTGCTGACGCTGTACCACCACGATATTCTGAACAGCATGGTGGACAAGCAGATGCTCCGGCTGATCTCCGCGACGGACTACGACCTGAGCGAAAGCTCCGTGATTCACCTGCAAACCGACTCCCGCCTCCTGCAGAAGTTCCACAATGGCTTTATGCCCATCACCAACATGAGCGGGCATGACGTGCGCGCCTATTACGAGAAGGTCAGCGCCCTGTGGGACGGGGCCAGGCTGGGTGAGAAGGGCTGCAGGCTGTCCTACCTGCTCAGCGGCGGTATCCCGCTGCTGGTGCGGATGTCGCTGCGCGTCATTCACGAGCAGTGGCAGCAGTGCGCGCCGCAGGATATGGCCCAGGAGGACGAGGCTCTTGGCAGGCTGCAGGAAAGCATCATCCGCCAGCTGCTGCGCGAGGCGCGGGAGATCCTGATCAGCTGGTGCCGCCAGCTGGACAACACCCAGGTGGACGTGCTGCAGAACCTCATGCGCCAGGACACGCGGCCCCATGTGCAAAGCGCCGTATACGAGAAGGCCTGCGAGGAGCTGAAGGATCGCGGCCTGCTGCGGAAGCACCATGCCACGCAGCGGTATGTGTACAACTGCAACCTGCTGTATCTCTTCTGCCAGCAGGAGGACATCCGCAGCTTTACCCGCGATGCAGAGGACGCCTACCTGGCCGAGACGATTGCGCTGATTGATCACAGGCAGTATGAGCAGGCCACGCGCCTGATGTACGACAAGCTGAAGAACCCGGAGCACATCAACCTTGTGCTTGCCAAATTGCAGGAAACCAGCGGGATGCATCCCGTAACGGACCAGGAATACAAGGCCCTGAACCTGACCAGGGAAATGCTCAATACGCTGCCCGGCGAGCAGCGCATCGCCATTGAGAACGCCATCCGCTCCAGCCGCAGCCAGGGGCTGCTGAGTTCTGTCCACGCGTCTGACACGGATTACGGCTTGAGCGTCTTCGGCTTCCAGCGGGCCTGCGAGTACTACTTCAAGCACACCATGCTGGATCTGATTGCTGAAATCAGGCGCCTGACCTCCGCAGAGGAGCAGAATGCCTGGGCCAGCATGGGGATCTCCCAGAATGGCACCCCCCTCCAGGAAAAAAGCGACACCTATGAGTTCCAGGCGTTCATCTTCGCCTGTGCCAACGACGGCACCAAACGCTCCAACAAGCAAAAGCTGGAGGAGCTCAGCATCCGCTACGGTTTTGCAGACATGAATCAGGCGTGGTGGGATCATCTCAGCCGCAACTGTCAGAGCTTCCGCACGCCGCGCAACAGCGTGACGCACAACATCGAGCCGCTCTCCCACGACAAGGCCATGGAGCATCTGTTCACCATGTTCGGCGACTTGTCCCGGAGCAAGTCCGGCATGTATTTCCGCATCCACCATGTGGAAGAGCTGATTGCGGAGATGCGCCTGCACGAGCCCCCGGCAGCATGACGGGCAACGGCTGCCGGCCCCAACCGGCATGATCGGGACACAGGGGCATGCCGCCTGTTCTGCCGGATGCAGGAACCCCGTCAGGAGGAAGCGCAATGCCAAAGACAGCAAAGACCTTTGACCGTTTCAACCTTATCCGCAGGATTGCCCGCGAGATGTTCGTCAATGGCTATCGCGGGTATTCGGATTACCTGGACACGCACACTGTCCAGGAGCGCCGGTATGCCGAGCGCACCGGCTGGATCAGGAATTGTCTGTACAACTGCGTCCAATGGCCGGAACGGGGACAGCAATGGATTTCCTGCGACCAGATGCGCATTGCCGTCAATCCGCTGAACCGTCTCCTTCAGGCCAACAAGATGACCAACGCGTTCTCCTATACCCTTGTCCTTGCGCTGTGCCATATGCTGCAGGACGGCGCTGCACTTTCCCTTGCCGCCATCATGAAGCAGCTGGACGAATGCTACGGCATTGCCAGCAAGGAAGAAAAGTCGAAGGTCGTGGAGCATCTGCAAAGGCATACTGCCGCCGGCTGGCTCAGGAAGAACGACGACGGCCGGTATCAGCTGTCTTTCCTTCCCTACACCGCCGGAAACACGGGCCTGTTTGACCGCTGGCCTGCCCTGCTGGACGCCATCACGTTCTTTTCCGGGCAATCTGCGCTGGGGGTCATTGGCAGTCAGATTCTGGATCTGTGCGAGGCGGAAAACGAGGTCTTCGTATTCAAGCACATGTACATTGCCCAGGTGCTGGACGCCATCGTCCTCAACGATGTGCTGCAGGCGATACAGACCTGCAGGCCCGTCCGGATCTGTGCGGAGCATACCTCCTCCAGTATTGCGGAAAGGATCAGGGCGCTTCCCGTCAAGGTTCTTTCCAGCACGCAGGATGGGCGGCAATACGTGCTCATCTATGATATGGATAAAAAACGGTACCGCTCCATTCGTCTGGACACCATCGAGCGTGTTTCGCCCCTGGACGTCAGCCGGAAGGCCTTCGCCGAGCAGACGGGGCAAACGGTTGAAAGCACGCTGGCAGGCGGTGAAAGCTGCCTCCAAACCCTGTGGGGCTCCACCGTCGCGCCCTGTGCGCTGCACGTATCGGTGCTGTTTGAATACGATCCCAGGAAGGAAGACCATGTCCGCCTGAGAGTCCAGCGTGAAACCAGAGGCAAGGGGCAGCTGACGGAAGAGCGGCCCGGGCTGCTGCGGTATGAATGCGACGTCGATCATCCCATGGACATGGCGCCATGGCTCCTGTCCCTGACGGGATACGTCAAGGCGCTGGAGGCGGATGACCGGCGGAACACCCACCGGCTGAAGAACCGCTTCACAACCCATATCCGCACGCAATATGATCTCTATCATGCCAGGGACAGGCTCCTGGGCCTCGAGCCCTACGAGCTGCAGCCCGCCTGTTCCGCCCCGGCTGACGGGAAGCCGGAGAAAAAGCAGGAGATCATGTCCAGCCTGTATGCCGGCTTCCTGGACATCTGCCGGCATGTGCAGCCAGCGCAGGGCGAACCCTGCAAAACGACAAGGCGGGAGCTCCTCCTGCAAATCAACAGCGCTGTCAGGAAAACCGGCTTTGACAGCATGCTCCTCGACGCCATGATCCAGGCAGGCTGCCTGCACAAGCCTGTGACGTATGAGCAGTATCAGCCCGTCTCCGATGAGCTGCTGAGAGAATGGCGGAAGCTCAAGGATCAGTCGGAACTGTTCCTGGGCGTCAACAGCTGCTATGTGTATGTATACAGGTACATCCTGCGCAGGCTGAGCAAGCCTGCGGCCCAGTCGCGCATACAAAGCCTCATCAACGACGGGATACGGAAGTATGGCTTTGAGGATACGTCCTGCGATATTTCCTTTCATTCCATGCTGGAATGCGGCATGATCCGGGAATGCACCGTCACCGAGAAGGATGAGGCAGGCCGGCAGCTCTACGAGGCCTGCATGCAGATTCCTCCCCACGGCCTGTACCGGGCGCTGACCAATATCGAGCTGCGCTGGATCCGCGCCATCCTGGACGATCCCCGGATGCAGCTGTTCCTTGACCCCGACGCCATCGGGGCGCTGAAGGAGCTGCTGAAGGCATGGAAGCCGCTGTATCGTCCCGGCGATATTGTGTATTACGACGCCTATACCGATGGGGACGCCTATGGCGATCCGCAGTACATTGCGCATTTCAGGCAGCTGTACCGGCTGATTCAGGACGGCGGCAGCCCCGTCAGGATCGCCTACCTTCGGGAAAAGGACAAGGCGCGCAAGCATGCTTCGCCTGCCGTCGCTACGGTTTACCCGCTCCGGCTGGAGTACAGCAAGCGGGACGACAAGTTCAGGCTGCTGACCTATGCCGTGCCGGGAGCCGGTGATGCAGCGGATTCGCCGCTCTCCGCGCGAAGCTCGGGGCTGCTTCCCCTGCGCCTGTCCAATACTGTTTCGGTGTGCCAGGAGGAATGCGGGCATAGCGCGCCGCCGGATTGCCAGTGGCAAACGATTGCCGGCAAGGAGCTGTGCAAGGAGCCCATTGAGGTTCTGGTTGCAGGCAGACACAAGGCGCGGGAACGCTTCATGATCTCCCTGATGCCCTATCGCAAGGAAGTGCAGTATGATGCGAACAGGGATGAATGCCGTGTGCGCATCTGGTACAGCAGCGGTGACGTCAACGAGCTCATTACTGCGCTGCGCAGCTACGGCGACGCCGTCGAGGTTCTTGGCCCGAAAAAAATACGCGCCGACATCATCAGGCGCGTCAATCAGCAGTATGCTTATCTGTCAAAGGCGGACACGGACAGCTAAAGACGGAAGCAGCACGGTCAGCGCACCGCAGCAAACGGGGAGCCGATCCCTTCGCAAGGATCGGCTCCCCGTTTGTGTCCGGCATCATCCCTCCTCAACACGCGCTTGCATACACCGCTTCCAGGACAAGCTCGTCATAGAAGAGGTAAAGCCCCTTGCGCTTGCAGATGGCCGCCAGCTTGGCGTGGCGCGGCGCATTCCTGACCGGCGAGCCCTTCGGAACGCGGGCTACGTCCACGAAGGAGAGATTCTCGGCGATGGCCTCCTGGACATACGGCCGGAGCGCAGCCACCAGCAGGCCGGTGGTGATCTGGTTCATGCCGTCCCGGTAGAAGGAGTTCAGGAAGGTGCGGGGCGCAGTGCGGTCGGGGGAAACCAGCATGGTCAGCTTGGCATTCACATGCATGCCCCTCACATTGAGGCTGTGGCGGAACACCAGGCGCTGCTGCTCGGTGACGATGGTAATCACGCTGCTGTCCTTGCAGCGGAACTTCTGCTCAGGATTCATTGCCTGCACATTCAGCACTTCGCCGTTTTGCTGTTCGACAACGTCGATCCGGCGGATGTGCGCGGGAAACACAGTCGGGCTGCCCATGCGGGAACGGGTGGAAACGACAGCGGGATTCATCATACAGCGTGCCTCCTTCAATATTGATCGTGCGGGTAAAGCTTGGCCTCGGCCTTGGCATAACACCCCAGGAGCCCGTGCGCGCCCGGACAAGACCGTTCTCCGGCGCCTCGCCTTCCGCGGCCGGGGGCGGCGTCTCCCGGGGTGTAGCTGCAGGGTATCACAATCCAGCATTGCAGGCATTCACTTTTGGTCGTTTCCTGCATGACAGCTACCGCCGCGCCCTCCTCCCTGTCCCGGATGCGCGTCAGCCTCATGCAGCATCGCGCGGGTGCTTCATCCGATACAGCACAGCTCCTGCCGGACATGGCATTTGCCCGGCAGGAGCGAAACGGTTATTCCGACTCTGTGCCATCATTGAGGAGGCCGTCCAGCATGGCGCGGAGGCTCGGATCGACCGTTTCTTCGTCTTCAGACGGGGCGATCACGCCGGCCTCGTCCGCATCCAGCACGATGGAATCCTGCACAGCGGGCAAGCCCTGTTCGGCCTCAGTCCTCCTGGCAAGAATGTGGTCAAACAATGCGTCCAGCTCAGCGCGCAGGCTCCCGGACGGGGCAGAGGCATGGTCGCTGTCATCGCTGCTACCGTTTTCATCCAGCTCATTCACGATGCATTCGTACCCCTCGGAGAGCGAAGAAGCCGAAAACCTCACGCAGGCTGCCACCTCGTCGTTGGCGAAGCACTCCGCCTCCTGGCCGATCGCGTAGAACATGCGGTAACGCAGCTGACCGGTTTCAGCCTGATAGGTCAGTCCGCCCCGGATCGTGCCGTAGTTCTCCTTGGCGATCCGCCGGAGGATCACCCGGCGCTCCTCATCGTCGGAAGCCTGCAGCGTGACGG
The DNA here is from genome assembly GCA_034104265.1 of Eubacteriales bacterium. Lineage (GTDB taxonomy): Bacteria > Bacillota > Clostridia > Christensenellales > Aristaeellaceae > UBA11524. The sequence goes on along the minus strand of JAXEEE010000083.1, from coordinate 10,766 downwards.
GAAGGCTGGTCTCGAACAGCACGCCGTCCTCCTTGGGAAGGATGGTCACGCGCAGGGACGTCGGCCTGAGCGTACGGTGCCGGAGGTTCACCTTGCAGGGGGTGTAGACCGTCAGCTTTTCAGGCGTGGAGAAAAAGTGGATGTCATCCTCGTGGAGAGCCGTGCGTACCAGCTCCAGATTGCGGGCAAGCAGATCATTCATGGTGAAGCCTCCTTACTGTTCTTCGTTCTTCGGCGCATCGCCGGCCGCCAGCAGCGCCCGGTACAGAACGCCAGCCATTTCCCTGGCAGACGCCAGCACGGACAGCACCATGTCATCGCCGGGCCATACGCCGTTTCGCGCAGCCAGGTAGTGCGTCCAGTTCAGCTCGCCGTCCCGGATGTCAAACTGGAAGGCGCCGACGGGGTAGGTGCAGTTCAGGTTGTTCACCAGGGCAGCAACGACATCGTCATCGGCGCAGGTGACAGGCACCGCCACCTCAAAGACCAGCAGCTTGTCATGGACATAGGCCGCGATTCTCTGCTCCAGCATCCCTTCCTCCTGGGCGTCGAAGATGATGTCGAAGATGTCGCGATGACGGCGCTCGATCGTCTGGCGGGCATAGCACATGCCCTTCTCCTGCAGCAGGGTCTCCATGTGCTGGACGAGATTGGCCACCTTGGCGGCGGCATCAGACTGTTTCATGTTCAAACCTCCTGTCAGTCATGTTATCCTTTGGGGATGGGATGAGTATAATCCGTTCTCTGCATTGCTGCATTCAGATTTGGTCGTGGATTGCCCCGCATCCGCCTCAGGCTTCCGCACTGCGGGGAGAGCAGCCGCAGCGGCAGCGGCGCCGCACCGGCCGGGATCGCCCGCCCCGCGAAAAGGAAGGGGCGTCCTGAACACACGCACCATATTGATGAGCGTCCAAAGAACCAGGATGGCGACGATGACCCGGAACAGCCAAAGGATCGCATTGTCCGGGGAACCCCTGGGCTTCTGCGCCAGCGGCTCCTGCCGGGGATCATCATCGCGTTTGTCCGGATTGTTTGCCATAGCATGTCTCCTTTCCAATACAGGGCGGGAAGGCCGTCCGCCGGTTCGGCTGCGCATTCCCTGCATCAGGCGCATTCCCTTGTGCTTTTTCCTTTGCTGCGCGGGCCGCGGGGCGGCTTTCCGGCCCTTGTCCTGCCGGAGAGCCGCTGCTGTACCTTGCCCAGATCCTCCAGCTGGCTGAAGTAGGGCGCACAGCGCTCGCGGATGACAATGGCCTGCTCGTAGCTGAGCAGCGACAGCTGAGACGGCGTGATCAGCGGATCGCCCATGGCATTGCAGCCGCACAGCTGGGACAGCTTCATGCGGAAGGTCTCATCCTTGGCAATATTGAGGGCAATCCAGGAGGAGCAGTTGGCTGCGATGGTCTCCGCAGCGCTGCCGTACACGCCGCAGAACTGGGCGTAGCTTTGGATGGCCAGGATGTAGCGGATGCCCCTGGATCTGGCGATCGTCAGCGCGGTTTCCAGGGAGGGGATGGCAGGCCTGATGTTGCACACCTCATCCAGGTACATTTCCGTGCGCACGGGCAGGCAGCCATTATTCCTGAGGGCGCACTCGTTCAGCTCCTGCATCAGCTGGGTCAGCAGAATCCCCTGCAGTCCGCCCAGTGCGGTGGAATCATCAGGCAGGGTGATATAGAGCACCGTGGGCGTTTCACCAAGCTGCTGGAAGTTGATGGACGTGCTGCCAGACACCATTTTCAGCACATCATCGCGGGCGGTCATCGGCGACAGATAGCCGCGATAGCAGCTCAGGATATTGCCGCGGGTCTGGTTGGAGCCGCTCCTGAAGCCAGCCAGAAGACGCCTGGCAGCGGATCCTTCCGGGAACCGGTCCGCCAGCCTGAACAGCTGGCATTCATCATCGTCGTCCTCATCCTTCCTGCTGATGGGAATGCTGTCACTCAGGCGCAGAACATCCCGCAGGGTGATGCTCTTGCCCAAGCCCCAAAGAATGCTGCAGATGCCGCGGAACAGGTTGGCGCAGTTCGTCCTCCAATACGGATCGTTCCTCCCGTTTGCTCTGCCGTCGCTGAAAATGCTGTCGATGTATTTCTCCAGGAGTGTCCTGGCCTTCTTCATGTTTTCATCCGTGCCCGTGGCATACAGCGCATTGGCTTTGTAGAAGGGATTCCATGGGTCGCCCAGGGACGGGTCGCGGAAGTTGACGTCGAGGATGTTGTAGTGGTTGTCACGGGCAATTTGCAGCGTGGCCTCCTTCAGCTCGCCCTTGACGTCAAACACCACAAAGGAGCGCCGCTTCCTGGCGCGAAGGGAATAGATGAGCGAGGGCAGGATGATGAGGCGGCTCTTGCCGGTGCCCGTCGCGCCAATGATCAGCAGGTGTCTGCACTCATCCCCGCCGTCGACCACCAGCTTGCCGTCATGGTTGTACAGGATCACGCCGCCCTCCTGGGGGATGGTGTTCCAATCCCCGCGCAGGCAGCCCTGGGTGGAGGCAAAGGCGGCGTCAGACGCCCAGCCGGAATGGGTGCAGATGGTATTCATGAACTTCTCGCAGTACATGCTCATCCTCCCTTCAGCGCACTGCCTGAAAGCCGATTCTCCGTTGCGGCCCGTCCTCCATGCGGAGCTTCGCGGCCTTTTTGACGCGGTTGATGTAGGAGTAGGGATCCTGCAGCATGTCGGATACGGTGCGCTCGGTAATGAGCCCGCCCTCATCGCCGCAGATGCGGAGAAACCTTGCAGCGTTGAACTGCTCATAGGCCGACATGTCATCCAGGGTGGATTCCAGCAGCTGTTCAATCTCCGGCGATGCACAGCGCAGGGTCTCCCGGTCAAGCAGGTCGGAGAGGGGAAGCTTGTTGGGCTGTTCATAGTGGATCACCTTCAGCCTGCCGTCAAAATCCAGGCAATCGGCGCAGGCAAGGAGCTCGCGTTCCTGCTCCGGGCCGTACATAAGGGTGATGCACTGGGATGCAAGGCCGTCCTTCATGGCCAGCAGCTCCCCCAGGGCCTTGAGCCTGATCACGTTGGCCGGAGTGGGCGGGAGCCCGGACACGTTGACGATCAGCAGCCCCTCAAAGTGGCTCCTCTTGCCTGCCGCGGCGATCAGCTTCGCGCACAGGCCGACCAGACTGCTGAAGTGATTGGGATGATCGTCGGGCACGACGTCCATAGACGTGACGGCGCAGTCGTTCAGGGCGGTTCTGGCCCTGAAGGCCGCAGGCATGGCGGCGCAAACGACGTCGATCATCTCCTCCTGCGCCTTGACAGGGCATGCGACCAGCACCCGGGAGCCGGGAGCATGGGCATAGATATCAGCCATGTTCACAGGCATGAACCTCCTTCCCCATCAGCATGGGCTAAACAATCCATTGGCAGGCGCGTTCCTCCGGGCACGCAGGTCATGCGGACAGCTCGTAGGCTTCCGCGTACACGGGCTCATCGTTGAAGCGGGTATACTTCTTCACGTTGCGCACCCGGGTCTTGCCGTCATAAACGGACTTCTTCCCGAAGGTTTCCGGCAGCGGATGCATGGTAATCAGGCAGCCGCCGGCGGAGAAAATGAACAGATAGCCGCAGTAGATCCGGAGGTTGGTGTACCCATCATACAGCAGGCTGTTGAAGTGGGCCACGTACCGCTTCTGCCTGGCCAGCTGCAGCTGATCCATCGTCTTGCCCCTGGTCCAGGCATTGCGGATCAGCCGGAGGGCCTGCTGCTCATTCCTGTCCGCCCGCTCCATGGTGCGGATGATGCCATGCCTGGAGGTGCACTTCGTCGTTTCGGACTCGTTGATCTCGGTATCCAGGAGCCTGTCGTTCATTTCGTACATCATGGATGTTCCTCCCCTTCTCTGTCGGTCGTATGGGTTTCCCCTGTTGTGACGCCATCATAGCATCAACGCGCGCATGGCGCATCAGGATTTGGACGTTTTTCCGCACGCTGTATCTGCGACCAAAAGCGGATGCTCTGCCAGGAGCGTTCCGCTATACTTTCGTATATGAAAGCAAAGGAGGTCACAGGCATGAAATGGACTGAGGCGATGATCCGCGAAGAGCTGCAGCGGCTGGATGCACTGACGGGCCTGCACGGCAACGATCTGCCCGTAAGCTTCAGCAATTCCCACAGGACGCTGGGATGCTACATCACCGTCGATAACCAGCCCCATGAGTTCCGGTTTTCCCGCGTGTATTTTGAGAGCGAGGACTTCTCCGTGCATGCAGCCTATGACGTGATTCGGCATGAATACGCCCATTACATGAACCACATGCTCCATGGCGAGGAAATGGACGGACGGCATGGCGAGCAGTGGAAGGCATGCTGCCGCCGCGTCGGGGCCAGGCCCAGCAGGCTCTATGACGCTGCCGTCAACGACGTGCATCTTCGCAAGGAACGGGCGGAGGCTGAGGCATTGCAGGCCCGGCAGCATTATCTGACCTGGATGAAGGTGGGCGGCAAGCTCCGGCACCCCCGGTTCGGGCTTGGGGAGATCTGCGCCATCGAGCCCACCGACAACGACGCCCGGCTGCTGATGCGCTTCCCTTCCGGCGAGATGAAAACCCTCAGCGCCAAATGGATGGCCGGACTTCAGCAGGGGTGATCCCACTGTGCAGGGGCGTATGGATCGCCCTGCGGCCGAAGCACACATGAACACCTGTCAGCAAGGGAGGAGACTGTATGGGGAAGCATATGGCACAGAGGCTGGAATGGACGGAGCGCATCGCGGCGTGGATGACCGCAATGGCGCCTCTCCTTCGCCTCCTGATCCCGGTTCTTTTGCTCAACATCCTTCTGTCCAGGGGCATACATGCCGTGTACATTGCCGCCCTTGATGCCGAGATTCCCCTTGCAGCCATGCGCTGCATCATCCTTGGGGTTCACGTCATGGCTGCGTGGTTTGGCCTTCGTGCGCAAAGGAGCCACGGTTGGCTGTATGATACAGCCGCCTGTTTCCTGGCAACGGAGATTGTCCTGTTCATTTACTTCATGCAGGATCAGTTTGCCGCCGCGCTCCTGCTTGTGCTTGTCTTCTGCGCCGGCCTGGTATGGCTGTGCACCTGCGGGCGAAGGCAGCTCAGCAGCAGCTGCCGCCGCGGCGAAATTCCCCAGGTGCTGATGGATGACATCATCATGTCCTGCGAGGAGCGCCGCAGGCCGTATACGGTCTTCTCGGTTGCCCTCCGCCGCTATCTGACGGTTGTCTCCGCCATACTGCTTCTTGCGCCATCGCTGTTCATGGTGTACCATCATCGCACAGGCGGCGTCATGCATACAGGCAGGGAGCACGCGCTGCTCGCCGGCACGCAGGACAATCAGCTGCTTGCAAACCTGGCGACGATCGGCCTGCTGGAGGATTCCCGGTGGGCGCTGATCTCCGGGCAGGAGAAGATCAATGTGCTGCAGGTGATCGCCGATATCGAGACCCACCATATGAGCATTGCGCCCGTGTCAGTGATCGATTGCCACCTTGAGAACCGGGTCATTGGCGCCTACGACCATGCCGGCAGGGAGGCGCAGATTGACATGGCCAAGCATGAGGGCGATGATCCCCTGGAGTATGTCAACACGATCCTGCACGAATGCCGGCATGCCTATCAGCACGACTGCATTGATTCCCTCGACTGGGCCGACCCCCAGGTGCAGACCGGTCTGTACTACACTCAGGCGCGGCGTTGGCAATACGAGCATGCCAACTACGTGAGCTCCGCCGAGGACCATGATGCATACTACAATCAAGCCATCGAACAGGACGCACGGGCTTACGCGGAGGAAGGCGTGTATGTCTATCGGCAGTACATCTATCTTGGCAGCCTTCCGCCCCGTTGACAACCGCCCCTGCCGCCTGTTCCATCCAATGGCCAGGGAGCGGATCCGCTGTAACCGGCGTCTGGCAGACCCGCTGACGCCGCCCCACAAGAAAAACGGCGGGTACCTTCCCTGTCATGAGGGAGTACCCGCCGTTATGCCCCGCCAGGGCAGAAAAGCGCCTCCCCCCGGTGAGGAGGGAGGCGGCGATACCACCGTCAGTTGCCTACAAAGCTTTCGTAGATGCTGTCCAGGTAACCCTGATGATAGCTGCAGAAATTCGAGCCGGACGCCGCAGGACTGCTGCAGACGCTCCGGCCGTTCTCCTTGAAGGCGCATTTGCGCCCGGAGCCGGAACGGGAGCCTGAGCTGTAACTGGAGCCGGAGCTTCCGCAGGCGGTCAGCGTCAGGGCCAGCGCTATCAGGAGGGCCGCAAGAACTGTCTTCTTCACAATGTGCTTTTTCATGGGTAATCTCCTTTCATGATGGTGCAGACCGGTTCCTGACCGGCTGCGGACTTACGCATCGCTGTGCTTTTCCGCGTCAGCCTTGGCCGTCAGCTCGGCAATCACCGTCACATTCTCAATCAGCTCGCCAAAGCCATACGTCAGGAACGACCCAACCCACGAAAGCACCGCGCCCAGGATCATCACAGCGAGCCCCGTGCCGACCATGGCCCCGCTCTGCGCCACGCCGGCACAGATCATGATGAATCCGCAGAGAACGGACGCGCCGATGCCAATGACGGCGATGGCCGTCGCCAGCGTTTTGATTTTCCCGCCAATGTTGCTGAACATGCTGCTGCCAATGCTGCTGAACATACTGTATCCTCCTTGTGACGTCGATGCTTTTCTGCGCTTGTTCTTGTAGGCTTCCAGGTAGGAATATGCCCCGGTTTCCGCAGGCTTCTCCTCGGGAGCGGCGTCAGGCTTCGCAGCGGGTGCCGCGTCAGGCCTGACGGCGCTTGCGGCAGCGAGCTTCGCCGCGTCCAGGGCGCAGGGTGTGCCGTCAAAGGCGAAGACAGGGAACAGGAACGCGAAGGGCTGCAGGAAGCCCACCGCCACCATGCTGCTGATGCCCATTTTGACGCCGGCCGTCATGACACAGTATGCCGCAACGGACAGGACAGCCGCACCCGCCATCACCAGGACGGGCAGCAGCAGTCGCCGCTTTGCCACGATCAGTCCTGCCGCGATGGCCAGCACCATACCGATCAGCATGCCAAGGTCGGCCATGCGGATGCATCGCACCACAACATCCGTTGTTTCCAGCGGTACATGCATCATGCTGACGAAGGCCCACGGAACGATGCCGGCAGCCAGGATCAGCAGGAATTCCAGCGCACAGGCCGCCGCCGGTACAACGGAAGCCCGCTTCAGCCTGCCCGCAAACACCGAAGCCGCTGCCAGCAGCACCCCCAGTGCCAGATTCACATACCAAAGCAGCCTCCTTGTGCAGACGAGGCCGACGATCGCAAAGTCACCCAGCATGTACGACGTAATGCTGGAGAAAAGATACGATGCCAGGCAATAGGTTGCCAGACCAGCCAGCAGCAAGGTCATTGTTCGATTGAGTTTCAAGAACATTTCCCCTTTCCCATGCGTTGTTCCGCCGCATGCCTGCGGGCCCCGGCCCTCCCCGCCTCCCGGCGGAGGGGAAGTAGAGAGGGCCATCATCACGATGATTCGGTGGACAATGGAGATTATCGCTGAATATACACTTTCCCTATCACGATGGCCATACCGCCGCTGCCAAAGAACGAACCCACATCATTTTTGAGTTTGATTTCAACATCGACGGATTTCGCTTCACTCGGTATGTTGAGTGTTGTGCCATTGGAACGACCGGAAGCAAGAAGTCCGTTGGTCTTCGATTCAATGACAACATTGTGTGAGCCGACGGAAAGCATCACATCAAATTCAGCTCCGTTGGCTGCAGATCCCACCGTTGCGCCATCCACGATCACCGTTCCGGTGTTGCTTGAACCGCCGAAGGCCTTTTTGCGATGGAAGTGAACCCTCACCTTTTTGTCAGCAATGGGCGCACCGCAATTCGGGCACGCAGCCGCCTTGTCAGAGATTTCCTTTCCGCATTCCGGGCATCTGATGAGCGCCATGATTCATTCCTCCTTATTCTTTCCATGGGTTGGTTTCACCGTGTGTCTATTGACTTGGGCCCTCCCCGCCTACCGGGGAAGGGAAGCGGGGCAGAGAACATCAAAGTCCGCTGGTGTCACTGCTGTCAATCGTTGTTGTCGGCTGCCCGGCTTCCGCTGCGCTCAGCCATGCTTCGGCATCATTGGTTCCATAGTACAGCTTCAGACTGTTCTGACTGCCGTCCAGCATGACCATGGAGTTGTCAGCGCCGTTCCAGATGTAGTAATCGAAGATGCCGGCCCACGTTGTTTGCTCTCCCTCGCCATAGACAGACGTCAGCTTGGCCTGCAAATCAGCATACGCAACCTTTGTGTCTTGCCAGTCCAACCTGACCTGCACCGTCATCAGGCGGGTTTCGTCGCCCTGCTGGACAAAAGAGAAGTCGATTCCCTTGATACCATATCCGGCGATGGTCTTGTCTGGCACATATTGGAGGAAGTAGAAGGGCTTAAACTTGCTGACGTACTTACTGTTATTGGATTTGACCTCATACATTTTCGCATCCTGATTGTAATGGAAGCATTCGCCCTCTTCAGGAGTCAGCAGCGCACCGTCGGTCAGCAGCACCTGAAAGTCCTGACCACTCCATGCCTCTTGAACGACCGCAATCCCACTGTCCAGCAAAGCATCCATGACATCCATAACGCTGCTGCCCCACGGAACCCCCTGGAACGTAATCGGGGTATCCACATCCGCCAGCGCGATGCCTGCGCTTGTCAGCATCAGCATCGCCATCAAAATCGCCAGTACCTTTTTCATTCTCAACACCTCTTATTTCTTTCCAATCGTCCGTTCTGCCGCGTGCCTGCGGACTTCCGTCATGCCCGCCCTGCGGCATCAATCCGAGTCAACATAGATCTGGATGGCCTTGTAGTTCTTCGCAAAGGCGCTGTCCGCCGCGTTGAAGCTGGAGGTGTAGGAGGACAGGTTGCCCGTGGGATCCAACGCCAGGTTGGTGATCTCGATGTAGGAATCGTACAGGCTGAGCAGGGCGGCGTAGGCATTCTGCTGATCCTCAGGGGGATTCTGCAGCTCCTTCATGGCCGCCTCCACCTTCGTCTGGCTGTTGCGGATGCTGTCCGTCTTGGACTCGAATTCGTCGCTCCACATCAGGATCATCAGGGAGGTGTTGAAATCGTCATAGAAGCTGCCCGCGCTGTTCTTCGTGTAGGCGTCCGTGGTGCTGCTGCTCTTCTCGTAAATGGTGTTGTACCACACGTCGTGGATCAGCGTGCAGGCGGATTCCGCCTGAACCGCGCCCAACCACATGGACGACACGGTACTGGACAGCTTGTCCTTGTACGCAGCGGACTGATTGCCCTTCACCGCAGCAGAAACGGCAAAGCCGATCACCAGAACCAGCGCCACCACCACCGCGCCAATAAGCACTGCCCGCTTCGTCTCCGGCCGGATGCCCCGCCATTCCACCTGCGCCACCGATACCCGCTGGGGCTGCGCCGCCTCATGGACAACCACCGGGCAGCCGCAGGCAGGACATTCCGTCGCGCCCTCCGGCAGCACCGTGCCGCACTCGTCACACACCGGTGCCTGCTCCTCCCGGGGCATTTCATAGCCGCAGCCCGGACACCGGACCGCCTTGCTGCTGATTTCCTTCCCGCAGCCGGGGCACTGGATCATCGCCATAACCTATTCCTCCTACTGTATTGCATGATATTCATGGCAGGGGGACAACCAGCCGCCCTCCCCCTGCCTTCTGCCAGAATGAACACCCGTGCCTTACGCTGCAGGCATCAGCAGGAACAGTCCCGCCTGATCCGTCTCAAAGGACATTACGCCCGCCTCCAGGGTGAAGGGGATCTCCGTCCAGCAGGGCTGACCGTTGTCATCCGTGTCCAGCCGCACCAGGGTGAAGGACGCCTCCGTTTCCAGCGGCACGCTCACCCGGATCAGGCCCTTCAGCGCCTGGAGCTTGCCCGCCCGCTCGCAGATCACCGTCATGGCCCACAGGGGCGCGGCGGGTTCCTCCATGCCCGCAATGGCAGCCGCTTCCGTGCCAAAGGGTTCGGCCAGCATGCGAACCATCAGGTCGCCCCGGGGCATGGCATACCGGTCCACATTGCGGTATTTCGCGCCCTCGACCAGCCGGAAGATCTCCGCCGTGCTCTCGCCGCAGACGGGGCAGACCGTGAAGGCTGCATCATTCACCTGGAGCTCCACCAGCGTGCAGCTGACCTTCGCGGTATAGCCGCATCCCGGGCGGCTGCAGGTTGCCCTGTGGCCCTGGTTGCCCGCAGACTGCCACTGCTGGTAGACATGTCCCTTGGCGGAAACCACCGTCTGCGCCGTCAGCACCGTGTTGCACACGGAGCAGTGCTTGCCCTCCGTCAGGCCATCCCTGGTGCAGGTGGCGGCGACGGCCTCATCAATAACCTCGGTATGGGCAATGCTGGGCACGATCTCCTGCTTCACCAGCACCGTGCCACAGGCGGAGCAGTGCTTGCCCTCCGTCAGGCCGGTCTTGGTGCAGGTGGGGGCCACGGCGTGGTCGATGACCTCGGCGTGCTTGGTGACGGGCACGATCTCCTGCTTCACCAGCACCGTGCCGCAGGCGGAGCAGTGCTTGCCCTCCGTCAGGCCGGTGGTGGTGCAGGTGGGGGCCACGGCGTGGTCGATGACCTCGGTGTGCTTGGTGACAGGCACGATCTCCTGCTTCACCAGCACCGTGCCGCAGGCGGAGCAGTGCTTGCCCTCCGTCAGGCCGGTAGTGGTGCAGGTGGGGGCCACGGCGGGGTCGATGACCTCGGTGTGGTGCTTGTACTGGGGGATCTGCGGCACCATCA
>JAXEEE010000082.1:0-6984 GCA_034104265.1 Eubacteriales bacterium | reverse complement strand
TTCCTTACAGCCTCGAGCGGCCGGGAGCCGCGCAGCGGCGACCAGCGAGAGGCTGCAAAACTCAAAAAAGTGGCCCGCAGGCCACTTTTTTGACGCGCGGCGCGCGGCGCGCGCGTCACTGCGCCGGGATCTCGTTCCAGTCGGTGGTTTCGCCCACGTAGATGGTGCGGATCTGCTCCATGGTCAGATCGTCCACAGGGTTGTTCAGGTTCACGATCACCGCGATGCCGTCCATGCATATGGTGGCGGGGGTCAGACCCTGCTCAAGCTCGGAATCCTTCACGGCGCGGGAGGCCATGCCGATGTCAAAGTTGCCGGCGGCAGCTTCCTTCATGCCGGTGGAGGAGTCGTTGGTCTGCAGCTCGATGACCACGTCAGGGTTCTTGGCCATGTAGGCCTCGGCCAGCTTCTCCATCAGGGGGGACACGGAGGAGGAGCCGCCCACCACGATCTTGCCGGCCACGGGCGCAGCCTCGTAGGCGGCGGGCTCAGCGGCCACGTACTTGTTCTCGGTCACGATGGCCTGGCCTTCCCCGGACATGATCCAGGCGATGAAATCCTTGGCGGTGTCGGACAGGGTGTCGGCCTTGTAGGCGATGTTGAAGGGACGGGCCAGGGCGTACACGCCGTCAGCCACGTTCTGGGCGGTGGCTTCCACGCCTTCCACCTTCACGGCTTTGACGGTGTCGTCCATGGAGCCCAGGGAGATGTAGCCGATGGCCAGGTCGTCGCCGGCAATGGTGGTCTTGACCTCGGAGGTGCCGGAGTAGATGGCGGCTTCCACGGTGGTGTTGTCAACCTTCTCGCCGGCCTCGTTCTTGCTTTCCACGCCGGTCAGCTCCACGAAGGCGGAGCGGGTGCCGGAGCCGTCCTCGCGGGAAACGACGTAAATGCTGTCGGCCAGGGCCGCGGCGGCGGTAAGAATCATGGTCAGGGACAGAAGCAGCGCAAGAAACTTCTTCATGATGGGAATACCTTCCTTTCATTCGTTGGTTGGCTTTTCTTTCGGGTACGGCCATGATTCTACCCGGGGTATGTTAAAACAGAAAGCCGAAACATGTAAACCCTTCGTAAAATGGCCTGAAATACGGGATTTTACAAAGACTTTACACGCCCTCTCCCCGTTCCTTTACACATATCTGATACGCTTGGCGGCGTTAAGATAAGGAAAGGAAGGAAAAGGCTTGAAAGTACGGGAGAAAGCGATGCGGCTGGTGTTCATGGCGGCGGCCGCCTTCTGCATTGCGGCGGTAGCGCTGATCTGCGTGTTTCTGTTCATGGGCGGGCTGCCGTTTTTCACCAAATACAATGTGCTGGATTTCCTGACCGGCACGGAGTGGAAGCCCGCCAATGAGATCTTCGGCATCCTGCCCATGATCGTGGGCACGGCCTACGTGACGGTGGGCGCGCTGCTCTTCGGCGGGCCGGTGGGGGTGCTGGCGGGCGTCTACCTGGCGAAGTTCTGCCCCCGCCGTGTATCGAAGGTGCTGGATACCCTGGTGGGGCTGATGGCGGGCGTGCCCTCCATTGTGTACGGCTTCTTCGGCCTGACGACCCTGGTGCCCCTCATCCGCGACACCCTGGGCGGCGCGGGCAGGGGCCAGAGTATCCTGACGGCGGCGCTGCTGCTGGGCATCATGATCCTGCCCACCATCATCCAGCTGACCGCCAGCGCGGTGAAGGCCGTGCCGGACAGCTACTATGAAGGCTCCCTGGCCCTGGGCGCCACGGACGAGCGCAGCGTCTTCCGGGCGACGGTGCCGGCGGCCCGCTCGGGCATTCTGGCGGCGCTGGTGCTGGCCATCGGCCGGGCGGTGGGCGAAGCCATGGCGGTGAAGATGGTGGTGGGCAACCAGGCCCGGCTGACGGGCGATTTGCTCAAGGGCATCCGCACCATGACCTCCGGCATCGTCATTGAGATGGGCTATGCCGCCGACATGCACCGGGAGGCCCTCATCGCCACGGGCATTGTGCTGTTCGTGCTGATCCTTTTGATCAATGCGCTGTTCTCGGCGCTGAAGAGGAGGGAGGTGCAATGAGCATGCCTGTCCGTCCCAATCCGGATGCGCAGCAGGACGCCCTCAAGGCCCGGCTGAAGAAGGAAATCATGCGGGAGCTGGTGCTGGAGCTGAACCTGGACAAGCCCACCGTGCCCCAGCGCATCCGACGCTTCCTCACCGAGGAAAAGCGCAAGTGGCGCCGTCATCCCTTCAGCGCCCTGGCGCGGCTGCTGTGCCGCCTGGCCATGCTGATCACCATGTTCTGCCTGCTCTACATTGTGGGCGACGTGCTGGTCAAGGGCGTGCCCAACCTGAAACCCTCGCTCTTTGCCTGGAAGTACACCACGGACAATGTGTCCATGCTGCCCGCGCTGATCAACACAGTGATCATCGCCCTGACCTCCCTGGTGGTGGCCATCCCCCTGGGGGTGGGCGGGGCCATTTACCTGGCGGAGTACGCCCGGCGGGATTCCCGGCTGGTGAAGCTCATCCGCCTGACCGCCGAAACCCTGCAGGGCATTCCTTCCATTGTATACGGCCTGTTCGGCATGGTGTTCTTCACCGCCCTGCACTGCAACTATACCCTGCTGGCCGGTGCGCTGACCCTGTCGCTGATGGTGCTGCCGCTGATCCTGCGCACCACGGAGGAGGCGCTGCTCTCCATCCCCGACAGCTACCGGGAGGGCTCCTTCGGCCTGGGCGCGGGCAAGCTGCGCACGGTGACGCGCATCGTGCTGCCCCCCGCCATGCCGGGCATTCTCTCCGGCGTGGTGCTGGCCATCGGGCGCATTGTGGGCGAGACGGCGGCGCTTCTGTTCACCGCGGGCACCGTGGCGGACATGCCGCGGAACTTCCTCCTGTCCTCGGGGCGGACGCTGGCGGTGCACATGTACCAGCTGTCCCTGGAGGGCCTGCATTACAACGAGGCCTACGCCACGGGCGTGGTGCTGCTGATCCTGGTGCTGGGGCTCAACGGCCTTTCCAGCCTGATTTCCAAGAAGATCGGAGGCAAAGCCTGATATGAGCGAAGCGAAGATCGCCATCCGGGACCTGGACCTGTACTACGGCAAGTTCCATGCCCTGCACGGCATTAACCTGGACATCCCCCAGGGGGAGATTACCGCCTTCATCGGCCCCAGCGGCTGCGGCAAATCCACCCTGCTCAAGACCCTCAACCGTATGAATGACCTGATTCCCGACTGCCGGGTGATAGGAGATGTCACCCTGGACGGCGAAAATATCTACGGGGACATGGACGTCAACCTCCTGCGCAAGCGGGTGGGCATGGTGTTCCAGAAGCCCAATCCCTTCCCCATGAGCGTGTATGACAACATCGCCTACGGCCCCCGCACCCACGGCGTCCGCCGCAAGGCCAAGCTGGACGAGGTGGTGGAGAAGAGCCTGAAGCAGGCCGCCATCTGGGACGAGGTGAAGGATCGCCTGGACAAGAGCGCCCTGGGGCTCTCCGGCGGCCAGCAGCAGCGGCTGTGCATCGCCCGGGCCCTGGCCGTGGATCCCGAGGTGCTGCTCATGGACGAGCCCACCTCCGCCCTGGATCCCATCTCCACCTCCAGGATTGAGGAGCTGTGCATGGAGCTCAAGGGCCGCTACACCATTGTCATCGTCACGCACAACATGCAGCAGGCCCTGCGCATTGCCGACCGGACGGCCTTCTTCCTCCTGGGGGACATGGTGGAGGTGGGGGCCACGGACAAGCTGTTCTCCATGCCGGAGGACAAGCGCACCGAGGACTACATCACCGGCCGCTTCGGCTGACGGAGAGGGAAGGGGAATATGGTTATGAGAAGGTATTTTGACGAGCAGATCGCCCATCTCAACGAGCAGATGATCGCCATGGGCGGCATGGTGGAGAGCATCATCGAGACGGCCTGCGCGGCGCTGGAGAACAACGACCTGCGCAAGGCGGCGGCCATCCGGGACGGGGACGGCGCGGTGGATCACAAGGAGCGGGAGGTGGAGAGCCTGTGCCTGCACATGCTGCTCCAGCAGCAGCCCGTGGCGCGAGATCTGCGGGTGATCTCCGCGGCGCTGAAGATGATCACCGACATGGAGCGCATCGGCGACCAGGCGGCGGACATCAGCGAGATTGTGACCATGGCGCACCTGACCCACGACCGGCCCGGCCACTTCACCACCATGGCCCGGGCGGCCATCGACATGGTGCACAGGGCCATCGAGGCCTACGTCCGCCAGGATGTGATGCTGGCCCGGCAGGTCATGGCCAGCGACGACATTGTGGACGATCTGTTCAACGATGTGAAGGCTGATGTGGCGGAGCTGCTGCACAAGGATCCCTCCGGCATCGAGGAGGCCCTCGATCTTTTGATGATCGCCAAGTATCTGGAGCGCATCGGCGACCACGCCGTGAACATTGCCGAGTGGGTGGTATACGCCATCACCGGCCTGTATAAAGGAGAAGTATTGCGATGATCCATGTGGTGGAGGACGACGCAGGCGTACGGGAGCTGGAATTGTACGCGCTGCGGCAGGCGGGGTTTGAGGCGGAGGGCTTTGCGGAGCCGGAGGCCTTCCGCGAGGCGCTGAAGACCACCCTGCCCGACGCGGTGATCCTGGACGTGATGCTCCCCGGCGAGGACGGGATCAGCATCCTGCGCTCTCTCAGGCGGGAAGCGCGCACCAAGAGGCTGCCCGTGATCCTGGTGACAGCCCGGGACGCGGAGATGGACAAGGTGCGCGGCCTGGACGAGGGCGCGGACGACTACCTGACCAAGCCCTTCGGGGTGATGGAGCTGCTGGCGCGGGTGCGGGCGCTTCTGCGCCGCAGTGGCGAGAGTGCGCCGGAGGAATGCCTCACGCTGGGGGACGTGACCCTGGACCGGGCCCGGCACCGGGTGACCGCCGGGGGCGCGGAGGTCGTCCTGACGCATATGGAATTCGAGCTGCTGGCCTTCCTGATGGCTCACGCCGGCAAGGCGGTGACCCGGGAGGTGCTGCTGGACGACGTGTGGGGCATCGCCTACGCCGGGGACACCCGGACGGTGGACGTGCACATCCGCACCCTGAGGCAGAAGCTCGGAGCCAGCGGCAGCATGATCGCCACGGTGCGCGGCGTGGGCTACCGCATGGAGGATACGCATGAGTAAGCGGCTGAGGCGGTGCCTGGTGGTTTGCGCGCTGCTCACCGCGCTGACCATGTGCGCGGTGGTGGCGGGCGGCATGTACGTGCTGTCCTGCAATCAGATGGAGCAGCGGCTGGCCCGGCAGACGGCGAACCTGGCGGTGCTGCTGGAAAAATCGGAGGATCCCGTGGCGCTGCTGGAGGGCAGCGTGTACGATCAGCGGGTGACGCTCATCGGCGCGGGCGGGCAAGTGCTCTACGACAGCGACCACGCCGCCGCCGCCATGGAGAACCATCTCCAGCGGCCCGAGGTGGTGCAGGCCCTGAGCGAGGGCTCAGGAAGCAGCCGCCGCCAGAGCGACACCCTGGGGGAAATCAGCCTGTACTACGCCCTGCGCCTGCGGGACGGGGCGGTGCTGCGCCTGGCAGGAACCCAACGGAGCATCCTGGGCACGGTGCAGGGGATCGCCCTGTGGGCCCTGGGGGGCGCGCTGGTCTGCGTGCTGGCGGCAGCGCTGCTGGCCGTTCCGGTGACGCGGCGGATGGTTCGGCCCATCAACGCCATCAACCTGGAGCATCCCCTGGAGAGCGACGCGTATGAGGAGCTGTCCCCGGTACTTCGGCGGATGGATCAGCAGAACGCCCGCATCGCGGCGCAGATGGCCTCTATGGCCCGGCAGCGGCAGCGGCAGGACGTGATCCTGGGCGGCATGCGGGAGGGGCTGATCATCCTGGACGATCGGCATATCGTGCTGACCATGAATGCCGCCGCCCGGGAGCTGCTGCAGGTGGCGGAGGAGCCGGAAGGACAGACCATGCTGGCCGTCAACCGCAGCGATGCGCTGGTAAAGCTCCTGGAGCAGGGCGGCGGCCAGAGCGAAATGCAGGTGGCGGGCCGCACGGTGCGGGTGTCCATCAGCCGGGTGGAGCAGGGGGGCATGGTGATCCTCCTGCAGGATGTGACCAGCGACCGCCTGGCCGAGGAAAGCCGCAGGCAGTTCTCCGCTAATGTCAGCCATGAGCTGCGTACCCCCCTGACCACCATCAGCGGCTACGCGGAGCTGCTGGCCTCGGGCCTGGTGAAGGCTGAGGACGCGGAGAACGTGGGCGGCAAGATCCTGACGGAAAGCCGCCGGCTGCTGTCGCTGATCGAGGATATCATCCGCCTTTCCCGCCTGGACGAGGGTGTGGTAGGGGAGATGGTTCCCGTGGAGCTGCGCCGCCTGGCGGAAAACTGCGCCGCCAAGCTGCGCACCGCCGCCATGCAGGCGGACGTGACCCTGCAGGTGCAGGGCGACTCCGCCTGGGTCAAGGGCGACGCGGCGCAGCTGGAGGAAATGCTCACCAACCTGATGGAGAACGGCGTGAAGTACAACGTGCCCGGCGGCAGCGTGACGGTGACCACCGGCCTCAGGCAGGGGCGGCCCTTCGCCGCGGTGAAGGACACAGGCGTGGGCATCGCACCGGAGCATCAGAGCCGTGTGTTCGAGCGGTTCTACCGGGTGGACAAGAGCCGCAGCAAGCAGACCGGCGGCACGGGGCTGGGATTGTCCATCGTCAAGCACGGGGCACAGGTGCACCACGCGGAGATTACCCTGGAGAGCCAGGTGGGCAAGGGTACCTGCATCACCCTGACCTTCCCGGAAACCACAGAATAAACCAACCCCAAGTGAACGCGCCAGCGAAAACGGGTCAAGGGGCGAATCCCCTTGCGCGGGTGCAGGGGCGGCGTCAGCCCCTGCGCAGGTCCGGGCGGCAGCCCGGGCGCAACAGAAAAGAACAGGAAAAAGGAAAAGAAGAAACCGGAGTTTCCGGGCGGGATGCCCTGCATCCCGCGATGGAAACGGCAGGTTCAGTCAACTCCAAGGAATCGCGCCAGCGAAA
>JAXEEE010000081.1:0-15665 GCA_034104265.1 Eubacteriales bacterium | reverse complement strand
GGTGGTGCTGGATGTGGACGCCTTCGACCGGGCGGTGGAGGGTACGCGCTGGAAGAATATCCTGGACGCGCTGCCCTGGACGGACGCGGCACAGTACCACGACCGGGTGACGCTGCTGGACAGGGTGGGCCGCTACCCATGCATCGAGTATCTGCTGAAGCTGGGCTACGCGCAGCTGGCGCGGATGGCGGTGGACAACACACACGAGGGCGTGCTCAACCTGCGGGGCAAAACGGCCCGGGACGTGCTGCGGATGACGGCGGACGAGTGGGGATGGATCAAGGGCAGCAAAACGGTGGTGACGCCGGAGCTGCTGGAGATGATCCAGACAAACCGGGAGCTGGGCTGGGGCCTGGGCATGCAGCTGTGCGCGAAGGCGGCAGGCAACCACGACCTGTACGCCATGCGGGCGCTGCGGGCGGATTACCGGGGTATCCCGCTGAAGGCCGCCATGAAGTACGCCTACCGCCAGCATGCGCGGCTTGGAGATTACCTGGATTATCTGGGCCAGTGCCAGCAGCTGGGAGCCGACCTGACGGAGCGTCAGGTGCTGTGGCCGAGCAATCTGAACGAGACGCACGCCCGGTACACCCGCCAGCTGCGGCAGCTGGAGCAGGAGCGGCTGGAGGCGTTTCGGCGGGCGGAAAACGAGCGGAAGCTGCAGGCGGCGGAGAAGAACGAGGGCCTGGCGGAGCGGATCCGGAAAAGGGCGGAGGATCTGGCCGGACGGTACAGCTTCCGGGCCTGCGGGCTGGCGCTGGCGCCGTTTCAGTCGGCCACGGAGATCATCCGGGAGGGCATGGCCCAGTCGATCTGCATCGGCAGCTATGTGGAGCGGTACGCCTCGGGCGGGACGATCCTGTGCACGCTGCGGCGGGAGGATGAACCGAACAAGCCCTTCCACGCGGTGGAGTTTTCGGAGACAAGCGGAGCCATGGTGCAATGCCGGGGCGCGCACAACCGCACCCTGGACGTGGACGAGCAGCTGATCAGGGACTTCTGGGCGGCGTGGGACGGAGCCCGGGGGACAAAAACCACGGTTAACATCACGATTGAAAAGACGAAGGAGGACGCGGCATGAACGGGACGGTGATCCGCACGGCGGAGACCATTGCGGCGGAGATCAACGTGATCAAGGCCCAGGTGCGTCAGACGGCGGTGATGGCGACCATTGAGATCGGCAAGCGGCTGAAGGAGGCCAAGAGCCTGGTGCCCTACGGCGAGTGGGGCCTGTGGCTGCAGCAAAACGTGGACTACTCGGAGCGCAAGGCGCAGAACGCCATGGCGCTGGCGGAGGAGTACGCGCTGAAGGATCCGCAGGCGATTGCGGATCTGGACGTGACGAAGGCGGTGATGCTGCTGGCGGTGCCGGGCGAGGAGCGGGAGGCCTTTGTGGCGGAGCACCAGGTGGAGGACATCAGCGTCCGGGAGCTGAAGGCGGCCATTGAGCAGCTGAAGGCCGAGAAGGAGAAGCAGCAGCTGACCATCGAGGAGCTGATGGCGAAGGCGGCGGAGGCGGAAGCGCAGGAGCCGGACAGGGCCATGGAGCTGGAGATGGCCAAGCTGCGGGATAAGCTGCGGGACAGCGAGGACCGGGCGGAGACCATGCGGATGGAGCGGGCGAAGGCGGACGCGAAGACGGCGGAGCTGCAGGCGGAAAAGGCGGAGTGGAAGCGCGACCGGGCGCGGCTGGAGCAGGAGAACGCGGGCCATGAAAAGACCATCGCCCGGCTGACGGAGGAAGTGAAAAACGCCAGCGCGCCCATCCTGACCACGGCGGCGGCGGACAGGCCGGAAACGCTGGCGGAGCTGGAGAAGCTGCGGGCGGAGAAGGTGTCGGCGGTGAGCATCGCCAGCTTCCGGGCGGCCTTCGAGATGATGAAAAAGGCCCTGGGCGACATGGAAGCGTCCGTCCAGCAGATGGACGAGGTGAACCGGGAGCGGTACTGCAAGGTGGCGCGGCTGGCGCTGGACACGATCCTGCAGAAGTTCGGCGGGAGGCAGTAAGCCATGGACAAGGACTTTGCACGGAAGCTGGAGTCCATGTGCGGGAGGAGGAGCCGGTGGGAAATCTGGAAGGACATGATGGAGATGTTCGCGGCCACGATCTCCAACGCGGTGGACGAGCGGCACAGGGAGGCACGGGAAAAACGGTTCCGGGCCATCGCGGAGCAGTATAGCGAGGCGGAGATGGAGAACTTCGCGGAGCTTTTCGCCCGGATGGTGATGGAAATGGAGCATGGCGGGCACAGGGACTACATGGGCGAACTGTACATGGAGCTGGGCCTGGGCAGCGACGCGGGCGGACAGTTTTTTACGCCCTACGACGTATGCAGGATGATGGGGCGGTTGACGCTGCCGGAGGCGGAGGAGATGATCCGGCGGGACGGGTGGATCGCCATCAGCGACTGTGCGGCGGGGGCGGGGGCCACGCTGATCGCGGCGGCGGACATCCTGCGCAACGAGCTGCACATCGACTACCAGCGCAAGGCGCTTTTCGCGGCCCAGGAGATCGACCGCACAACGGCGATGATGTGCTACGTCCAGCTTTCCCTGTACGGCATGGCGGGGTATGTACACATCGGGAACACGCTGACGGCGCCCATGACGGGGCATCCGCTCTTTGGCGACAGGGGCGAGGACACCTGGTACACGCCCATGTACTTTTCAGGGACATGGGCGATCAGACGGCAGGCGGAGGCCATGAGACGGGCGCTTGCACTGGAGAAACAATAGAAAGGAGCAGGAACGATGGCAAACATGAGGACGATCAGCCAGGACGAGCGGGCGAAGCTGGCAAGGGCGTACATGCGGGGCGGCATGGCCCCGTATCAGGCGGCGAGGAACACGGGCTTCATGCGGGTGGGGATTATGCAGGAGGCCATCCGGGCCATGGAGGGCCGGGAGGCGGAGGAGGCCGGGAAGGGTGCGAGCCAGACCCGGTTCGGGCCGGTGGTGGAGGAGGCTCCCGCGGAGACGCCGGTGGAGAAGCCGGAGGAGATCAGCCTGCCGGAGGAAGCGGCGGCAATCTGCGAGGAGGATGAACCGGAGAATCAAAAGCCCATCTATCCCTTCCTCAAGCCGGGCGAGGTGAAGAAGGCGGAGCTGGAGCTGACGATGCAGACGGAGCGGCTGCTGATCCGGCTGTATGAGAAGGACGGGCGGCGGCTGTTCCAGGTGACGGACAGGCGGACGGGACACTATCTGCAGCTGCCGCAGCAGGTGATGCGGGAGCTGAAGGGGGCGCTGGGGCTTTGCCTGGGCGCGATGAGCATGCAGGAGAGGAGCGAAGGACAATGCGAGTGATCAGGAGCGGCAGGGACAAGGAATGGCTGGTGAGCTGCCCCAGCTGCGGCAGCGACCTGGTGTACAAGGGTGAGGACGTGGCTATGGTGGAGCGGCAGGAAGTGCGGGCGGACGAGGCGCTGGACGAAAGGCGGTACTTCGTTCGGGCGGACGATACGGTGCCGGCGGTGAAGTGCCCGGAGTGCGGGCGCTGGGCGGTGGTGCCGGGCCGGGCGGCCCAGCGGAGGCCGTTCATGACGGAAGGAGATGACTGGGCATGGTAAAGCGGTATGTGCGCTTCCGGGCCGTGGGCACGGGAGATGACGTGGGCATGGTGACGGTGGAGGGGCTGTGCGACGCGCTGCGGGATCCCATGGCGGTGGCGATGGCAAGGTCGGCGCTGCTGCGGCGGTGCCAGCGGGTGCGGCTGAGGACGGAGCCTGCCTTTGAGGTGCTCTGCTCCGGGCAGAGGGAGCGGCGGATCGGGGACATCAGCCGACAGGCAAGGGAGGATCAGGAGAAACGGGCGGTGCAGGATCGCATCGCACGGGAGGTGGCGGAGTGGATGCAGCAGCAGAAGCTGCGCAGGATGATGGCGAAGGAGGTACAGCGAGATGATGCAGAATGACCCGGTGCTGGAGGTGCTGCGGGGCAGCAGCTTTGACGAGCGGAAGATGGGCACCAAGACATGGGTGGTGGTATGCACGCTGCCCAGCGGATACGAGATCACAGCCAGCAGTGCGTGCGTGGATTCGGAGGACTTTGACGAGGAGCTGGCGGACAGCATCTGCCACAGCAAAATCCGGGACAGGATCAAGGAGCTGCTGGACTATGAGGCCTGCAGCCGGGGCGGCGCGGAGAAGGTGCAGGGCATCCGGGAGCGCGCGCCGGTGGAGGATGGCGCGCGGCTGCTGCTGGAGGGCGCGTGCTGGGGAACGGCGATGGTGGCGGCGCTGACCAACCGCCGGGCGCGGGTGCGGATCAAGGGCTGGGCGCCGGGTATGTGCGTCAAGGGCGGCGTGGCAAGCGAGCGGGGCAAGCTGCTGATGGTATCCGGCGATGGGGACGAGCATCACTGGCTGCCGGTGGACGGGGAGATGCGATCCTCGGCCTGGGAGATCTGGGAGGTGATGGGGCAGTGAAGCTGAGCAAAATCAAGAGCGTGTGCAAGGCGTGCAAACAGATCCGCCTGCTGACGGCGGACGACTTTGTCGACAACATGGTGACGCAGTGGCTGGGGGTGGACGGGGCGCTGTACCCGGTGACGGGGACGCTGCTGAACCTTCCGACGCTGGGCGCGGTGTGGGAGCTGGGCGACCGCCTGCTGGAGATGGACGCGGCGGAGGGCCGGTACACCGACATGGTGGAGCGGGGCCTGCTGGAGCAGTGGGACGCGGAGGCGCTGCGGCGGGTGCCGATGCAGGTGGATACCAAAGGCATGCCGGAGATCCAGATGGGGGAGTACAACGGGTATCTGGGGATGGCGGTTGGGCCGGAGTGGATCTGCTACATCAAGGAGTGGCTGCTGGAGCCATGCAGGGGCATGGGCAGGCTGGGCTACGAGATGGTGAGCGGCGCGGGCAACGCTCAGTGGGTGGCGGTATACGCGGACGGCACGCTGGTGGGGCTGATCAGGCCGGAGAGCGAGGGCGTGGCGGGAGTCATCAGCAAGGGGCTGAAGGCCATGGCGGAGCGGGAACCCTGGGGCGTGTAAAGAGAGGAGGAAAAGCCATGGTGCAGGTATGGGCGGTGCCGATGGCATTGGCGATTCTGGCCGCTGTGATATTTGTATACCTGTTCTGCAGCCCAAAACCATCCGTCAAAAAGGAGGAGGGCCTGCTTGCGGTGTTGCTGTTTGTGATCATCGTATGCCTGGTTTACTTCATGGCCTGGAGCATCTGCGCGAGGATGTCGGCGCTCAACGCGCTGGCGACGCTGCCGGCGGGGTAAAAAAAAGAAGCGGCATAAGCCGCTTCGGGTGGAAGATGGAATGAAGATCAAAGTCCCACATCGCTGGCATCGATGAAGTCATCATCGGGTGCGGTGGAGGCTTGGACGAGGCGGTCAGCCAGGCCGGGAATGGAGACAAGGTAAAGCGTTTCCGGGGAGGCGGACTGATCGGTATCGGGGACTGCTGGATGATCCATGGGGAAACCTCCTTCCGGGACAGATACATCAAGGATATGTAGGGATGAACGTTTTGTCAAGGGGGGTGATGGGGATGGCTGGACAAAAGCTGGTGATTCCCGGGGTGAAGTCGCCCTGCGGGGCGTGCTGCCCGGAGCGGCGGGAAGGCTGCCGGGACAGCTGCCGGAAGTGGAAAACCTTCGAGCTGCAGAAGCAGCTGGTGTACGCAAGACGGAAACGGGCCTTTGAGGCCAGCTACAAAATCCAGGCGCCGCAGCGGTATGCGGACGAAATGATGCGCAAGCGCAACAGCAAGTAATAAGAAGAAAAAGGATCCAAACCGCCGCGGCCGGGGGCCGGAAGCCAGGGGCAGGGCAGCCCCTGGCCAGGCTTGTATGCTGTATTAACAAATGGAGCATTGATTCGCATGGAGACGCGAAGGGTTCCCAGGGGCGACCGCAAAGCCCCTGGGTGATCCGGGACGGACGAGGTGCGGAGGACGGAGACCACCCGGATGGGTGCGAGAGGTACGGAGGGCAGCGGGATGCTGGAGAAAGAGGGCTGGGTGGCTTACGCTATGCGCAAGCGGCAGCACAGGGTTACGGATGGCAGGCAGCTGGGGTATGCCTGGGAGGCCCTCTTTGACGTGGAGGGCCTGACGGCGCTGGAAAAGTCCATGGAGCCATGGAAGCCGATGCGCAGCGACATCCGGGTGGGGAAGATGGGCTACCGCACCAAGACCACGAAGGCCGGGAGGATGCTGGAGTTTGACATCTACCCCATCTTTGGCCGGGAGCAGGAGAAGCAGGCCCGGCGGGCCATGATGCAGGTGACGCCGGAGCGGATGCGGCAGGTGAACCTGTACAACGCCCGGCGGCGGATTGTGCAGCTGGCCAACGCGAACTTTGACGAGCGGGATCTGCACCTGACGCTGACCTACGCACAGGCCCCGGACTATGCCCAGGCGCAGAAGGATGTGCGGAACTTTCTGGCGCGGCTGCGGAGGCTGCGGAGGAAGGCGAAGCTGCCGGAGCTGAAATACATCTACGCCATCGAGGACAATCAGGCGGGGCGGAAGACCCGCCTGCATGTGCATATGCTGCTGAGCGGGGGCATCAGCCGGGAGGCCATCGAGGCGCTGTGGGCGAAGGGCTACGCCAACGCGGACAGGCTGCAGCCGGACGAGAACGGCCTGGCGGCGATTGCCCGGTATATCATCAAGCAGGGGGACAGCGGGGAGACCAGGGGACGGCGGCGGTGGTGCGCCAGCCGGAACCTGCGTAAGCCCCAGGTGCGGGTCAGCGACACGAAGCTGAGCAACAGCCGGGTGAAGCGCCTGGCCAGGGAGCTGCCCCAGGAGGCGCGGGAGGTGCTGAGACGGGTATACCCGGGGTATGAGTATGTGGCCCTGGAGGTGCATTTCTCCGACCGGGTTGACGGGGTGTACATCCGGGGGACCATGCGGCGGATTGAAAGGGAGGGCAGCAACGGCCGGAAAAGGGCCGAAGGAAAGCATCAGGGCAGGGATGTGACGTGAGCAGGAAGCTGACGGGGCGGGACGTGGTATGCCCGTACTTCCGACGGGAGGACTCTATCAGCATCAGCTGCGAGAGCTGGGTGCGGGGGGCGACGGGGAAGCTGTGCTTTCGAACGGGGGAGGAAAAGCGGGCGTACATGGCCAGGCGGTGCAAGTGCATGGAGGGGTACTCCCGGTGCCTGGCGGCCAGGATCAACGAGAGGAAGTATGAGCTGCGGGAACAGGAGCGGGAAGCGAGGGAAAAACAGAAAAATCCGCCGGAGGGGTGATGCTCCGGCGGATATGTTGGCATGCGGAAAGATGGAGGCGCTTGCGCGGGACGGGTGGCGCGTGGTATAATCATCCTGCTGGGGATGTAGTATAGGCGGCCAAGGCGCGCCGGATCATCTAAGGTACGCGGGGTGTAGGAGCCCTGCGGAACAACACGAGGGACACTGTAGAGATACGGTGTCCATTTTTCGTCTCGATGCTGGTTAGGGCAAGCGATCTGCTGCACCGAAAAAAAAAGAAAAATACGCCGGAGGGGTGATGCTCCGGCGGGACTTATGGTGCCTTTGATTTGCGGCGGGCGTAGGCGGCGCGTCGGCTTTTTGCGTGGAGAAGCATTTTCGGGAAGGAAACGAAGTGCGAGGAATAGAATTTTGATAAGGAGCGACCATAGGGAACAAGCGAAGGAGGTGCAGCGGCATGACCCTGGTGGAGAGGATCACCGAAGAAACGCGAAACATGCCGGAGCAGGCACAGCAGCAGGTGCTTGACTTTGCGCTGTTTCTCAAGCAGAAGGAGCAGAAGCAGCTGGAAGCCGATATGGATGCCGTGATTGAAGAGAATTTGATTGCCATGAAGGAGCTGGCCCAATGAACGTATGGCTGCCTGATGCGCGTGCAATCCTGCTGCTGCACAGGAAGCTGGTTGAACGCACAGGCGGAAGTGACGGCGTGCGGGACATGGGTCTGATCGACAGCGCAGTCGCCCGCGCGTCCGCATCCTTTGCGGGCGTGGAGGCACATCCGGGTATATGGCGCAAGGCGGCGGCACTCGGATGCGGCATCGCACAGAATCATGGCTTCATCGATGGCAACAAGCGAACAGGCATGGCAGCCATGCTGCTGATTCTGCGCAGGAACGGCGTCAAAATGCGTTACACACAGGGAGAATTGGTGCAGCTGGGGTTGAGCGTGGCACAGGGTACCATGGATGTGGACGATGTTGAAAAGTGGATAAGAGAACATGCGGAGCAAGTGTGAATGACCAGGGGGTATCCACCCCCTGATTTTTTTGTGTGAAAATCGGGGTGAAAGGAATCGCAGGCGACTGCAAAAGGGGGGACAGCAGGTGGCCATCGACTGGAAGAAAATCGAATCCGATTATATGGCGAACCGGCTGACCTACCGGGAAATCGCTGAAAAATATGGGGTTTCGCTGTCCTCGGTGGCCCGGCACGGGCGGAAAAACGGGTGGCCGGAAAAACGGGAACAGTTTGCGGACAGGGTGAACACACGCGCGCGCAGCAAGGCGGAGTACAAAAAGGCGGCGCGGCGGGCGGAGGCGCTGATGCGGCTGGACGAGCTGGCGGAGCGGCTGCTGATGGAGCTGGAGGTGGCCATGGACGACGAGGATCAGCTGTACCGGCATGTGCTGTACGTGGCCAAGGGCCAGCAGGGGGAGCGGGTGCTGGACAAGATGGACACCAAGAGCGCAAAGGACATGGTGGAGACGCTGCGGACGCTGGTGGAGGTGATCCGGGATGTGAAGGAGAGCCCGGGCAAGCTGGACGCGGAGCGGCTGAAGCTTCAAAAAGAGCGGCTGCGGCTGGATCGGGAGAAGGCGGCGGTGGGCCAGGCGGAGACGGACGAGACGGGCGTGGCCATGCTGGCGCCGGTGGCGGAGGATGCGGACAGTGGGCAGGAGATTGTGCTGGGTGAGGCGCCGCCGGAGGGCGCGGAGGTGCTGGGTGAGATCGAGCGAAGCGAGATTAGCGACAGCGAATCCTTGGATTCGCCGAGTGAGCCGGCTCCACAGTGTGGAGTTGACCTGCAGGGGCAAAGGCTCCGAAGCGAAGCGAAGGTGACAGCCAGTACGCGGCGAAGCCGTGGAATGGCCGAAAAGGGAAGAGAAACGCAGACGTTTGCGGGGGATGGCCATGGCGGGTAAGGTGGTATGGGAGCCGCAGCCCAGGCAGCGGGCGTTCATGGCGCGGCCGGAGGACGAGGCGCTGTTCGGCGGGGCGGCGGGCGGCGGCAAGTCGGACGCGCTGGTGATGGAGGCGCTGCGGCAGGTACACATCCCCCACTACCGGGGGCTGATCCTGCGCAAGACCTTCCCGCAGCTCTCCGAGCTGGTGGACAAGAGCCAATTCTACTATCGCCGGGCGTTCCCCGGGGCGCGGTACAACGGCACGGAGCACGCCTGGCGGTTCCCATCGGGGGCGAAGATCTATTTCGGCTCCATGCACCGCACGGCGGACAGGATCAACTACCAGGGCAAGCAGTACGACTACATCGCCTTTGACGAGCTGACGCACTTCACCTGGGACGAGTACAGCTACCTGCATAGCCGCAACCGTCCCAGCGGGCCGGGGACGCGCTGCTACATCAGGGGTGCGACCAACCCGGGCGGTGTGGGGCACGCCTGGTGCAAGAAGCGGTTCATCTCCCCCGCGCCGCCCATGACGCGGATGCGGGAGTGGGTATGGGCCATCAGGCCGGACGGGGACAAGCTGTGGATGAGCCAGACGCGGATCTACGTGCCCTCGCTGGTGTGGGACAACCAGGAGCTGCTGCGCAACGATCCGCAGTACCTGGCCCGTCTGGCGGCGCTGCCGGAGCGGGAGCGGCGGCAGCTGCTGGAGGCGGACTGGGACGGGTTCTCGGGGCAGGTGTTTGAGGAGTGGCGCAACGACCCGGGGCGGTACCTGGATCAGAGGTGGACGCACGTCATCGCGCCGTTTACCATCCCGCGCTCCTGGCGGGTGTACAGGGGGCTGGACTGGGGCTACACGAGGCCGTTTTCGGTGGGCTGGTACGCGGTGGACGAGGACGGGCGGATGTACCGAATCCGGGAGTACTACGGCACCAATGGCAGACCGGACTCGGGACTGCGGATGCACCCGGCGGCGGTGGCACGGGAGATCAAGCGCATCGAGCACGAGGATCCGAACCTGAAGGGCAGGAAAATCACGGGATGGGCTGACCCGGCCATCACCCAGACGCAGACGGATGAGGAGAACGCGGTGGCGACCATCATGCGCAGGGAGGGCGTCAGCTGGTACATGGGCGACCATGACCGCTTCCAGGGGCTGATGCAGTTCCACAACCGCCTGGCCTTTGACGAGGACGGGCGGCCCATGTTCCAGGTGTTCTCCACCTGCAAAAACTTCATCGAGCTGATCCCCGCGCTGTGCTACGACGAGGCGGACGTGGAGGACGTGAACACGAAGATGGAGGATCACTGCTATGACGAATGCCGGTATGTGATGATGGCCAACCCCTGCAAGCCCAGGCCGTCCGCCACGCCGCCGGCCTACACCGCCCCGGCGGATGATCCCCTCGACCTGCAAAAGGACAGGCAGAAAAAGCCGGTGTTCTACCGGTACTGACACCGAAGGAGGAGAAGCATGGAAACGCGAAACAGCACGAAAAGGAAAAGGGCTCAGCGGGGCATGATGGGGGAAAACATGCCGGTGGAGGCCCAGCCCATGACGCAGCAGCAGGCGGCCCAGCCCGTGAATCCGCAGCCGGAGGCAATGAAGCCAGGCGTGGAACCGATGACGCAGGGCATGCCCGGAAAGCTGCGGGAAGGGGCCGCGCAGCCCGCGCAGCCGGAGACGCAGGCCAGGCCGCCCATCGGGGTGGAGGAGCTGGAGAAGGCCACGGCGCGGCTGCTGCGGTATCAGCGGGGCAAGGCGAGCCTTGACCGGCGCATTGTAGCCAACGAGGAGTGGTGGAAGCTGCGGCACTGGAGGCAGCTGAACGCCCGATTCGGCAAGAAGGAGGAGGAGCAGCTGGAGCCTGCCAGCGCGTGGCTGCTCAACTGCGTGCTGAACAAGCATGCGGACGCCATGGACAACTATCCGGACTGCGCGGTGCTGCCCCGGGAGCAGGGGGACGTGGCCCTGGCGGAGACGCTCAGCGGGGTGATCCCGGTGATCATGGAGGAAAACCGCTACGAGGCCGTGTACGACGACATGTGGTGGTACAAGATCAAGCAGGGGACGGGCGTACAGTTTGTGTACTGGGACGCGCAGAAGCTGGGCGGTCTGGGGGATGTGGGCATCAAAACGGTGGACATCCTCAAGCTGGCCTGGGAGCCGGGGGTGCGGGACATCCAGGACAGCGACGATCTGTTCTGCGTGGACGTGATGACGCTGGAGCAGTTTCAGGCGCGGTGGCCGGAGTTTGCCGACGAGGTACAGGGCGGCGTGTCGGTGACGGTCCAGGACTACGAGCACGAGGACAGCCGGGAGGACAGCGACCGGGTGGCGGTGATCGACTGGTACTACAAGCGGCGCAACGCCATGGGCAAACAGGTGCTGCACCTGTGCAAGTACACGGGGCAGACGATCCTGTTTGCAAGCGAAAACGAGGAGCGGTACCGGGAGACGGGCTGGTATGAGCATGGGCTGTACCCGTTCGTGTTCGATCCGCTGTTCCCGGTGCAGGACAGCTGCGCGGGCTTCGGGTACATCGACATCATGCGCGACCCGCAGATGTACATCGACATGCTGGACAGCATGATCCTGAAAAACGCGCAGATGTGCGGGAAGCGGCGGTACTTCGTATCCGACCAGGCGGGCATCAATGAAAAGGAGTTCGCGGACTGGGGCAAGGACATTGTGCATGTGGACGGGCCCATCAGCGAGCTGAACATCCGGGAGATTGACGTGAGCCCGCTGCCGGCGGCGGTGTACAACGTGCGGGAGACGAAGATCAACGAACTGAAGGAGACCAGCGGCAACCGGGACTTCAACCAGGGCGGAACGTCAAGCGGCGTGACGGCGGCCAGCGCCATTGCGTCCCTGCAGGAGGCGGGCAACAAGCTAAGCCGGGACATGCTCAAGGCGTCCTACCGGGCCTACGAGCAGGTGTGCGCCATGGTGATTGAGCTGATCAGGCAATTCTACGACGCGCCGCGCACCTTCCGCATCACCGGAAAGGACGGGAGCATGGCCTTTTCCACCCTGGACAACAGCGGCATGCGGCCCATGGCCATGCAGGACGAGTACGGCGTGGCATCGGTGCGCAAGCCGGTATTCGACCTGAAGATCAAGGCGCAGCGGGCCAACCCCTTCAGCCGGGCCAGCCAGAACGAGCTGGCGGTGCAGCTGTACCAGATGGGCGTGTTCAACCCGCAGATGGCGGATCAGTCGCTGATGATGCTGGAGCTGATGCAGTTTGAGGGCGTGGACAAGCTCAAGCAGGAGATTGCACAGCGGGGCACGGTGTACGAGCAGATGCAGCAGCAGATTGCCGCGCTGACCCAGCAGCTGGAGGCGATGACGGGGACTGTGGCGGCGCTGCCGGAGCAGCCAGGTGGCGGGCAGGGAGCAGGCGCGGAGAGGATGACCCGCGCGGGGGACGGCGTGAGCCAGGCAGTGCGGGGCGCGGAGGAAGCGCGGAGGACGGACCCGGGGACGGAGGTGTAACGGATGGCGGCTGTGAATCTGGAGAAGGCGCCGGAGCTGGACGGGAGCAGGGCGAGCAATGAGCGGCTGCGGATGTACCTGAACCGGCTGGTGGAGGCGTTGGCGTATGTGCTGGCGCATCTGGACGGGCAGAACATCCTGGACGGCGGCCTGAGCACGGCGGCGGTGAAGGGGCTGGACGCGCAGATCGTGAAGGCGGCCCGGGCGGAAATGGGCCAGGCGAAGATTGGAGCGGCGCAGATTCAGGATCTGGAGGCCCAGGTGGCGAAGATCGTGACGGCGGACATCGGTACGATGGACGTGGACTGGGCCAACATTGCCAGCCTGATGGCGAAGATCGCGGAGATCGCCGACGCCCGGATCGGCACGGCGGAGATCGACTTCGCCAGGATCCGCGACCTGATCGCCGACAAGCAGATCATCACCCAGGGCGAGGCGGGGGAGCTCTACATCGCCGACCTGGCGGTGACGGAGGGCAACATGGTGCGGCTGTCGCTGGGCCAGCTGCTCCTGAAGGGCGCGGACGGTGGCTACTACGAGGTGGTGGTGGGCGAAGACGGCGAGATCAGCGCACGGAAAAGCGATGTGACGGAGGCCATTGACGAGGGGCAGCTGTCCGGCGGGAAGCTGATCGACGGGAGCATCACGGCGGCGAAGCTGAACGCCAAGGACATCTTTGCGGACAACGCCATCATCCGGCAGCTGATGGCGGCGAACATTGACGTGGACACGCTGTTCAGCCGGGAGGCCACCATCAACGCCATCAACGCCATGGACATCCTGGCAAACAGTCAGTTGCGGGTGTTCGTGGATGGGCAGAACGCGCTCAATGAGCAGATGAAGGCCTGGTTCAACTTCTCCGCAGAGGGCGAGCTGGCCATCGGCAGAAGTGATCAGGCGTACAGCTCGGTGGTGCGGTATGACGGCTTCGCCATCCGCTACTATTCCACGGACACGCTGTACTTCAAGCAGGACACAGGGTACATACCCAAGCTGCAGGTGGACGAGAAATTCACCATCGGCGACCTGACGGCGGAGCCGGACGGGGACTATGTAGTGTGGACATAAGAGAGGTGAGAGGATGCCGACCATCAAGCTGACAGGCAGCGACATATGGCTGAAAGGCACGGGCGCAGCCAGCCAGGTATGGACACCCACGGTGTCCGGGCTGCCGGGCGGAGCCATCATCAACAAGGTGACGCTGACCTTCGCTTCCGGCAACACCTATGCATCGCCGGGGCGGACGGAGATATTCTGGGGAACCGAGGCAGTGGCGGCGAACCGGCTGTGGTATGTGTCGCTGTCCGCCGGGAGCGGTGGAACGGTTGACCTGACAGGGCGCGTCACGGGCAACGGCAGCTTCAGTCTGCTGTTCCGAAAAACGGCCAACAGTGCGGGAAGCCAGTCCAACGTGTACTTCTCCGGCATCGAGGTAGCCATTGACTACACCAACCCCATCAGCACCTTCAGCCTGGACAAGACCACGCTGGACGCGGGAACCGCGCTGGGCGTGACCATCAGCCGGGTGGACAGCAGCTACACCCACCGGGTGACATTTGCCTTCGGAAGCCGAAGCTACACGGCCACGGGGGTTGGTACGTCCGTCAGCTACACCATACCGGTGGCATGGCTGGATCAGATCCCCAACGCGGTGAGCGGCACGGGCAGCGTCAAGGTGGAGACGCTGGACAGTTCCGGCGCGTCCATGGGTGCGGTATCGGCCTCCATCACCATCACGGCGGGTGCGGGGGTTGTGCCAACGGTGGGGGCCATCACGGCGACGCTGCTGGATGGCATGGACGGGCTGTACATCCAGGGGCACAGCAAGTGCCGGGTGGCCGTCAGCGGGTACAGTGCTGGCGAGGGTGCGACCATTGCCAGTGTGCTGATCACAGGCAACGGGGACAGCGCGTGGGCGGACAACCTGACAAGCGGCCTGCTGCGCACGGCGGGGACGGTGACCTTTACGGTCACGGTCAAGGACAGCCGGGGGCGCGAGGCAAGCGGAAGCATCAGCATCACGGTGGAGGCGTACACGGACATTGCCATCACGGGCAGGACGGCTCTGCGTTGCACCAGTGACGGCACGGTGAGCCGGACGAAGGGCAAGTCGGCCAAGCTGGGCTGCAGCTACGCCATGACGGCGGTGGGCAGCAACGCGGCCACGGTGCGGGTGTACTGGCGGGTGTACGGGACGGAGGCCTGGACGGAGATCACGGGCTGGGACAGCGCAAGCGGGTACACGGCGGTGGCCCTGACGGACGCGGTGGCCCTGGACGAGCGGTACGAGTTCCGCTTTTCGGTGGCGGACAAGGTGAGCGTGGCGGAGCAGACGGCAGTGATCGCGCCGGGCAGCGTGTTCATGGTGTGGAGCAAGATCCGCAACGCCTTCGGCTTCGGGGCGTACCCAACGGGGGAGAAGCAGGTGGCCATCGCGGAGGACTGGCGGCTGATGCTGGGCAGTACGGACGTGGGGAACGCCATCCGGCAGCGGGACAGGGTGCGGAATTTGCTGGATAACAGCGACTTTACAAACCCTGTCAACCAGCGTGGTCAGAGAAGCTATTCTGGAAATTTTGTCCGATCAATTGACAGATGGCTTGCCGCTGAAGGGCCAAGTGGAAGTGTATCGGTAAAAATTGAAGATGGCGGCATTACTTTTACAACGTCTGGCGGCGGGATTGTGTATTTGATCCAGCGATTCGAGAAGGGTTATCTCGATCTGAGCAAACAACACACAATCGTGGCCTATATGGCTGACGGCACAGTATTGATTACCGGGTATATTGATACATCCGAAGAAACCATGGATGGCGTGAACGTAACCTTTCCGAGCGGAAGCAAAATCAAGTGCGTTGCGCTCTACGAAGGCGTCTACACCGCCGACACCCTGCCGCCCTATGTCCCCAAGGGCTACGCAGCGGAGCTGGCGGAGTGCCAGCGGTATTATCAGAAGTACAATACCGTAGGACTTACATGCAGAAATAACGGCTATGCTACTGCCCTTCTGCCTGTCGTAATGCGCGTAACGCCAACGATCAGCGTCGGAACAAGGCTTCTGTTCACAAGCTC
>JAXEEE010000080.1:0-5747 GCA_034104265.1 Eubacteriales bacterium | reverse complement strand
GCCGGGGGCGGACGGGTTCCCTGCGGGTGCTGGGCTGCGGCCCCTCCAAACCTCCCCCGGGGGCTTCGCTGGGGGCGGACGGGTTCCCTACGGGTGCTGGGCTGCTGGGCTGCGGCCCCGCCAAACCTCCCCGGGGCTTCGCCGGGGGAGGACGGGTTCCCTGCGGGTGCTGGGCTGCTGGGCTGCGGCCCCTCCGGGCCTTTCCGGGGCGCTTTCCCGGCTGGGCCGTGCCGGTGCGCATCGTCTGCGTGACGGCATTTTTGATGTACTTCCATACGGCATGGGTTCCCGCGCGCTTTACATTCCCGCGCAAAACATGTATAATGGTGCCATCTGCACGCCCCTGCGCCTTTCGCCGGCAGCATCCGCACCGGACGAGTCCACAGGCCCCGGCTGGCAGAAATACAAACATCGTAGGGTATCCGCATCCGGAACCCGAACGGAGGTAATACTGTCATGGCACGCAAACAACTCAACAACCTCGTCCTGCTGGCGCTTTTCGTCGGCCTGATCTTCCTGCTGGGCCAGACCCCTCTGGGGATGATTCCCCTGGGCTGGTGCAACGTGACGCTGCTGGTGATCCCCGTGGCCATCGGGACGATTTACATGGGCCTGAAGAGCGGCCTGGTGCTGGGCCTGGCCTTTGGCGCAACGAGCATGGCCTCCGCGCTGATCAAGCCCTCCGTGCTGGTGGGCACGCTGATGGGCGCCTCCCCCCTGGCGGTGGTGGTGATGACCTTCCTGCCCCGGCTGTGC
The DNA here is from genome assembly GCA_034104265.1 of Eubacteriales bacterium. Classification (GTDB taxonomy): domain Bacteria; phylum Bacillota; class Clostridia; order Christensenellales; family Aristaeellaceae; genus UBA11524. Next base: position 4,991 of record JAXEEE010000080.1, on the reverse strand, counting down.
ATCCCGCTGGTGATCTGGGGCGTGTACACGCTCCTGGCGAAAAAGCAGAAGCACATCGCCGTGGCCGTGGCCGCTGCCTGCGGCTCCCTGACCAACACCATCCTGTACCTGGGCCTGATGCTGATCTTCTACATGATGGCGGGCATTGACAACACCGCTGTTCTGACGGCCATCGGCGCCACCGCCGGCGGCGCGGGCCCCTGCGAGGCCATTGCTGCCGCGCTGATCTGCCCGCCCATCCTCACCGCCCTGTGGCGCATCCGCCGCCAGGCCTGATTTCAGCATTCATACCGTTTCACCACGCTCCGCCCGCGGAACGCCCCTGCGTCCCTGCGGGCGGAGGCGCATGATTCCTCATCCATACCCAAGGAGGCTTTCCTGCCATGATCCTGACCCTGGATATCGGCAACACCAACATCAAGACCGCCCTGTTCGAGGGCGAAGACATGGTCAAGTACTGGCGCGTATCCACCAACAGGATGTATTCCTCCGACGAATACGGCATCCTGTTCATGAACCTGTTCCAGCACGAGAAGGTGGATCCCGCGCAGGTGGAGGGCATCGTGATTTCCAGCGTGGTGCCCACCATCAATTTCACCATCGAGCACATGTGCCAGAACTACTTCGGCCTGTCCCCCATGCTGGTGGCCCCCGGCATCAAAACCGGGATCAACATCCGCTACGAGAACCCCCGTGAGCTGGGCAGCGACCGTATCGCCAACGCGGTGGCCGCCTACAGCGAGTACGGCGGGCCCTGCATCTTCATCGACTTCGGCACCGCCACCACCTTCGGCGTGGTGGATGAGGGCGGGGCGTTCCTGGGCGGCTGCATCTGTCCGGGCATCAAGCTGGCCAGCGAGGCCCTGGTGTCCGGCACGGCGAAGCTCCCCCGTTTCGCCCTGACCAAGCCGGAGAGCATCATCGGCCGCACCACGCTGACCAACCTGCAGGCGGGCATGTACTACGGCTATGCGGGGCTGGTGAGCAACATTGTCCACCAGATCAAGCAGGAGCTGGGCAGAGACGCGAAGGTCATCGCCACCGGCGGCATGGCCGTAATGGTGGCCGAGGAGGCCAAGGTCATTGACAAGCTGGACGGCCTGCTGACCCTCAAGGGCCTGCGGCTCATCCACGAGCGGAACAAGGAAGGATGTGTCGCCAAATGAAAGAGATCGTTATCGGATTCCTGGGCTGCGGCAATGTAGGCGGCGGCGTGTGGGAGCTGCTGCACTCCTTCGCCCCGGAAATCGCCCACAGGGATCACATCACCGTCCGGGTGAAGAAGGTGCTGGTGCGCAGCCTGAGCAAGGCCCGTTCCTGCTCCGTGCCCCAGGAGGTGCTGACCACCAACCCTGCCGACGTGCTGGAGGATCCGGAGATCACCATGGTGGCGGAGTTCATGGGCGGCGAGCAGCCCGCCACGGACTACCTCCTCTCCGCCCTGGAGCACGGCAAGACCGTCGTCACCGCCAACAAGGTGGCCGTGGCGCTGAACTGGCACCGCCTGCAGGAGGCCGCCCAGCGCAACAACGCAGGCCTGTACTATGAAGCCAGCGTCTGCGGCGCGATTCCCATCATCTCCACGCTGATGACCCCCCTGCAGGCCAACCGCATCGACACCCTGATGGGCATCATCAACGGCACCACCAACTACATTCTCTCCCGCATGTACGACTGCGGCGAGGATTACGCCGCCGTGCTGGCCGACGCCCAGCGGCTGGGCCTGGCCGAGCCCGACCCCGCCAATGACGTGGAGGGCACGGACGCAGCCTACAAGCTGTCCATCATGGCCTCCCTGGCCTTCCATGCCCGGGTGCCCTACGGCAAGGTCTACCGGGAGGGCATCACCCGCGTCACCGCCACGGACATCGCCTGCGGCAAGGAAATGGGCTATGTGCTCAAGCTCCTGGCCATCGCCAAGCGGGACGGCGACACCATCGAGGTGCGGGTGCATCCCACCTTCCTCAAGGCCGACCATCCCCTGGCCCAGGTCAACGGCAGCTTCAACGCGGTGTACCTCCACGGCCACGCCTGCAAGGAAATGATGCTCCAGGGCCGTGGCGCGGGCGACATGCCCACGGCCAGCGCGGTGGTGGGCGATATTCTCCACGCCGCCACGGTGGACGTGCATGTGCATCCCACCTTCGCCAACCGGGCCGACGCGGACGAGAGCCTCACCTTCACCGACGACTGGCAGAGCTGCTTCTTCATCCGCCTCTCCGCCCAGGACGCCCCCGGCGTGCTGTCGGATATTGCCGGGTGCTTCGCCCGGGAGAACGTGTCCATCGCCACCATGCTGCAGAAGGGCGCGGTGGAAAACGGCCGGGTTCCGCTGATCTTTATCACCCACATGGCCTCCGAGAAGGCCATGCGCACCGCCCTGGGCCGCCTCAACCCCGACACCGCCCGGCTGGAGAGCGTCATCCGGGTGGAGGGCTGATTCATGCCGAAGGGAGGCTCCGCCATGCAGACCATCACCGTTGCGCTGGGCCAGCGCAGCTACCCGATTCACATTGCACCCGGCATCCTTGACCAGGCGGGAACCTTCCTGGAGGAAGCGCTGGGGAACTGCGCCCTGGCCATCGTCACTGACGATCATGTGGCGCCGCTGTACCTGAAGCGGGTGGAGAACTCCCTCCATGCCGCAGGGCTGCGCACCGCGTCCATCGTGCTGCCCCACGGGGAGCAGACCAAGTGCCTTGCCCGCCTGAGCGACCTGTACACCTTCCTGTGCGACAGCCATATCACCCGAAAAGACGCCATCGTCGCCCTGGGCGGCGGGGTCATCGGCGACCTGGCGGGTCTGGCGGCAGCGACCTACCTGCGGGGCGTACGGTTCGTGCAGATTCCCACCACGCTGCTGGCCCAGGTGGATTCCTCCGTGGGCGGCAAGGTGGCCGTCGATCTGCCCCAGGGCAAGAACCTGGTGGGTGCCTTCTGGCAGCCCAGCCTGGTTTTGTGCGACCCGGACGTCCTGACCACCCTGACCCCCGAATACTGGCGGGACGGTCTGGGTGAGGTGGTCAAGTACGGCTGCATTGGCGACGCGGCGCTGTTCTCCCTGCTGGAGGAATGCGCACTGGGCGGCCGGGAGGCTGTCATGGGCCGCATTGACGAGATTCTCCGCCGGTGCATTCAGGCCAAGGCGGACGTGGTGGCCCAGGACGAGACGGACACGGGCCTGCGCATGACGCTGAATTTCGGCCACACCATCGCCCACGCGGTGGAGACCTGCCAGCACTACACGGGGCTGCGCCACGGGGAAGCGGTGGCGCTGGGCATGTCGGTGATCACCCGGCTGACGGAAGGCCGGGGTATGACGGAGTTGGGCACGGCCACACGGCTGGATCATCTGCTGCGCGCGCTGGGCATGCCCACCCAGCTGCCGGACATTCCCGAGGATCAGCTGATCGCCGCCATGGGGCTGGACAAGAAGAGCGTCGGCGCGTCCCTGCGGGTGATCGTGCTGGACGAGATCGGCACGTGCCGGATTCACTTCACCGCCCCGTCCTTCTTTTGCGGCATGAGCGCCTGCTGACAGACCCGAAAAGGGACTGTTTGCAAAAAAAGTGTCAAACCACACCGGAGAACCCTTTTCAAAACGAAGAAAAGCAGTTACAATAGGATAAGCCACTTCTTGCAGACGCGCCGGATCCGGCTGCGTCTGCTTGTCTATACACCCTGCCCGATGAAAGGAGTCTGCCATGTCCCCTGCAACCGAACCGCGCACGCCCATGGAATGCCTGCTGCTGGGTGAGTCTGTCAGCGGCGAGGAGCTGCCCCGGAATCCCTATGCCTGGCGGCTGCTCCGCTGGGAGGCCGACATGCCCCTCACCGACCCGGAGCGCGCCGCGCTGCTGGCGTCCGTGGGCACGGCCATGAGCCTGGCGGGGGAATCCGCCGCCTGCTTCTCCCCGGACGGCGACGCGATGACCATTCTCCTGTGCCTGACCCGCTTCCCCGCCCGCACGCACCGGGACGCGGTGATGTGGCTGTGCGCCCACGCGCTGATGGAGAACGCCTCCGTGGCCCTGGAGCAGGAGGGCACCATGTTTATCGGCGAGGAGTTCGACGATCCGCTGGTCTGGCAGGAGCATCTGACCCCCATGGCGGAGGTATCCGACTGGTGGAGCCAGGTTTCGCCCATGGACGGGGCGGCGGCCCACGCGCACCGGGGGCATCTGCAGACCATCATCAAGCGGCGGCAGTACAACATGCTGGGGGGGTATGTGTCCCGTGCGCTGCGCACGGAGCAGGAGCTGGGCCGGGCATGCTTCGCCTTTGTGCCGCTGGTGATTGAGGCGGTCTGGAGCCAGCATGCGGAGATCAGCCTGAACCGGCTGACGGAGGACCTGAACCTGGCGGAGATGGCCCGGCGGCCGAAGGAATCGCTGATGGCATGGCTGACGGCGCTGCCGGGCCGGCTGCGGGCCTGTCCTGCGGGGGTGACAGCCGCGCCCATTGACCGGGTGATCGCCTCGATCCAGGCGGACTGCTCGCTGCCCTACTCCCAGCAGAACCTGAGCCGCTCCCTGGGTCTGACGCCGGCGTACTTCTGCCGGCTCTTCCACGAAAAGACGGGGCAGCACTTCTCCACCTTTCTGACCCGGACGCGCATGGAGAAAGCGCAGGAGCTTCTGGCGGAATCCTCCGGGCGAACCCTGGCGGACATCAGCGCCTCCTGCGGCTATCCCAACAAGAGCTACTTCTGCCAGGTATTCAAGAAGTATACTGGCATCACTCCCGGCGAATACGAGCAGCAGCGCCACGCTGAGCATCACGAATAAAGCAGGCAGGGGAGCACCCCTTTTCTCGCGAGTGGGTTGGTTCCCTCCGGCCATACTGCGCGCGCGCGGGAGGGGGGGGGACGCTGGGGCTTCTCGCCCCAGACCCTCGCCAAAGAGCCTTCGGCTCTCTGGACTCTCATTCGGAGGGCATCATCATTGTGCGGAGGCCCGGCTCGCGGAGGGCGAGCCGGGCTGATGGGGTCA
>JAXEEE010000079.1:0-6814 GCA_034104265.1 Eubacteriales bacterium | reverse complement strand
CACGCCCAGGCACTGCAGCATGGAAGGGTGATCCTCCGCCATGGTGTCGAAGGTGTCGGGACGGTTGGCGTGGGCGGTGTACAGCCCACCGTGCATGGGGGGACGCGCCATGTTCCGGCAGACATCCCGCCAGCGCGCATCCGGCGTGAAGCCCAGCTCCTCCGCCCAGGCGACGGCCAGTTCCAGACCGAACCGCCAGTACGCCACCTCAAAGGAGGGGTCGCGGGTATCCTGGGGGGCGTAGCGCTCCTGCACGGGAATGACCGGCGGCTCCAGATGGTACACGCCTTGCTCGTCGCGGACGGCGTAATCCGCCATGAAGTCCGCCGTCTCCCGGATCAGCGGCCACTGTGCCCGCAGGAAGTCCGGCAATTCGGCGGGGCTTTCCTCCTGCATGGCCCGGCGGAGCAGCTCCAGCATGACGATGATGTGGGGCTGCTGCCACACCAGCAGCACAGCGATGGTGGAGGGGCTGTCCAGCGCGTCGTCGGCCACCATCTTTGGCCAGCGGGCGCCACGGTAGCCGTTGCGGGACGCGTTGTCCCGGGCCTCAGGCAGGTGTGCGTGATACCAGGGCAGGCAGCGGAGCAGCAGCTCGCTGTGGCCCCACAGGGGCGCCCAGGCCATGTGCCAGAAGTGCATCTCCAGGTGGGCCTTGCCGTACCAGCTGTTGCAGGTGAGGCCTGTCTCCGCCGGGGGCATGTGTCCGCTGCTGTTGACCGTCAGCAGGTACAGCGACAGCACCATGCGCCGCTCCAGCTCCATGGCCCGGGGATCGGCGGCGGCAGCCAGGTCGATGGCTCCGCCCTTGTCCCAGAACCCCGCCCACCAGTCGGTGCAGCGGGAGAGGGCGTCGGCAGGGGAGACGGCGGCAGGCTGATCCTCCCGGGCGAAGGTAACGGCCATCTCCAGCACGCCCTGTGCTGCGGCAATGCGGATGCGGTGCGGCCCTGCCTGGGTCAGCGATGCGCCGGGTGCGTCCAACCGGAGGGTGTAGCGGAAGCCGTCCGCCTGCCGGTGGATCAGGCAGCCCTCCGGCACGGTGGCATGGCGGTCAGGGACGTTCCAGTCCGAGCCGGTGATGTCCGGCGCGCCGTAGGGGAAATCGAGATCCACGATCAGCCCCTGCATCAGCAGCTCGGACGCCAGGCGGAACACCAGCGTGTCCGTGTCCGGCGCGCAGAGCGTCACCGCGCGGCAGGGGACGCCCCGCAGCAGGTAGCGGCTCTCCAGCGTCCCGCGGTACAGGTGAAGCTCCTGATGTACGTCGGTGAAATCCCCTGCAGCCAGGTCAGCGCCGTTCAGCCTCAGGCCGATGCGGGCCAGGTTCATCCGGTGGGGATTCGTGCGCAGCCAGTCGTAGACATGGGCCGTTTCCGGGAAGCGGGTTCTGGCGTAGGTGACCTCCCGCCCGCAGAAGTCGAAGAGATCCATCTGCACATCCGCCAGGGTGTAGCGGCCGGAGGAAACGGGCGCGGGCACGGTGTGCCAGCCCCAGTCCGCCATGGTGCACAGGGGCGTTTCTTCCAGATAATCGGGATAAAGGGTCTGCAGGCCGGTGATGTCGGCGGTGAAGGCGAGGCTGCCGTTGCCCACGGTGAGGGGCGATTGCGCGTCCGGGGCAGTCAGGACGGGATTGTGGCGGGATACCCATTGCATGCGGTTGATCATGTCGGCCTCCGTGGTGGTTGATGGTTCCATTATAGGGGATGAGGCGGCGCAAACGCAAGGCGGGATGAACACTTCATTGGCTGCGGCGGGGAAGAACCAATCAACTGTACGCATCGCCGGGCCCCTGAGCGCACAAAAAAGGAAGCACCCCGCAGGATGCTTCCTTCTGTATGTCCTTGGCTGGCGAAATTACTTGATCTCGCAGGTGCCGCCGACTTCCTTGAACTGGGCGACGATCTTCTCGGCTTCTTCCTTGGAAACGCCTTCCTTGATGGTCTTGGGGGTGCCCTCGACGATCTCCTTGGCTTCCTTCAGGCCCAGGCCGGAAACGACCTCGCGCACAACCTTGATGACCTTGATCTTCTGAGCGGCGTCAACAGCGGTCAGCACCACGTCGAACTCGGTCTTCTCTTCCTCAGCAGCAGCAGCGGCCGCGGGAGCAGCGCCACCGGCAACAGCGATCGCACCGGTCACGCCGAACTTCTCCTTCATGGCGTCAACCAGTTCCTTAACCTCCAGCAGAGTCATGGACTCAATAGCGTTCAGAATCTCCTCATGAGTCATTGTATTCAACCTCCAATGTTTGTGAAGTAAGTGTTTGATGGTTTCATGCGGCCAACCTGGCCGCGGGGGTCATGCTGCCATTACGCAGCGGCCTTCTTCTCGGCGATCTCGTCCAGGACGGACACCAGCGCGGACACGGGAGAAACCAGGCAGCCCACCAGGGTGGCCAGCAGTTCCTCGCGGCTGGGCGTGGCGGCCAGCTCCTTCACACCGGCGACGGTCAGGGCCTCGGTGCCCATCAGGCCGCCCTTGATCTCCAGAGAGGTCAGCTTGTTCTTCTCGATGAAGCTGTTGATGATCTTGGGGGCGTTGGTCACGTCCTTGCTGCCGAACACGAAGGCGTTGGGGCCGTTCAGCAGATCATCCAGGCCGGTGATGTTCAGCTCCTGCAGGGCGCGCAGCACCAGGCGGTTCTTCAGCACGCAGTACTGAACGCCGGCCTCGCGGCACTCCTTGCGCAGGTTGGTCACCTGCTCCACAGTCAGGCCGTTGTAGGAGCAGATCACCATGGACTCGGCGCCCTTGATCTTCTCCACGATATCAGCCACTACCTGCTCTTTGATCTCGCGATTCTTGCTCATTGTCTTGCACCTCCAGTCATGGTTGGGAGTAAAAGAAAACCCTCGCGCAGGCGCAAGGGATGAGCAATGCATCTTCTCTATCCATTACACCTCGGCAGGCGGAGCGACGCTCCTTTACATCCACGGGGGATACCGGCTGTCTACGGCACAGGTTTCTTCAAACCGTTAGCTATTATAGCATGGGGCATCGCGCGTGTCAATACATGATCCCAACGTTTTGCACAATCTTTTGATCCGGGAAGGCTTGGATAACCCTGCCAATGACGAAACAGCTGTAAAAAATCAACAGAAACGATTGAAATCGAAACAGTTTTGTAATATATTATAGCCGTACCCCCCTACGAAAGGAGTCGATGACGATGAATCAGTGGATTCGCCGGGGCGCGGCTGTATCCGCAGCGGCCCTGATGATGCTGACCACCCTGCCCGCGCTGGCGGCGGAGGGCACGGTGAATACAGGCAGCCTGGTGCTGCGCAAATCCGCCTCCAAGGACAGTCAGGCCCTGCAGACCCTCGAGAAGGGCGATACTGTCACCGTGCAGAGCCAGTCCGGCGACTGGTACAAGGTGCGCTACGGCAGCTATACCGGCTATGTGATGAAGCAATACCTGAAGGTCACCGGCGAGGTGGAGAGCGCGGAGAAGTCCTCCTCCGACGCCCTGCGCCCGGGGGACAGCGGCAGCAGGGTCAAGAGCCTGCAGCAGTCCCTGAAGGACCTGGGCCTGTACACCGGCAGCGTGGACGGGAACTACGGCAGCGGAACGGTCAAGGCGGTGAAGGCCTTCCAGAGGCAGCAGGGCCTGACCCAGGACGGCGTTGCGGGCAGAAAGACCCTGGCCGCGCTGGAGAAGGCCTCCAAGGAGGAAACCAGCCAGACCCTCCGCCCCGGCGACAAGGGCAGCGCGGTGAAGAGCCTCCAGCAGTCCCTGAAGAAGCTGGGGCTGTACACCGGCAGCGTGGACGGCGTGTACGGCAGCGGCACCACCCGGGCGGTGAAGCTTTTGCAGAAGCAGAAGGGTCTGACCCAGGACGGCGTGGCGGGCAGCAAGACGCTGGCGGCCCTGGCCACGGCCAGCAAGGATGATTTCGCCCCCGCCACCGAGCAGCTGAAGTGGTTCGGCCATGAGAACACCATCCCCAAGGGGGCGGTGGTGACCATCAAGGACTGCGCGACGGGCAAGACCTTCCAGGCCAGGAGATGGAGCGGCGCCAACCACATGGACACCGAGCCCCTGACCAAGGAGGATACCGCCACCATCAAGGAAATCTTCGGCGGATGGAGCTGGCGCAGGCGGGCCATTCTGGTCAAGTACGACGGGCATGTGTACGCTGCCTCCATGAACGGCATGCCCCACGGCACCTCCACCATTGACAACGGCTTCGACGGGCACTTCTGCGTCCACTTCCTGGGCAGCAAGACCCACGAGACGGACAAGGTGGATTCGGAGCATCAGAACGCGGTGGAGACCGCCATGAAATACACCTGGTAACGGATGACGCCCCTGCGAGGCGTGTGCTGTACTTTCTACTATATGTAGGAAGGCGCGCTGCGCCGGGGAGACTTTTCATGCTGGAGAAAATCATGCGGATGCTTCGGGACATTGGCGGCGGCAGAAAGTCCGGAGGAATGCCTGCGGGGGGATAGAATCCGCGACACCATCGAGGGCCCGCTGGATGATGGGATGAACTTCTCCGTCTGGGATGTGAAGAAAGCGCTGGTGCGGAAGGCCATCCCGGGCTGTTTCAGTGCGCGGTCGGAAATCTGCCATACTTATTCCATGGCCGCAGGCATATGGAAGGGGAGAAGGTGCGGCTGAAGAAGCACCTGGATGTGATGCGGCCGGTACTGTGAGCACGCTGGATTGAGGAGCGGGGCACGCTGCCGCCGGTTCTGTTCGATGCGCTGTGTGCCACGGTGCTGCCGGAGCGCATGCACCCCACGGTGGATTCGCTGCTTTGGCGGAAGAAGGCTGCGGACGAGTCCGGGCTGACGGCGCACATTCCGGATTTGGACGATTTTCTGCTGAGGGAGGTGGCGCGCATCCGGGAAAGCATCGATCCTGTGAAGCGGACGGAGCTGCCGGGCTGGGAGGACATCAACCACCTGTTCCGCCGGGTGATCGATCGGGCGTGGGAGGATTGACAAACCCTGCCGATGCTGGTACAATAAGCCCTGTATCGGCCATGATGGGGAGAGCGTGCGAACCATCCGCCTGCCAGAGAGGGAGCCCAGGCTGAAAGCTCCCGGCGGATCCGCGCGACCGACACCCCGGAGCCTTTCCGGCGAGAGCCGGACGCGTTCCCCGCGTTACAGGGGAGATGAGGCGGTTCCCTCTGGGGCCGCGAAAATGGGTGGCACCGCGAAATGCTCTTTCGCCCCATGCAGCGAGTATCCGTCTGCGTGGGGCTTTTTCATGCCGGCAGGAGCCGCGAGCCTTTGCGCAGCAGCCAGACGTAAGGAGGAAGATTCTACCATGTTGACCCAGGCACCCCGTGGCACCCGCGACGTGCTGCCGGCGGATTCCTACCGCTGGCAGTATGTGGAGGGGAAGATGCGGCTGGCCGCCGCTGAAGCCGGCTACCGCGAAGTTCGCACCCCCGTGTTCGAGCACACCGAGCTGTTCCTGCGCGGCGTGGGCGACACCACCGACATTGTGCAGAAGGAAATGTACACCTTCAAGGACAAGGGCGACCGCTCCATCACCCTCAAGCCCGAGGGTACCGCCGGTGCGGTGCGCTGCTTCCTGGAGGGCGGGCTGCACAACGATCCCATGCCCTGCAAGATGTACTACCTCAACGCGCCCATCTTCCGCTATGAAAATCCCCAGAGCGGCCGTCTGCGGGAGCATCACCAGTTCGGCCTGGAGTGCTTCGGCGCGCAGGAGGCCACGGCGGACGCGGAGCTGATCCTGCTGGCCTTCCGGCTGCTCAGCGGCCTGGGCGTGAGAAATCTGTCCGTGAACATCAACTCCATCGGCTGCCCCAACTGCCGCCCGAAGTACCATGCCATGCTGAAGGAATACCTGGGCCAGCGCCTGGACTGCATGTGCGAAACCTGCCGGGGCCGCTTCGACCGCAACCCCCTGCGGGTGCTGGACTGCAAGGAAAAGAAGTGCCAGGAGCAGGTGAAGGACGCGCCCTCCATGCTGGACGTGCTGTGCGATGAGTGCCGCGAGCACTTCGAGCAGCTGCAGGCGTGCCTGAAGGTCAGCGGCATTCCTTATCAGATTGACAGCCGCATTGTCCGCGGCCTGGATTACTACACCAAGACCGTGTTCGAGCTGATCACCACCACCAAGGACGGCAACCTGACCGTGTGCGGCGGCGTCCGCTACGACAACCTGGTGGGCGAGTTGGGCGGCCCCGCGCTGCCCGCGGTGGGCTTCGGCATGGGCATCGAGCGGGTGCTGATGCTGCTGGACAGCGAGGGCGTGGTCATCCCCAGACCCGACCAGTACGAGGTGTTCGTCACCTACATGGGCGAGGGCAAGCTGCCTGCCTTCTCCCTGGTGCAGCAGCTGCGCCAGGCGGGCATCCGGGCGGATATGGATCACTGCGCCCGCAGCCTGAAGGCCCAGTTCAAGTACGCCAACAAGGTGGGCGCGCTGCTGTGCGCCACGCTGGGCGATGACGAGATTGCCCAGGGTGTGGTCAAGCTGAAGAACATGGCGACCCGCGAGGAGCGCACCGTACCCCTCACGGAAGCCGCAGAAGCCGTCCGCGCCATGCTCTAAGGAGGGGGACTTCGTCCCTTTTCCCGCGGGGACTTCGTCCCTATTCGCGCGATTGAGCTGGTTCCCTTCGGTCACAGGCCGCGCGCGTGGAAAGGGCGGGAAAACCGCGCCCCCAAAGGCCGCGCTTGAAAAGCTGCGGTCTGCGCGTCGCGGCGCACCCTCCGTGCGCCGTGACCCCAGCAACAGGAAAGACAACCATGATACCGCCCCGGCGAACGCAGTTCGCCGGTGCCCGGGAGTCCAGGGGGGGGATGCCCCACTGGG
>JAXEEE010000078.1:0-14146 GCA_034104265.1 Eubacteriales bacterium | reverse complement strand
GAGGGGTCCGGGGGCAGCCATGGTGCTGTCTCGGATTGGCTGCCACCGGTCGCCCTTTGGTTCTTTCCCGCGAGTGGGAAAGAACGCCCCGCACGCCCGCGCAACGGGCCAAGGAACCCCGCGCCATCAGGCGCAGCCAAAGGCCCACCATCTTGCGCCCAACGAGGGCGGCCCACTGGTGCCGCCCGGCCGCCAGCGGTCAAGTGACATAACACCCCAAATCCCCTCATGCCGCCCCCGCGAGGAAGGAATTAGCCTCGCGCAGCATGAGGTTTCGCCCCCAAACCAAGCGGCGAGGGGCCCGGGGGCAGCCATGGTGCTGTCTCAGATTGGCTGCCACCGGTCGCCCTTTGGTTCTTTCCCGCGAGTGGGAAAGAACGCCTCGCTTGCCCGCGCAACGGGCAAAAGTCCCTCGCGCCATCAGGCGCAACCAAAGGCCCACCAACCCGCGCGCAACGAGGGCGGCCCACCGGTGCCGCCCGGCCGCCAGCGTACAACAGGCATAACACCTCAAGGCGTTCCAAGCCGCCCCCGCGAGGAAGCGAATAGCCTCGCGCCCCATGAGGTTCCGCCCTCAAACCAAGCGACGAGGGGTCCGGGGGCAGCCATGGTGCTGTCTCGGTTTGGCTGCCACCGGTCGCCCTTTGGTTCTTTCCCGCGAGTGGGAAAGAACGCCCTGCACATTCGCGGATGTGCAAAGGAACCCTGTCCCCCTCAGGAGAGAAAGTCCTCCTCCGCCCGCACATCGGGCAAAGGCCACGCATTCCGCAGGAAGGCCCCCCAGTGCCCGCGCCACGGGCAAAAGCCCCCGCTGGCAGCACCGCACAGGGGAACACAAGGGGGTATAGAATCCCCCCTGCCCCCCTTGCATCTTCCGGGCAATCGTGCTATGATGACCCCATTGATCAACCAGGAGGAATCCGCCATGGCAACAGCCCTTTGGGTACGCACCATCCGCCATCACCGCATCGACCGGCAGGTCGTGGAGCCCTGCCGGCGGGACGATCCCATGGACGCCCTGTCCGAGGCCTGCCACAAGCTGGACATCGCCCGGCCCCTGTGGCTGGACAAGAATCAGCACGAGTGGGACGATTTCGGCCAGACCCGCTTCCTGCCCGACGCCTTCATGGAATCGGTGGATTTCCAGCGGCTGGAGATCGAGTTCATCGACCCCGACGCCAAAAAGAAGCGCTCCAGCGATCCCCGCAACGCCTGAATTCCGGCCGGTTATCCGCCCCTGACGACCACCTGTCGCCGGGGGCTTTTCTTTTCCCAATGCATACGGTATGCTTATGTGCATAAAGGAGGCGCTCATCATGAAGGTTGAGTATGAACTGGATCCATCCTGCGCCGAGCCCCGGCCGTCATCCATGCGGCGCGGATGACCGAGGAGGTGGCTGCCCTGATCCGCCGCCTGACGGAAACGCCCCCGGCCTTCCTCATGGGCTTCCGGGACGAGCAGGCCGTGCCCCTGGATCCCGCGCAGATCATCCGCATCTACGCCCAGGCCGGGAAGGTACTGGCGGACACGGCCCAGGGCAGCTATGTTCTCCGCCGCCGGCTCTGCGACCTGGAGGCCCGGCTGGACGCCACGGTCTTTGTCCGCATCAGCAACAGCGAGATCATCAATCTCCGCCACTGCCGGGGCTTTGATCTGAAGCTGACGGGCACCATCTGCGTGGCCCTGACAGGCAGCGTGGTCACCTATGTGTCACGCCGGTACATGAAGCAGATCCGGCAGGCGCTGGGCCTGTGAAAGGAGGATAACGCATGAATATGAAAAAGCAGCTGCTTGCGCGCGGGATCATCGGCGCGCTGGCGGGTCTGGCCATCGGCCAGGTCGTGATGATCGTCATTTCCCTGTGCGTGGGCGATGGCATGGTGCTGCCCGTACCGCCCCAGCTGGCCCTGCAGGCGGGCAGCGAGCTGGCCGCCTACATCCTGCAGACCCTGGCCGTGATGCTCTACGGGGGCTGCTGGGCCGCCGCATCCTGCATCTGGCAGGTGGAACGGTGGAGCCTGCTGAAGCAGACCGTCCTCCACTTCGCCCTGTCCAGCCTGTCCGCACTGCCTATCGCCTGGCTGCTGTGCTGGTTCCCCCATACATGGGCGGGCTGCGCGGCATACTTCCTGTACTTCCTGCTGCTGTACGCCTGCATCTGGGCGGGCAACTACCTGTCCGTCCGCGCCCGCGTCCGGGCGATGAACAAGCGTCTGCCGCGGTGATTGCCTTGACAAGTTTGCATTTTTATGCGCATATTCTGTATTTCTCATGTATTTTCCTTGACTTCCACCCTGATTCCAGTATAATAAGGCTACTCAAAGGAGAGCATGGCAGCTTCCATGCTCCCCTTTGTTATACCGGGACGTGCTTTGGCGTCCCATCAGGAAGAGGGAGGAAACAGGTTATGAAGAAGGTATTTGCTCTGCTGCTGACGGTGTGCATGCTTCTCTCCGGCGTGGCCCTGGCGGAGGATGTTATCAAGATCGGTATCTTTGAGCCCCTGACCGGCTCCTATGCCGGCGGCGGCGCCATGGAGGTCGAGGGCTTCGAGCTGGCCCTGGAAATGTACCCCGAGGTGCTGGGCAAGAAGATTGAGCTGGTGAAGGCTGACAGCAAGTCCGACAAGGTGGAAGCCTCCATGGCGGCCCAGTCCCTGGTGGACGCGGGCGTGGTGGCCGTGCTGGGCTCTTATTCCTCCGGCCTGACGCTGGCGGGCTCCGACGTGTTCGCCGAGGCGGAGATTCCCGCCCTGACCGCCACCGCCACCAACCCCACCGTTACCCTGCTGAGCGACTGGTACGCCCGCATCTGCTTCATCGATCCCTTCCAGGGCACGATGCTGGCCCGCTTCGCTGTGGAGAATGAGTACAAGAACGTTGCCATCATCCAGGAGATCGAGTCCGAGTACGCGGTGGGCCTGGTGAACTACTTCGAGCAGGAGCTGGCCAATCATGCGGGCTACGCCGTCTCCAGCAAGGGCAACTTCGTCAACACCGACCAGGACTTCACCACCCTGCTGACCGAGGCCCTGTCCAAGAACCCCGACGTGATCTTCACCTCCGTGGGCTACGCGCCCTCCGCCGCGCTGATCATCAAGCAGGCCCGTGAGCTGGGCTACACCGGCCCCATCTTTGGCGGCGATACCCTGGACGCCCCTGAACTGTACCAGATCGCCGGTGAGAAGGTGGACGGCGTGATCTTCACCACCTTCTATGATGCGGCCCAGCCCTCCACCGAGCTGACCACCCAGTTCCTGGACGCCTATCAGGCCAAGTACGGCAAGGCTCCCGCAGCCCCCACGGTCATGGCTTTCGACTGCTTCCTGACCATGCGCAACGCCATCGAGACCGCCGGTACCACCGATGCGGAAGCCGTGCGTGAGGCGCTGTTCGCCACCTCCGGCTTTGTGGGTGCGGCGGGCGCCATCACCCTGGATGAGAACCACGACGCCATCCGTCCTGTGGTGTTCAAGAAGGTCAACGGCGACGGCACCTCCGCGTTCCTGGCGATGATCGAGCCCTGAGCCGGTTCTGTCCCCTGAGCCATGACCCTGCCGCAGCCGTCCGGGAGCCAACCCTCCCGGACGGCTTACGCTGATTATTCACCAAAGGAGGGATTGACATGGGCGTATTCCTGCAGCAGCTGGCCAATGCCCTGTGCGTGGGCAGCCTGTATGCGCTGCTGGCCATCGGCTACACCATGGTCTACGGCGTGCTGAGGCTGATCAACTTTGCCCACGGCGAAATCTTCATGATGGCCATGTACATCGTCTTCTACGGCATCGGGCTGTTCATGCTGCCCTGGTATATCGGGTTCCCCATCACCATTGTGGTCACGGCGCTGCTGGGCGTTTTGTCCGAGCGGCTGGCCTACCGTCCCTTGCGTGACGCGCCGCGCATTTCCGTGCTGATTTCCGCCATCGGCGTAAGCTACTTCCTGCAGAACCTGGCCACCGTGATCTTTGGCGGCCGTCCCCTGACCTTCCCGGATGTACCCCTGTTCACCCAGGTGATCGACCTGGGCGGGGTGAAGATGCAGCGGCTGGGCGTGCTGGTGCCGGCCATCACGGCGGTGCTGCTGCTGATGCTGCTGTTCCTGATCAAGCGCACCCGCACGGGCCTGGCCATGCGCGCCGTGGCCAAGAGCTACGACGCGGCGCGGCTGATGGGTATCGACCTGAACCGCACCATCGCCATCACCTTCTTTATCGGCTCTGCGCTGGCGGGTGTGGGCGCGCTGATGTGGGGCATGAAGTACCCGCAGATCAGCCCCACCGTGGGCGCGATGCCGGGCATCAAGTGCTTCATCGCGGCGGTGCTGGGCGGCATCGGCAACACGGCGGGCGCGGTGCTGGGCGGCTTCCTGCTGGGCTTTGTGGAGATCATGCTGGTGGCGGCGTTCCCCGCCCTCTCGGGCTACCGGGACGCCTTCGCCTTCATTCTGCTGATCATCGTCCTGCTGGTGAAGCCCACGGGCCTGCTGGGCGAAAAAGCGACGGAGAAGGTGTGATTGCGTATGAAGAAAGTGAATTGGCTCCACGTGCTTTTGACCCTTCTCCTGTGCGCGGCGCTGGTGGGCGTGCTGGCCTGGCTGGACGGCAACGCCAGCAGCTATATCCTGCGCATTGCAAGGCTCTGTGCCATCAACATGGTGCTGGCCCTGTCCATGAACCTGATCAACGGCTTCACGGGCCTGTTCTCCCTGGGCCATGCGGGCTTCATGGCCATCGGCGCGTACGCCACCGCGCTGCTGACCATCCCCGTGGCCAAGAAGCAGGTGCTGTTCATGATTGAGCCCCTCATTTCCCCCCTGAACACCCTGACCCTGCCCTTCGGCGTGACGTTGATCATCGGCGGTCTGCTGGCGGCTGTGGTGGCGTTCTTCATCGGCCTGCCTGTTTTGCGCCTGCGGGGCGACTACCTGGCCATCGCCACCATGGGCTTCTCGGAAATCATCCGTGTGCTGATTACCAACATGCAGTCCGTCACCAACGGCGCCCAGGGCCTCAAGTCCATCCCCAACAACGCCAACATCTGGTGGTGCTACGGGGTGGCGCTGGTGGTCATCATCTTCATGGCCCTGCTGACCTCCTCCAGCTACGGCACGGCCTTCAAGGCCATCCGTGAGGATCAGATCGCCGCAGAATCGATGGGCGTGAATCTGTTCTTCCACAAGATGCTGGCGTTCATGCTGTCGGCGTTCATCGCGGGCGTGGGCGGCGGCTTGCTGGCCAGCTACAATGGCACCATCGGCCCGGACATGTTCCGCGTGGCGCAGACCTACAACGTGCTGATGATCGTGGTCATGGGCGGCATGGGCTCCATTACCGGCTCCATCGCCGGGGCGTTCATCGTCACCATCGGGCAGGAATACCTGCGTGTGCTGGACGGCCCCATCAACCTGGGCTTCTGGAGCACCGAGGGCATCAGCGGCATGCGCATGGTGGTGTTCTCCGCCATTCTGCTGCTGATCATTGTGTTCTTCCGCAACGGTCTGTTCGGCACCCATGAGCTGACCTGGAGCGCCATCGGCGCAAGGCTCCGGCGCATGACCGGCCACAGGGAGGTGAAGAGCTGATGCGTCCCGTACTGGAAGTTACCCACGCCACCATGCAGTTCGGCGGTCTGGTGGCCGTCAACGACCTGAACATGTCCATTGGCAACAACGAGATCGTCGCGCTGATCGGCCCCAACGGCGCAGGCAAGACCACCGCCTTCAACATGATCACCGGCGTATACAAGCCCACCAGCGGCATTGTGTCGCTGAACACCCACAACATTACGGGCCTGAAGCCCAACAAAATTGCCGAGATGGGCATTGCCCGCACGTTCCAGAACATCCGCCTCTTCACGCCCCTGACGGTGGCGCAGAATGTGGATCTGGCTCAGCATGTGCGCCTGAAGAGCAGCTGGGTGGGCGCGACGCTGCGCTCTCCCCGCTACTGCCGGGAGATGAAGGCCATTCACGCCCGGACGGAGGAGCTGCTGCACTACATGGGCCTTGCCGACGTGAAGGACGAGCTGGCCGGCTCCCTGCCCTACGGCAAGCAGCGCAAGCTGGAGATCGCCCGGGCCCTGGCCACCCAGCCCAGCCTCCTGCTGCTGGACGAGCCTGCGGCGGGCATGAACCCCTCCGAGGCCGACGAGCTGAAGCAGCTGATCTGCGGCATCCGCGACCGCTTCAGCATCGCCATTCTGCTCATTGAGCATCACATGGACGTGGTCATGGGCATCTCCGACCGCATTTACGTCCTGAACTACGGCACGCTGATCGCCTCGGGCACCGCCCGTGAGATTCAGAACAACGAAGCCGTGATTTCCGCCTATCTGGGGGTGAACGACGATGATGCTTGAACTGCAGGATCTGACGGTATCCTACGGGGGAATCCAGGCGCTCAAGGGCATCAGCCTTCAGGTGGGCGAGGACGAGATTGTCACGCTCATCGGCGCCAACGGCGCAGGCAAGTCCACCACGCTGCGCACCATTTCCGGCCTGGAGAAGCCGCAGGGCGGCAGGATCATCTACAACGGCGTGGACATCACCGGCAAGCCCAGCAAGTACATGGTGCAGAACGGGCTGATCCTGGTGCCGGAGGGCCGTCTCATTTTCCCGGACATGACGGTGCTGGAGAACCTGAAAATCGGCGCGTACCTGCGCCGGGACAAGGACATTGAGAAGGACATCCAGCACATGTACGAGCTTTTCCCCCGGCTGAAGGAGCGCTCCTGGCAGATGGCGGGGACGCTCTCCGGCGGCGAGCAGCAGATGCTGGCGGTGGGCCGCGCGCTGATGAGCCGGCCCAAGCTGCTGATGATGGACGAGCCCTCCCTGGGCCTTGCGCCGCTGGTGGTACGGGACATTTTCTCCATCATCCGCACGATCCGTGATTCCGGGGTGACGGTACTGCTGATTGAGCAGAACGCCAACGCTGCGCTGAAGGTCGCCGACCGGGGCTACGTATTGGAGACGGGGCGGATTGCGCTGGAGGGCACGGGGAAGGAGCTGCTGAGCGACCCCGCTGTCCGCGCAGCCTACCTGGGCAAAAGCTAAAGCTTCCCGAAAGTGGCTGCAGCCACTTTCGGGAAGCTTTAGCTTTTGCCCAGGTAGGCTGCGCGGACAGCGGGGTCGCTCAGCAGCTCCTTCCCCGTGCCCTCCAGCGCAATCCGCCCCGTCTCCAATACGTAGCCCCGGTCGGCGACCTTCAGCGCAGCGTTGGCGTTCTGCTCAATCAGCAGTACCGTCACCCCGGAATCACGGATCGTGCGGATGATGGAGAAAATGTCCCGTACCACCAGCGGCGCAAGGCCCAGGGAGGGCTCGTCCATCATCAGCAGCTTGGGCCGGCTCATCAGCGCGCGGCCCACCGCCAGCATCTGCTGCTCGCCGCCGGAGAGCGTCCCCGCCATCTGCCAGGAGCGCTCCTTCAGCCGGGGGAAAAGCTCGTACATGTGCTGGATGTCCTTCTCAATGTCCTTGTCCCGGCGCAGGTACGCGCCGATTTTCAGGTTCTCCAGCACCGTCATGTCCGGGAAAATGAGACGGCCCTCCGGCACCAGGATCAGCCCGTTCTGCACCATGTACTTGCTGGGCTTGCCGGTGATGTCCACGCCGTTGTAGATGATCCTGCCGCCCTGCGGCTTCTCCAGGCCGGAAATGGTGCGCAGCGTGGTGGACTTGCCTGCGCCGTTGGCGCCGATGAGCGTGACAATCTCGTCCTCGCCCACCTGAAGGCTGATGCCCTTGAGCGCCTGGATTCCCCCGTAGGATACCGTCAGATCCTGCAGTTCAAGCATCATCGTCGTTCACCCCCAGATAGGCGGAAATCACGGCTTCGTTGTTCTGAATCTCACGGGCGGTGCCCGAGGCGATCAGCGTGCCGTAGTTCAGGACGTAAATGCGGTCGGAGATGCCCATGACCACGTCCATGTGATGCTCAATGAGCAGAATGGCGATGCTGAAGCGGTCGCGGATGCCGCAGATCAGCTGCTTCAGCTCGTCGGCCTCGGAGGGGTTCATGCCCGCCGCAGGCTCGTCCAGCAGCAGGAGGCTGGGCTGGGTGGCCAGGGCCCGGGCGATCTCCAGCTTGCGCTGCTTGCCGTAGGGCAGGGAGCCGGCCAGCTCGTCCTTCACGTCGGCAAGGCCCATGTAGTGCAGCAGCTCCTCCGTCCGGGCGTGAATGGCCTTCATCTCCCGGCAGTAGCGGGGAGAGCGCAGCGTCGCGCCCACCCAGCTGCTCTTCAGGCGCACATGCTGAGCCAGATCCACATTCTGCGCCACCGTCAGGGGCGTGAAGAGGCGGATGTTCTGGAACGTGCGGGCAATGCCCATCTCGGCAATTTTGTTGGGCTTCAGGCCCGTAATGTTGTGGGTGTTCAGCGACACAATGCCGCTGGTGGGCTTGTATACGCCGGTGATCATGTTGAAGGCGGTGGTCTTGCCTGCGCCGTTGGGGCCGATCAGCGCGACGATCTCGTTGTTGCCAATGGACATGTTCAGGTCGTTGACGGCCACCAGACCGCCGAACTGCATGGTGGCGTGGGTAACTTCCAGTACGGGACGCATCAGCTCTTCACCTCCCTGTGGCCGGTCATGCGCCGGAGCCTTGCGCCGATGGCGCTCCAGGTCAGCTCATGGGTGCCGAACAGACCGTTGCGGAAGAACACAATGATCAGCAGCAGAATGGCGGAGAACACCACCATGCGCATGCCGCTGATGCCCTCGGTGCTCCAGAAGCCCAGGTTGATGGGGCCGTCCAGCACACGCAGGTATTCCTGCCCGATGGTGACGATGAACGCCCCGGCGATGGAGCCGGTAATGGAGCCCATGCCGCCCATGACCACGATCATCAGCACGTTGTAGGTCTGCGCCACGCGGAACATGTCCGGGCCGATGGTGCCATTGTAGCTGGCCAGCAAGCCGCCGCCCACGCCCGCGATGAACGCCGACAGCATGAACGCCAGCATCTTGTGGAAGAACAGATTCACGCCCATCGATTCTGCGGCGATCTGATCCTCACGGATGGCCTTGAAGGCCGTGCCGTAGCTGGAGGAGGTCAGCAGGGCCATGAAGATGATGACCACCAGCGCCACCCCGTAGCACCACCAGATGTTGGCGTTGTTGGGGATGGACTTGAGGCCCTGGGCGCCGTTGGTGACGGACTGCATGTTGGTAATCAGCACACGGATGATTTCCGAGAAGCCCATGGTGGCGATGGCCAGGTAGTCGCCCCGCAGGCGCAAAACAGGCAGGCCGATGAAGAACGCCACCACAGCCGCCAGCAGACCGCCGATGATCAACGTCACGCCGAAGGGCAGGGTCAGGGTGTTCAGGGGGGAAATGAGGGGCTCAATCATGAACAGCACCTGCTTCTTGGCCACGGGGATGGTCAGCAGCGCGGTGGCGTACGCGCCGATGGCCATGAAGCCCGCATGGCCCAGGGAGAACAGGCCCGTGAAGCCGTTGATCAGGTTCATGGACAGGGCCAGCACCATGTTGATGGCACAGAGCCTTGCAATGCGCAGGATATAGCTGCTGGCGTTGCCGTCCAGCCAGGCCAGCACGCCCACCAGCGCCGCGCACAGGAGAAGGGTCAAAAGCACGTGGAGCCAATTCACTTTCTTCATACGCAATCACACCTTCTCCGTCGCTTTTTCGCCCAGCAGGCCCGTGGGCTTCACCAGCAGGACGATGATCAGCAGAATGAAGGCGAAGGCGTCCCGGTAGCCCGAGAGGGCGGGGAACGCCGCCACCAGCATGATCTCCACAAAGCCCAGCAGGAAGCCGCCCAGCACCGCGCCCGCCGTGTTGCCGATGCCGCCCAGCACCGCCGCGATGAAGCACTTGATGCCCGGCATCGCGCCCACGGTGGGGCTGATCTGCGGGTACTTCATGCCCCACATCAGCGCGCCCACACCCGCCAGCGCAGAGCCGATAAAGAAGGTGATGGCGATGGTGCGGTTCAGGTCGATACCCATCAGCCGCGCCGCGTCGTAGCTCTTGGCCACGGCGCGCATGGCCAGGCCCGTGCGGGTGCGCTTGATCAGGAACAGCAGCATCAGCAGCAGCACCGCCGTGATGGCCGGCACCAGCACGCCCAGCCGCTGCATCTTCACCCCGCCCAGGTCGATCACCTGGGTGAACAGGGGTACATCCGGGAAGGTCAGGGGACGGCCGCCAAAGATCACGGTGGCCAGGTTCTGCAGGAAGTAGCTTACGCCGATGGCGGAAATCAGCACGGAAATGCGCGGCGCGTCACGCAAGGGACGGTAGGCCAGCCGCTCGGACAAAACGCCCAGCAGCGCCGTGACCACAATGGTGATGGGGAACCCGATATACCAGGGCAGCATGAACAGCCCGATGCCGTAGAAGACGATGTACATGGCCATCATGAAGATTTCGCCGTGGGCAAAGTTGATCAGCCTCAGCACGCCGTAGACCATGGTGTAGCCGATGGCCAGCAGCGCATACAGGCTGCCCACGCACAGGGCATTGGCCAGCTGCTGCAGGAATACGCCCATGTCAATCCCTCCTTTGGTGAATAATCAGCGTAAGCCGTCCGGGAGGGTTGGCTCCCGGACGGCTGCGGCAGGGTCATGGCTCAGGGGACAGAACCGGCTCAGGGCTCGATCATCGCCAGGAACGCGGAGGTGCCGTCGCCGTTGACCTTCTTGAACACCACAGGACGGATGGCGTCGTGGTTCTCATCCAGGGTGATGGCGCCCGCCGCACCCACAAAGCCGGAGGTGGCGAACAGCGCCTCACGCACGGCTTCCGCATCGGTGGTACCGGCGGTCTCGATGGCGTTGCGCATGGTCAGGAAGCAGTCGAAAGCCATGACCGTGGGGGCTGCGGGAGCCTTGCCGTACTTGGCCTGATAGGCGTCCAGGAACTGGGTGGTCAGCTCGGTGGAGGGCTGGGCCGCATCATAGAAGGTGGTGAAGATCACGCCGTCCACCTTCTCACCGGCGATCTGGTACAGTTCAGGGGCGTCCAGGGTATCGCCGCCAAAGATGGGGCCGGTGTAGCCCAGCTCACGGGCCTGCTTGATGATCAGCGCGGCGGAGGGCGCGTAGCCCACGGAGGTGAAGATCACGTCGGGGTTCTTGGACAGGGCCTCGGTCAGCAGGGTGGTGAAGTCCTGGTCGGTGTTGACGAAGTTGCCCTTGCTGGAGACGGCGTAGCCCGCATGATTGGCCAGCTCCTGCTCGAAGTAGTTCACCAGGCCCACCGCGTACTCGGACTCGATCTCCTGGATGATGGCAACGTTCTTGTACTCATTCTCCACAGCGAAGCGGGCCAGCATCGTGCCCTGGAAGGGATCGATGAAGCAGATGCGGGCGTACCAGTCGCTCAGCAGGGTAACGGTGGGGTTGGTGGCGGTGGCGGTCAGGGCGGGAATCTCCGCCTCGGCGAACACGTCGGAGCCCGCCAGCGTCAGGCCGGAGGAATAAGAGCCCAGCACGGCCACCACGCCCGCGTCCACCAGGGACTGGGCCGCCATGGAGGCTTCCACCTTGTCGGACTTGCTGTCAGCCTTCACCAGCTCAATCTTCTTGCCCAGCACCTCGGGGTACATTTCCAGGGCCAGCTCGAAGCCCTCGACCTCCATGGCGCCGCCGCCGGCATAGGAGCCGGTCAGGGGCTCAAAGATACCGATCTTGATAACATCCTCCGCCAGGGCCACGCCGGAGAGAAGCATGCACACCGTCAGCAGCAGAGCAAATACCTTCTTCATAACCTGTTTCCTCCCTCTTCCTGATGGGACGCCAAAGCACGTCCCGGTATAACAAAGGGGAGCATGGAAGCTGCCATGCTCTCCTTTGAGTAGCCTTATTATACTGGAATCAGGGTGGAAGTCAAGGAAAATACATGAGAAATACAGAATATGCGCATAAAAATGCAAACTTGTCAAGGCAATCACCGCGGCAGACGCTTGTTCATCGCCCGGACGCGGGCGCGGACGGACAGGTAGTTGCCCGCCCAGATGCAGGCGTACAGCAGCAGGAAGTACAGGAAGTATGCCGCGCAGCCCGCCCATGTATGGGGGAACCAGCACAGCAGCCAGGCGATAGGCAGTGCGGACAGGCTGGACAGGGCGAAGTGGAGGACGGTCTGCTTCAGCAGGCTCCACCGTTCCACCTGCCAGATGCAGGATGCGGCGGCCCAGCAGCCCCCGTAGAGCATCACGGCCAGGGTCTGCAGGATGTAGGCGGCCAGCTCGCTGCCCGCCTGCAGGGCCAGCTGGGGCGGTACGGGCAGCACCATGCCATCGCCCACGCACAGGGAAATGACGATCATCACGACCTGGCCGATGGCCAGACCCGCCAGCGCGCCGATGATCCCGCGCGCAAGCAGCTGCTTTTTCATATTCATGCGTTATCCTCCTTTCACAGGCCCAGCGCCTGCCGGATCTGCTTCATGTACCGGCGTGACACATAGGTGACCACGCTGCCTGTCAGGGCCACGCAGATGGTGCCCGTCAGCTTCAGATCAAAGCCCCGGCAGTGGCGGAGATTGATGATCTCGCTGTTGCTGATGCGGACAAAGACCGTGGCGTCCAGCCGGGCCTCCAGGTCGCAGAGCCGGCGGCGGAGAACATAGCTGCCCTGGGCCGTGTCCGCCAGTACCTTCCCGGCCTGGGCGTAGATGCGGATGATCTGCGCGGGATCCAGGGGCACGGCCTGCTCGTCCCGGAAGCCCATGAGGAAGGCCGGGGGCGTTTCCGTCAGGCGGCGGATCAGGGCAGCCACCTCCTCGGTCATCCGCGCCGCATGGATGACGGCCGGGGCTCGGCGCAGGATGGATCCAGTTCATACTCAACCTTCATGATGAGCGCCTCCTTTATGCACATAAGCATACCGTATGCATTGGGAAAAGAAAAGCCCCCGGCGACAGGTGGTCGTCAGGGGCGGATAACCGGCCGGAATTCAGGCGTTGCGGGGATCGCTGGAGCGCTTCTTTTTGGCGTCGGGGTCGATGAACTCGATCTCCAGCCGCTGGAAATCCACCGATTCCATGAAGGCGTCGGGCAGGAAGCGGGTCTGGCCGAAATCGTCCCACTCGTGCTGATTCTTGTCCAGCCACAGGGGCCGGGCGATGTCCAGCTTGTGGCAGGCCTCGGACAGGGCGTCCATGGGATCGTCCCGCCGGCAGGGCTCCACGACCTGCCGGTCGATGCGGTGATGGCGGATGGTGCGTACCCAAAGGGCTGTTGCCATGGCGGATTCCTCCTGGTTGATCAATGGGGTCATCATAGCACGATTGCCCGGAAGATGCAAGGGGGGCAGGGGGGATTCTATACCCCCTTGTGTTCCCCTGTGCGGTGCTGCCAGCGGGGGCTTTTGCCCGTGGCGCGGGCACTGGGGGGCCTTCCTGCGGAATGCGTGGCCTTTGCCCGATGTGCGGGCGGAGGAGGACTTTCTCTCCTGAGGGGGACAGGGTTCCTTTGCACATCCGCGAATGTGCAGGGCGTTCTTTCCCACTCGCGGGAAAGAACCAAAGGGCGACCGGTGGCAGCCAAACCGAGACAGCACCATGGCTGCCCCCGGACCCCTCGTCGCTTGGTTTGAGGGCGGAACCTCATGGGGCGCGAGGCTATTCGCTTCCTCGCGGGGGCGGCTTGGAACGCCTTGAGGTGTTATGCCTGTTGTACGCTGGCGGCCGGGCGGCACCGGTGGGCCGCCCTCGTTGCGCGCGGGTTGGTGGGCCTTTGGTTGCGCCTGATGGCGCGAGGGACTTTTGCCCGTTGCGCGGGCAAGCGAGGCGTTCTTTCCCACTCGCGGGAAAGAACCAAAGGGCGACCGGTGGCAGCCAATCTGAGACAGCACCATGGCTGCCCCCGGGCCCCTCGCCGCTTGGTTTGGGGGCGAAACCTCATGCTGCGCGAGGCTAATTCCTTCCTCGCGGGGGCGGCATGAGGGGATTTGGGGTGTTATGTCACTTGACCGCTGGCGGCCGGGCGGCACCAGTGGGCCGCCCTCGTTGGGCGCAAGATGGTGGGCCTTTGGCTGCGCCTGATGGCGCGGGGTTCCTTGGCCCGTTGCGCGGGCGTGCGGGGCGTTCTTTCCCACTCGCGGGAAAGAACCAAAGGGCGACCGGTGGCAGCCAATCCGAGACAGCACCATGGCTGCCCCCGGACCCCTC
>JAXEEE010000077.1:0-4508 GCA_034104265.1 Eubacteriales bacterium | reverse complement strand
GGGGGTTTTTGCACCGGGGCGCCCGCCCGGGCGCCCACCCGGCCCCCCGCGCTTGCGGGGGACACGGCGCGAATCGGGGCGCGCGGTGACGCGGAACATGCGAGGCTCTCCCCATCCGTCACGGCTTTCGCCGTGACACCTTCCCCGCTGGGGAAGGGGGCTGGGTTGGTCGCGCTCGGGCGGGGCTCCCCTACGGTCGCTCCGCTTCGCTCATGCTTGCGCGCTCCGCCTCGGTTGAGAGAGGCGGCGACCTCCTGCGGAGGCCGACGGAGGTTACTCATGCTCCTCCGGCCATGGGAGGTGGGCGTGGTCTTGCGGGTGTTCCGGGATGTATAAAAAATACAGCATCCGCGGGAGGTGATTCCTGCGGATGCTGTTTGTTTTGGGGATGATTTGCTGGCGCGGTTCCGTGGGGTTGGCGAACCTGCCGTTTCCAATGCGGCTGCGGAGCATCCGCTCGGAAACTCGCGTCTTTTCTTTCTGCTGTTCGGTTGTGATGTGCTGGGCTGCCGCGACATCCCTGCGCAGGGGCTAACGCTGCCCCTTGACCCTTTTCCGCTGGCGCGTTCCCTTGTTAGTGTGCGAAGGTGGCGGCGCGTGTCTGCAGGCCCTGGAGGTAGGCGCGGCTCATGGGCACGTCGATGCCGCAGGCCTCCGCCATGCGCACCACCTCGCCCGTGAAGATATCCATTTCCCCCGCCCGGCCCGCGTCAAAGTCCCGGCTCAGGGAGGAGGTGGAGTCGTCGGTGCAGTTCATCAGGCGAACCATGTGCTGCGCTACCAGGTCGTCGGGGAGGTTCACGCCCCGGGCGCGGCCAACACGCCAGGCCTCTTCCATCAGTGCGCGGTAATCCGCCGTCAGCTGCTCGGAGTGCTTGATGTCCCCGATGGTGATCCCCCACCGGGCCGTCACCACGTTGTAGGCGCAGTTCAGCACATACTTGCTCCAGATGGCCGCCTGCACGTCCGCTTCCACCCGGGCCTCGATCCCTGCGCCCCGCAGGTATTCCGCCAGGGGCTCCGCGCCCTCGCCGCCCATGAAAATCTGCGTGAAGCCGCCCTTCTGCGTGACCACGCCCCCGGCTTCCAGGCTGGAGACGGTGTAGATCACGCTGTCCAGGATGCGGCCCTTGCCCAGCAGGCGGCGCAGGTTGTCCCCCGCGCTGACGCCGTTCATCACCGGAAGCACCAGGGTGTGATCGTCCACCAGCGGGGCGATCTGCGCCGCGGCCTGGGCCAGGCCTCCGTTCTTCACGCAGACCAGCACCGCGTCCTGCACGGGGAGGGTATCGGCCCGGTCGGTGGCGACGGCGGGATGCACCGTGAAGCTGCCGTAAGCGTCGGCGCGCAGGGTCAGGCCCTGCTCCCGCAGCTGCCGCAGCCGCTCGCCCCGGGCGATCAGGCTCACCTCGTCCCCGTAGCGGCGGATCAGCACCCCCGCCAGCAGTCCGCCTACCCCGCCGATGCCGATGATGGTCAGCTTCATGGCCATGCGCCTCCTGTGTGCTTACTTGATTTCGATCAGCTCGTACGCCCGGCTGCCCATGCCCAGGGCTGCCGCCGCCTCGATGGTATGCACGCCGTTGCGGCTCTCGATGCGCTCCAGCAGATGGGCCTGGCCGGGATCCTCCGTGGCGGCGTACACCAGGTCAAGGCAGGCCTGGTCGATGGCCACGGGGTCGGTGGAGGCCAGCACGCCGATATCCGCCATGCAGGGATCCTCCGCCTCGGCGCAGCAGTCGCAGTCCACGGACATGTTCTTCATCACGTTGATGTAGGCGATCTGCCCCTTGAAGTAGGCTGTCACCGAGGACGCCGCGTCCGCCATGGACTCCAGGAACAGGTTGTGATCCGCCGACCACAGCTCGTCCGCATGGCCCGCGCCGTGGATATAGGCCTTGCCGTAGGAGCTGGCCACGCCGATGGACAGCTGCTTGAGCGCTCCGCCGTAGCCGCCCATGGGATGGCCCTTGAAGTGGCTGAGCACCAGCATGCTGTCATACCGGGCCAGGTTCTTGCCTACAAAGTTGCGCTGGATGACCTTGCCGTCCGGGATGGCCAGCTCCATATCGGGGCCCTCCGCGTCCATCAGGTCGAAGGGATACATGTTCCAGCCGTGCTCGGCAATGGTCTGCAGGTGATCCGCAGTCCGGTAGCGCGCG
Organism: Eubacteriales bacterium; assembly: GCA_034104265.1. GTDB lineage: Bacteria > Bacillota > Clostridia > Christensenellales > Aristaeellaceae > UBA11524. Next base: position 2,346 of record JAXEEE010000077.1, on the reverse strand, counting down.
CCCTCGTAGGCGGTGTTGCACTCCGTCACCGTGCCCTGCACATGGTCGATCACGTCCTTCCAGAAGGGCGGGCGCAGGAAGTTCTGGTTGCCCTTCTCGCCGGAGTGCACCTTCACGGCTACCTTGCCGGGCAGGGGCTTGTCCAGCAGCTGATACAGCTTCAGCACGGTTTCGGGGGTAATGTCACGGGAAAAATAAACCTTGGCTTTCATGAGAGCTATTTCCTCCTTGGAATGGTTGGTTACAGGATGCGTGGCTTTCCGCCGGGGCATACGCTGCCCGCGTCAGATTTTGCCGTTTTCCCTCAGCAGCGCTTCCACCAGCGCCACGCACTCGAAGACCATGTCGTCGCAGTGGGGCTTCTTTTCCCTGCCCTGCTCCTTGTTCACCCGCAGCAGGGACGCGCAGTCCAGAAGCCCGTCGTGGTTGGCCTTCAGGCGGCGGTAGTATTCGCCGATGGTTTTGGGATCCTCCAGGCCATAGAGGCCCAGGGCCATCAGCCCGCCGGTGATCGCCCCGCAGACGGAGGCCATCTTCATGCCCGCGCCGAAGTTGGCCGCCAGCTTGTAGGCCTGCTCCTCGCTGACGCCCGCGTCCGGGGCGAAGGGCAGCAGCACGGCCTGGGCGCAGTTGTAATGGGGGGTGACGATGGCCCGCAGCTCCCGGGCCCTGTCCATGTACTTGCTCATGACGATCCGCTCGCTTTCGCATTGGTGTTGGGGTCGTATCTATTATAGCCCATCCGGCCCCTGTGCGCAAGCGTCCGCTGTACCCCAGGCAAGGCCGTTCCAGCCGGGAACCAGTTCCCACAGCGCGCCGCTGAGCCGCACCGCGCCCCGATCCCCCCGGAAGGACACGACCATCTCCATGCTGCAGATGAAGCTGTCCTTCACCTCACACCGGAGGACGAAGCGGTCAGCCTCCGTCCAGGCGGCGGAGGTGATGCACCGCTCGGTGGTGCCGGGGAAAATCCCTTCCGCCCAGCCGCCCACCGCCCAGGGCAGCACAGCGTCCCCGTCCGCCATGCGGAACACCACTGCATCCGGGCGGATGGTCAGAGCGGTGAAGGGCAGCTCCGTCCGGGTGAAGCGGATCCGCCGGACAGCGTCCTGCGCCCTGGCCGGGGCCACCGGCGGCAGCGCGAGGCTTGTCAGCCGGGCGGACAGCTCCCGGGCGTCCTCCTGGTCGGAGGGCAGGCTGCCGATCCCCGCCAGGTGCCGGAAGAACCCGTCATAGATGGGCTGCACGCCCACGGAGGACAGCATCGTGTTGCCCGTGGTGCACAGGGACAGCCCTTCCTCCGGCAGACACAGGGCCATCTGCCCGCCCATACCGTACATGCTGAAGCCCCGCCGCATCTGCCAGAACTGGTAGCCGTAGCCGTGGCGTTCCTCCGGGGCGCTGCGCTCCTCCGTGGCGATGAGCCGGCTGGTGGCATCCCGCAGGTAGTCCTTCGGCACCAGGCCCCTGCCGTCGCTCATGCAATAGTCCGCCAGGAGGGAGAAGTCCCGCAGGGTCATCAGCAGGCCCGTGCCGCCCTGGCTGACGCCCGCGCCGTCCTTCAGCCACGCTTTCCGCCCGTCCATGCCCAGGGGCCGGAACAGCCGCGCCTCCAGGAAGGCGAGAATATCCCCGCCCGTCAGCTTCTCCACCAGGGCGCACATGACCTGGGAGGCGGAGGTATCGTAGTGGAAGAGCGTCCCGGCGGGATGGGTGGGCTCGCCAAAGAAGAAGGGGCGCGTCCAGTCCCTGTCCCCCAGGGGGCTGTACATGGCCCGGTCGTAGCAGGTGGACATCATCAGCATGTTGCGGATGGTCACCTCCCGCAGCAGGGGGTGGGTGCGCTCATCCACCCACTCGGGGAAGTAATCCACAATGGGGTCATCCAGGCGGAGCTTCCCGTCCCCCGCCAGCATGCCGATGGCCAGGGATACCAGCGACTTGCTGACGGAGTACATCCGGTGGGGCTCCTCCGGGGTGAAGGGCGCCCAATAGCCCTCCGCCAGGGTTTCCCCGTGGAGGGAAAGCCGGAAGCCGTGCAGGTTCACCCCGGCCATATCGTCCAGGAAATTCAGGATAGCGCGTTCGCGGGTCATAACGAAACCTCCTTCGGGCCTGTTCGTCCCTGCCTGATGCTTCGACAGGCAGGGGCAGGGAACCTTTGTTTTTTTGCGGATCGGGATGAAAAGGGGCGCACAGACACACCCGGCGCGGCGCAGCCGCCGTCCCCCGGGGAGGTCCGGAGGGGTCGCAGCCCCTCCGTCCAGGGAAGGTGTTGGAGGGGGCTTTAGCCCCCTCTGACTGGGGAGATGCGTCGAAGGGGGCAACGCCCCCCTTCGACTGTAA
>JAXEEE010000076.1:0-2472 GCA_034104265.1 Eubacteriales bacterium | reverse complement strand
GGGGCGGAACCTCTTGTTGCGCGAGGCTAATTGCTTCCTCGCGGGGGCGGCTTGGAACGGCTTTAGGGGTTATGTCTGTCATCCGCTGGCGGCCGGGCGGCACCGGTGGGCCGCCCTCGTTGGGCGCGGGATGGTGGGCCTGTCAGGGGATGGATACTGCGTGTGGACTGACAAGGAAGACAAGGCACGGTTCTCCGCAATGGTACATGGCCGGAGGAGCATGAGTAGCCTCCGTCGGCCTCCGCAGGAGGTCGCCGCCTCCCTCGACCATGACGGAGGGCGCAAGTATGGGCGAAGCGGGGCGACCGTAGGGGAGCCCCGCCCGAGCGCGAACAACCCAGTCCCTTCCCCGGAGGGGAAGGTGTCACGGCGAAAGCCGTGACGGATAGGGGGAGCCTCGCACGACCGCGTCGCGGCGCACCCTTTGTGCGCCGTGACCCCTGCAAGCCCGGCTCGCCTTCCGCGAGCCGGGCCTCCGACCCAGCCTGATCCCCCCCGAATGAGAGTCCAGAGAGCCGAAGGCTCTTTGGCGAGGGTCTGGGGCGAGAAGCCCCAGCGTCCCCCGCTTACTCAGTCACCTTGTACCGCCACTGGCGCGCGCGGTCACCCGCGCTCAGAATCTTCTTGCGCATGCGCAGGGTCTTGGGGGTGATCTCCAGCAGCTCGTCGTCGTCGATGAACTCCAGGCATTCCTCCAGGGTCAGAGGATGTACGGAGATCAGGCGCATGGCGTCCTCCGAGGCGGAGGCGTTGCGCATGTTGGTCACGTGCTTCTGCTTGCACACGTTGACCACCAGATCGTCCGGGCGGGCGTTCTGACCCACAATCATACCCTCGTACACGTTCTGCTGCGCGCCGATGAACAGCGTGCCGCGCTCCTGGGCGTAGAACAGACCGTAGGAGGTGGACACGCCCGTCTCATGGGCCACCAGCGCGCCCACGTTGCGGTGGGGAATGTCGCCCTTCACCGGCTCGTAGCGCTCAAACACGCTGGACATGATGCCCTCGCCCCGGGTGTCGGTCATGAACTCGCTCCGGTAGCCGAACAGGCCGCGGGAGGGCACCAGGAACTCCAGCCGCACACGGTCAAGACCCGACATGTGCTCCAGCACGCCACGGCGGCGGCCGATCTTCTCAATCACCGCGCCCGCGCTGGCCTGGGGCGTGTCTACAACAAGACGCTCCACAGGCTCGCACTTCACCCCGTCGATCATCTTGTAGATGACCTGGGGCTTGGACACCGCGAACTCGTAGCCCTGGCGGCGCATGTTCTCAATCAGGATGGACAGGTGCAGCTCGCCGCGGCCGCAAACCTCGAAGGCGTCGGTGGAATCCGTGTCGTTGACGCGCAGGGACACGTCCGTCTGCAGTTCCCGCATCAGCCGCGCCCGAAGATGACGGCTGGTCACGTACTGGCCCTCGCGGCCGGCGAAGGGGCTGTCGTTGACGCAGAAGGTCATGGTCACCGTGGGCTCGGAAATCTTCACGAAGGGCAGACCCTCCACGCAGGCGGGATCGCACACCGTGTCGCCGATGGACAGATCCTCCATGCCGAAGAGCGCCACAATGTCGCCCATGCCCACCTCCTTGGCGGGGGTGCGCTTCAGACCGTCGTACTGGTACAGGCCACCCAGACGCCACTGCGGGCTGGTCACGCCCGTCTCCAGGTTGGTATGGATGACGTTCATGCCCTCCTTGAAGCAGCCGCGGGTCACGCGGCCCACGCCGATGCGGCCCACATACTCGCTGTAGTCAATGGTGGAAATCAGCACCTGGGCAGGACCGTCGGGATCGCCCTCGGGGGCGGGAATGTACTTGAGGATCGCGTCGAACAGGGGCCGCAGATCCTGGCCGGGCTGCTCCAGGTCGAGGGTCGCGGTGCCCTTGCGGGCGGATACGTACAGGATGGGATTGTCCAGCAGGGTCTCGTCAGCGCCCAGGTCGATGAGCAGATCCAGCAGCTCGTTCACGACCTCCTCGCAGCGGGCGTCGGGACGGTCCACCTTGTTGATGACCATCAGCACCTTGAGCTTCAGTTCGAGGGCCTTCTTCAGCACGAAGCGGGTCTGGGGCATGGGGCCCTCGAAGGAGTCCACCAGCAGCAGCACGCCGTCCACCATCTTCAGCACGCGCTCCACCTCGCCGCCGAAGTCCGCGTGGCCGGGGGTGTCAACGATGTTGATCTTGGTGGAGCCGTAATGCACGGCGGTGTTCTTGGCCAGGATGGTGATGCCGCGCTCCCGCTCCAGGTCATTGGAGTCCATGACGCGGTCGACGGTCTGCTGGTTCTCGCGGTAGACGCCGCCCTGCTTGAGCATCTGATCCACCAGGGTGGTCTTGCCGTGGTCGACGTGGGCGATGATGGCAACGTTGCGAAGATTTTGCTGGATCATATACTACGATACCTCTTTTTACACTCTCAAAATACTTTCCAAACCTTACCGCGGCGGCCTTGCCGCACACATACACTAT
>JAXEEE010000075.1:0-8448 GCA_034104265.1 Eubacteriales bacterium | reverse complement strand
CCGCGACATCCCCGCGCAAGGGGCATCGCCCCTTGACCCGTTTTCGCTGGCGCGTTCCCGTGGAGTTGCGCGAAGGTGTTACGCCTGTGCCCGTTTGTTCAGCTCGTCCTGGACGTAGCCGGCCAGGATATCCACAATGCGGGCGTTCTTGCCGCCCCGGGCCACGATCACGTCCGCTTCGTTGACATAGTTGCGGATATACTTGTCGTACATGGGCTTCACTGTGGCCAGGTACTGCATGGAAATGCCGTCGATCTCCCGGCCGCGATCCTTGATGTCCCGCTGGATCCGCCGCAGCAGGCAGATGTCCGGCTCCACGTTCATGTACAGCTTCAGGTACATCAGCCGGCACAGGCGCGGGTCATGGAAGCAGTGGATGCCCTCCAGGATCAGCACGTCCGGGGGCAGGATAACGTCCTCCGTGTCGGCGCGGCGGTGCTGGGCATAGTCGTAGGCCTTGCGGGTGATGGGCTTGCCGCCGAGCAGGGCCTGCACGTCGTGCAGGAGCAGGTCATGGTCGAAGATGGAGGGCTCGTCGTAGTTCAGCACGGAGCGCTCCTCAAAGGTCAGGTCGGGGTGATCCAGGTAATAGGCGTCCTGCTGCAGCACGTAGCAGCGATCCCCCAGCCTGCGGGCAAGGGAGTCCGCCAGGGTGGATTTGCCGCTGCCGCTGGCCCCGCAGATGCCGATAAACAGCATGATAACGCACCTCCGTATAACAACACGCTTATGACAAAGATACAGCATCTCTCCCTGTCTGTCAAGGCAAAATGCGCACAAATCCGCCGGGATGGGCCGGGATGCGACGGCATTCACCCGGCTTCCACCACTTGCCATGGACAAAGCGCATGCATGTATGCTATCATCAGGACGAACACATTTTCGGAGGTGAAGGCGCGGTGCCTTTCTTCAAGCCGCGCACCGAAGAAAAAACGCAGCATACGCTGCGCAGGAGGATGATGGCGATGGTGGTGGCGGGCATGACGCTGACCACGGGACTTTCCGCCCTGCAGGGCGATCCGGTGGAAGCGGAGGAGGCGCTGCCCCTTCCCGCGCGGGACGGGCGTGTGGTGCTGTACGTGATGGATCAGCCCGACCTGGGCCTGACGGACGACATGGCCCCGCACATTGATCAGATCAACTACGCCTTTGCCCTGCTGGAGGGCGGCAAGGCTGGCGGCAGCCACTGGCAGGGCATCCGCCAGCTGGAGGGCTATCTGGCCCGACACGGGCACATTGACGGCGTGCTGTCCGTGGGCGGCTGGGGCGCGGAGGGCTTCTCCGACGCCTGCGCCACGGCGGAGGGCCGGGAAAGGCTGGCGGACAGCATCCTCCGGCTGATGGACCGCTACGGCTTCACCGGCGTGGACATCGACTGGGAGTACCCCGGCTCCTCGGCGGCGGGCATCAAAAGCCGCGAGGAGGATGTGGACAACTGGTACGCGCTGCTGGCCCTGCTTCGGGAGGGCCTGGATCAGCGGCAGACGGAGCGCGGGCGGGATTACCTGCTCAGCGTGGCCCTGGGTGCCGGGGCGGAGCAGCTGGCCACGGTGGACGGCGAACGCCTCGGCGGTCTGGTGGATCAGGCGGTGGTCATGGCCTACGACCTGCAGGGCTTTGACCGGATCACCGGCCACCACGCGGGGCTGTACCCGGCGGGGGACACTCCGAACAGCGGGGCCTGGGCCGTGAACGCACTGACGGATTCCGGCCTGTTCGCCGGGAAAATCCTGCTGGGCGTCCCGGCCTACGGGCGGGTGTGGCGGCAGGTGAGCGGCGACGGATTGCATCAGCGGGCAGCCACCGCGGGTAACCGCACCCTGCGCTATGACGAGCTTCAAGCGCTGGAAAGCCAGGGCTATACCCGCCACGATGACGAGGAAGCCCAGGCGACCTGGTGGGTGGGCTGCGGCAACTTTGTCAGCGGGGAGGATGAAGCCTCCCTGGGGGCCAAGGCCCGCTGGCTGAAGGAAAACGGCCTGCTGGGCGCGGCGATCTGGGCGCAGCATCAGGATCCCGAGGGCGCGCTGCTTGCCGCCCTGAGCGGGGCCCTGGCCCCCTCCAGTACCGCACTAGGGGATTGACAAGCCGGAAAATCCGCGCTATACTTGCATCATCCCGATGAATGACGGGGAACATGTCCGCAGATGGCTCACGCACAGAGAGTCCGCGCCGGTGGCTGGAAGCGCGGATCGACGGGCGCTGCGGGATACCATCCCCCGACGTTGGGCGGGCCGCGCCCGATACAGCGTGAAGCAAGTGGTTGATTGAAACAAGCAGGGTGGAACCGCGGATGCGTATAAGCAGGCATCCGTCCCGGCACGAACGCTGGGGCGGGTGCCTTTTTTTCGCCCAAGGCCTTGCCGTTTCCAAGAACAGGCGCGTTTGACGCGCGGAGCAGGAGGCGTGAATCCCATGAAGATCATCTACAACAACGGCGTTGTCGGCGAATGTCCCGCGGAGGACGAGCTGCACGTCATCCGTCACAGCGCGGCCCACATCCTGGCCCAGGCGGTGAAGAACCTCTACCCCCAGGCCCACTTCGCCTACGGCCCCGCCACCGAGAAGGGCTTCCACTACGACGTGGATCTGGGCGATGTGAAGCTGTCCGATGAGGATCTGCCCGCCATCGAGAAGGAAATGCAGCAGATCGTCAAGAAGAATCTGCCCATCAAGCCCTTCGCGCTGCCCCGGGAGGAGGCCATCAGGCTGATGGCGGATCGCGGCGAGAACTACAAGGTGGAGCACATCGGCGACCTGCCTGAGGACGTGACCCTGACCTTCTACCAGCAGGGCGACTACATCGACATGTGCGTCGGCCCCCACCTGTGCTACACCAAGGCCCTGAAGGCCTTCAAGCTCACGGGCCTGTCCGGCGCGTACTGGAAGAACAACAGCGAAAACAAGATGCTCACCCGCATCTCCGGCGTGGCCTTCGGCAGCAAGGAGGAGCTGGAAGCCTACGAGAAGATGATGGAGGAGGCACGCCAGCGCGACCACCGCAAGATCGGCAAGGAAATGCAGCTGTTCATGACCGATAACCTGATCGGCCGCGGCCTGCCCATGTTCCTGCCCAAGGGCTACACCATCTGGCAGGAGCTGGAGAACTACATCAAGGCCAAGGAGCGGAAGCTGGGTTACCTGCACGTGATGACCCCCTGCGTGGGCACGGTGGATCTGTACAAGACCTCCGGCCACTGGGATCATTACAAGGAGAACATGTTCCCCGCCATGGAGGTGGAGGGCGAGTCCTTCGTGCTGCGGCCCATGAACTGCCCCCATCACATGATGATCTACGCCAACCGTCCCCGCTCCTACCGCGACCTGCCCCTGCGCATCGGCGAAATCGCCCATGACTTCCGCTTTGAGGCCAGCGGCACCCTGAAGGGCATCGAGCGCGGCCGCCACTTCTGCCAGAACGACGCCCACCTCTTCGTCACCCCTGAGCAGATCGAGGGCGAGGTTGCCTCCGTGGTGAACCTGATCCGCGACGTGTACCAGGACTTCGGCATCACCGACTACCGGTGCGTGCTGTCCCTGCGGGATCCCGCGGACACCAAGAAGTATCATCCCGACGACGAGATGTGGGAGAAGGCCGAAAACGCCCTGCGCCAGGTGCTCAACGACCTGCACATCGACTACACCGAGGAGATCGGCGAGGCCGCCTTCTATGGCCCCAAGCTGGACGTGAACGTGAAGCCCGCCGTGGGTGCGGAGTACACCCTGTCCACCTGCCAGCTGGACTTCTGTCTGCCGGCCAAGTTCCAGCTGACCTACGTGGACCGCGACGGTACCCAGAAGACCCCCGTGGTGCTTCACCGGGCCATCCTGGGCTCCCTGGATCGCTTCATGGCCTACATGATCGAGGAGACCAAGGGCCGCTTCCCGCTGTGGCTGGCCCCCGTGCAGGTGAAGGTGCTGCCTGTGTCCGAAAAGAGCATGGACTACGCCGCCAAGGTCAACGCTGCCCTGCAGGACGCCAACATCCGCAGCGAGCTGGACGACAGCAATGAGAAGATCGGCTACAAGATCCGCGCTGCCCGCCAGGAGGATCGTGTGCCGTACATGGTTATCATTGGTGAGAAGGAAGTGCAGGAGGGCGTGATCTCCGTGCGCGACCGGGCCACCGACCAGACCGAAACCTGCACGCTGGACGAATTCCTGGCCAAGCTGGCGCTGCAGATCGCTACCCGCAAATAAGACCAATCAACACGGGATCGCGAAGCGAAAACGGGTCAAGGGGTGAAAACCCTTGCGCGGGTGCAGGGGCGGCGTTAGCCCCTGCGCAGGTCTGGGCGGCAGCCCAGCGTTCCCCCAAAAACCAACGGAGTTTCCGAGCAGCTGCGCAGCAGCCTGCAATGGAAACGGCACGTCCGTACTGCCGCTTGGCATCCCGTCCCGGCAAACCCAGGTCCCTCCGCCCAACACCCCGGCGGAGGGGCCTTTTGCATGGAGAACCGCACCCGCCGCCTCCCACCGCATACGCTGAAGGGGAAACCGCCATAGCCATGATGGGAGGCGTCGAACAATGAGACAACAGGACTGTATGCACCGGGGCCGCAGCATCCGCCCGGAGCCCTGCCGCCCCCTCTGCCCGCCGGAGGAATGCCGCTGCAACAGCTGCCGCAAGCCAACCTCCTGCAGCTGCGGGCAGGCGCAGCGGGGCTTCCTCCTGCCCAGAATCCTGGCCAGCGGACGGGCGTGGCTCCGCCGCTGCCAGACTACCCTGCAGGTGGAGGGCCTGCCCGAGTGCGCGCCGCCCCCACTGACGCTGCTCAGCGTGTGCGCGGCAGGGGAGCCCGCCTGGACGCAGGAGCATGACCCTGCCCGGCACGCGCTGTGCCTGCACGTGACCATCCCGCTCATCTGCCAGGTGCGGGACGGCTGCGGCTGCATCCACAACGGCCGCGCCTGTGCCCGGGTGGACGTGGCCATGCAGCTGACCGTGCCTGCGGCGGAATGCTGGCGCAGCACGGTGCTGGTGCAGCCCTGCGTGCGGCTGGTCTGCGCACCGTGCCCGTCGGAGGACGGGTGCTTTGAGGCGGAGCTGGAAATCCTGGCGGAGTGCTACATGATCCACTGGGAGCCCTGCATGGCGGGGCCGCCCAAGCCCGTGTGTCCCCCCAGCCTGCCGCTGTACCCCCAGCCGCCCTGCATGGGTTAGCGCAGGCAACAAAAAAAGTGGCTCTCGCCACTTTTTTTTGTGTGCAGGCTGCGAAATTAGTTCAGCAGCTCGCCATTGTCGTTCTCGATGGTCAGCTCTTCCACGGAGCGCACACCCCACCGGGCAATCACCATGCTCAGGTTGTCCTTGCCAACGGCCAGGGTGATGGTGTCGTCCTTGATGTTGATGATGGTGCCGTAGATACCGCCGATGGTGCAGATGCGGTCGCCCTTCTTCAGGTTGTTGAGCATCTCCTTAACCTGCTTGTCCTTCTTGCGCTGAGGACGGATCAGCATAAAGTAGAACACAACGAAGATCAGGATCATGGGCAGCAGGCTGCCCACCAGGCCCACGATGCTGGCGGCGGTGGACATTTCCTCGGCGCCCTCGGTGACAACCTCGGCGGCGCCGGCATCAACAGCTTCGGCAAAGGCGGTGCTGACGCCCAGCAGCAGATTGGTCAGGTTCATCGGAAATCGGGTCTCCTTTCATGGTGCGCTTGAAAAGCAGCTTACTTTTCGCATTATAGCAGAGATTTTCCATCTTCACAAGAGGCAGATTGAAAGTTAACGGAACGTTAACGCATGAAAGTGCGTTCATACGGCGGAATGTATGCCTTGGGAGCGGAAATGTATCAGTTCGGCATGAATACGTGACAAACAGGGGGTGATCGTGTATAATGGGCAATGTAGAATACAGCCGGTTTTCAGGAACCGGCGCAGAGAATGAGGGAGGAACACCTGCATGAAGAAGTTTGCCGCCATCTGCCTGGCGCTGCTGATGCTGACGCTGCCCGTGCTGGGCTGCGCAGCCACCTCGGGCGAGATGATCAGCAATGCCCGGGACAAGGGTATGCCCCTGAAGACCACCGTGACCTTCACCCCTGCGGATCTGTCCTCGACGCTGGGGGCGGAGACCGCCGCCGTTTATTCCGATGTGCTCAACGCCCTGAGCATCGAGCTGTATCAGGCCGATGACCAGGGCAGCCTGAGTGCGCAGCTCTCCGGCAAGGATGTGCTGAGCCTTACCGGCGCGATCAAGGACGGCACGACCTATCTGAACAGCAACTTCCTGGGCAGCCGCAGCATCGCCGTGGATGCGGACGAGTGGCAGCCCCTGCTGGAGAAGCTGGTGGATCTGCTTGCTGCCGCCGGCGAAATGGACGAGGACGAGGCAGCGCTGGTGAAGGCGCAGCTGGCCGGGATGTTCTCCGGCGAGATGGCGGTGCAGATGAACGCTGAGGACGCCTTCGCCGATGTGGACTGGACGCCGGTGATCGACCTGGTGAGCGGCATGCTGAAGAAGAAGGGCACGGTGGCGGAGGTCACCGAGCAGCCCGCCGACTGCGACAAGGCCATGAACAAGGTGACCGTGACCCTTGACGGCGAGGACATGGTGAAGCTGTACAGCACCGCTGCGGACTGCATCCGCAAGAGCGACAGCGCCATGGCCTTCCTGGACAAGCAGCTGGAATCCGCCGAAATGACCGCCGAGGAGCTGTTTACCGAGTTCATCGACGCCATGGAGGAAGCCTGCACGGAAATGACCATGGAGCTTCTTGTGACTGAGTATATGTCCCTGTCGGGCGATCTGGTGGCCATGGATATGGACATGACCATGACGCAGGACGACGTGACCGTGAAGATCCCCCTGGTCTACCGCCGCCTGACCGGTGAGCAGGGCGTGAGCCACACGGTGAGCATTCGCTGCTCGGCGGATGACGTTCCCGTGATGACCGTGGATCTGCTCTACCTGGACGCGGATCCTGCCGGCATGGTCACCTTCAAGGCGAATCTTCTCGACGGCGATGACAAGATGCAGATGACCGCCGACGCGGCCTTCGATGACAAGAACGTGGACGCGTCCTTCAAGATGGACGTGACGGAGGACGGCGAATCCGTCGTGATGACCGTGTCCGTGCTGTCCACCAATGAGGACAACAAGTCCAACACCGACGTGAAGCTGAACGTCAACAGCGGTGACGAGGACGTGAGCATCGCCCTGAAGCTGGATGGTGAGCAGACCCCCGGCGATACCACCGCTTCCAGCATGGGCAACATGAGCCTGAGCATGGATGTGGACGGCGTGGAGATGGCCCTGAACGGCAGCTACACCGCCAAGGCTGAGACCGGCGCGGACGGCGTCTGCCGTGAGACCAACGCTGACGTGGGCCTGACGGTGATGGGCATGGAGATCCCGCTGTGCAGCGTGAAGGCCGTTACCGAGAACTGCGACGCCATGGCTTCCCTGGCGGAGGGCGCGAGTGTGCATCCCGCCGCCATGAGCGACGAGGAGCTGTCCGCCTATGGCGAGGAAATCGTCACCGACGCGCAGACCGCTCTGATGGTGCTGATCCAGAACCTGCCCACCAGCGTGCTGCAGCTGATGATGGGCAACTGATTATCCCGGATACCTTCTGCGGGAACGCGCAATATGCGTTCCCGCTTTTGTTCTGCTTTTGTTCTTCCCTTGACACCGCCGGGTTTGGCATGTATAATCATGAGCGTGGATCAACCACTTGCGCCAGGAGGTTCGCTATGCTGTATTCCGTGTCCTTTACGTTTACGTTCCCGGTCAGCTTTGGCTGCACCGGGTGTTTGGCGTGACGTAAAGCGGCTGAAGGCGCGGATCTTTTCGGACTGTGCTGATGAACGGAGGCCCTTTACGGGTCTCCGTTTTTTGCGTCCATGAAAGCGAATGAAGGAGGATATACACATGATTATCGTTCTCAAGCAGGGTACGCAGAAGCAGGAAATCGACCGGCTGACCGACATGCTCACCGCCAAGGGCCTGAACGTGAACCCCATGTTCGGCTCCGACCTGACCATTCTGGGCCTCATCGGCGATACCAGCCAGGTGGATCCCTCCCAGATTGAGTCCTTCCGCTGCGTGGAGCGCATCATGAAGGTGGCTGAGCCCTTCAAGAAGGCCAACCGCATGTTCCACCCCGAACCCACCACGGTGAAGGTGGGCGATACCGAGGTGGGCGGCAAGAAGCTGGCCGTGATGGCGGGCCCTTGCTCCGTGGAGAGCAAGGAGCAGATCACCTACGTGGCCCAGGAGGTCAAGAAGGCCGGCGCAACGGTGCTGCGGGGCGGCGCGTTCAAGCCCCGCACCTCCCCATATGCCTTCCAGGGGCTGAAGTACGAGGGCCTGGCGTTGCTGGAGGAAGCCCGCGCTGCCACGGGCCTACCCATCGTCACGGAAATCATGAGCCCCTACGATATCGAAGTTTTCGATGAGAAGGTGGACTGCATCCAGGTGGGCGCCCGCAACATGCAGAA
>JAXEEE010000074.1:0-7058 GCA_034104265.1 Eubacteriales bacterium | reverse complement strand
CGTCAAAAAAGTGGCCTGCGGGCCCCTTGGGTGAGTTTTGCAGCCTCTCGCTGGTCGCTTCGCTCCCGGCCGCTCGAGGCTGTAAGGAAAGTTTTCCGCAGCGCGGAAAACGACCCGCCCCCGGGGGCATCTTCGATGCTTTTCATTGCCCCGGGATACGATTACAGTCGAAGGGGGCTGCGGCCCCCTCCGACGCCACCCCCGGGCTGGTATGTCACTCCATGCCCTTTACTGCCACTCGCATGCCCTGTGTGTCACCCGCTGACGGCAGTGTGCCGCTGCGCCCCATTTGCCGCCACCCCGCGGATGGTACGCGCCACTTCGCGCCCCGCTGCGGGGTGGGCGATGCATGGAAAAAGCGCGGCTCCTGACCCTGTCAGCACAGCCGCGCTTCCTTTATATATCCGTATGGATCCGCGTCGGGTCAGGCGTTCCCGCCCAGGCACTGCTCCACGAAGATGATCACGTCCCGCACCACCTCGTCCCGGTTCGTCTCGTTGAGGATCTCGTGCCGCCCGCCGGGGTACAGGCGCACCTCCACATGCTTCATGCCCGCGTCCCGCATTTCCCGGGCCACCTGTTCCACGCCCCGGCCCATGCCGCCCACCGGGTCGCTGTCCCCGGAGATCAGCAGCAGCGGCAGCTCCGGCGGCATGCGCCGGAGGGCCTCCAGATCCGTCAACCGCTTCAGCCCCCGGAACAGCTCCCGGTAGCCGCTGCCCGTGAACAGGAACCCGCAATAGGGGTCGGCAACGTACTTGTCCACCTCCGCCTCCGCGCGGCTCAGCCAGTCGAAGTCCGTGCGGCACGGTGCGAAGGGCTTGTTGTACCCGCCGAAGGCCAGCTGGTCGATCAGCGCGGAGGGCTTCCTCGCCCCGCCGAAGAGGCACACCAGGTTCGCCGCCGCCAGAGCCGCCGTCACCGTTTTCCGGTCGAAGTGCCCTGTGCCGGACAGCATGACCCCGGCCAGGCCCTCGCCGTGCTCCTGCAGGTAGCACCGGGTGACGAAGCTGCCCATGGAGTGCCCCAGCATCAGGTAGGGCAGGCCGGGAAACTGCTCCTGGGCGATGCCCCGCAGGCGGTGCACATCGTCGATGAGATGCTGCCAGCCGTCATGGTCGGCGAAGTATCCCTGCCGCTGCGCCCGGGGGCCGTGGCCCAGATGCGTGTGGCCCACCACCGCCAGCCCCGTCCGGTTCAGCCGCCGGGCCACCGGATCGTAGCGATCCATGTGCTCCGCCATGCCGTGCACCAGCTGCACCACCGCCCGGGGCGTGCCCTCCGGCCGCCACAGCCGCGCGTCCAGCGCGGGCCCCGCCGTGGAGGAGAAGGTGAATTTCTCGCATGCCGCCATGTCTGCCTACCTCCTGAGGTCGTTCTTGCTTCCCAGTATACCCCAATTCCGCCGGAAACGTCAACCGCCGATGGTTTTTTCCGGCAGGGATGGCGATTCCGAACGGAAAACGGCCCCAAAAGCATGAACGGTCTGTAACTTTTCAAAAACCGAGGTTGCGCTGGCGGGAAAACCGTGTCATAATGGTACACGGAGCCTGCGCGCGACGCGGGCAGAAGAAAGGAACCTGCTCTGATGAAGAAGTACGCACCATGGATTGCCGCAGTCGTTGCGCTGGTTGTCATTCTGGCGCTGCTGCTGATTCCCAAGCTGTCCGGTGAGGACAAGACCGCCACGGTGGACACGGTAACGAAGGTAACCGCTACCCCCGAGGCCACCGCGACCCCCGAAGCCACCGCCACTCCCGAGGCCACCCAGGAGCCTGCGGCCACTGTCGTGCCCGAGGCCACGGAGGAGCCCACCCAGGCCCCCGCGGATGAAACCGCCGAGCCCGACGCCACCGACGCGCCTGCCGCCGAACTGACGGAGACCACTGTGATGGCCAGCGTCAACGGCCGCGAGGTTTCCTACGGCACGGTGGACACCATCGCCCAGAACCTGATGTATTCCTACAGCCAGTATTACGACGTGTCCAGCGAGGCCATGCAGCAGGTCATCTATGAGATGGCCATGGACTACGCCATTCAGCTGGAGCTGATGGATCAGAAGGCCACGGAGTGGGGCTTCGACCAGATGAGCGACGAGGAGCGCGCCCAGCTGGAGGCCGATGTGGCCCAGGAGTGGGAGAACCTGATCGACACCTACATCCGCTACTACGGAAACCTGGCGGACGACGCCACCGATGAGGACAAGGCTGCCGCCCGCGTCAGCGCCGTCGCGGGCCTGGAGGCCATGGGCTACACCCAGGAGAGCATCCTGCAGAACGAGCTGGACAACGCCAAGTTCGACAAGGTTGAGGCCGAGATGGTCAAGGGCGTGGAGATCACCGACGAGGATGTGCAGAACGCCTTTGACAAGAAGGTGCAGGAGGACAAGGAGACCTACGGCGCGGACGTTGGCACCTACGAGTACATGACCAACTACTACGGCCAGACCTCCTACTATCAGCCCGAGGGCTACCGCGGTGTGACCCACATTCTGCTGCAGGTGGACGACGAGCTGATGACCGCCTACCAGGATCTGAGCGCGAAGCTGGAGGAGCAGCAGGAGGCTGAGGAGGAAGCCGCCGAGGGCGAGGAGGTTGCTTCCCCCACCGACCTGGTGACCCAGGCAGATGTGGATGCGGCCTACGACGCGATCATCGCCTCCGTCCAGCCCACCATTGACGAGATCAATGCCAAGCTGGCCGAGGGCGTGCCCTTCGCCGATCTGGTGGCCGAGTACGGCACTGATCCCGGCATGCAGAGCGAGCCCAACAAGACCGAGGGCTATCCTGTGCATCTGGACTCCATCCTGTGGGATCCGGTGTTTGTGCAGGCGGCCTTCTCCGTGGAGAACGTGGGCGACATCGCCCAGCCTGTGGTGGGCAGCTACGGCGTGCACATTGTGCAGTACACCCGTGACGTGCCCGCTGGCCCTGTGGAGCTGACGGATGAGATCAAGGCGGAGCTGCGCGAGGAGCTGCTGGCCACCGCTGAGAACGAGCTGTTCAACACCACCATGGATGCGTGGCTGGCCGCTGCCGAGGTGACCTACACCGCCGAGGGCGAGACCTTCATGCCCCAGGATACCGACACCGCCGAGTAAGGCGAAGCAAAAAAGTGGCCTTCGGGCCACTTTTTTTGTCAGGAGGCATGCGCATGATCCATCTGGAGGACATCATGGAAGCCAACTTCACGGAGGCGCTCCGCCTGGAGGTGGGGGAGGATCAGCGGCGGTTTGTTGCGCCGGCGGCGGGTATCCTGGCCCGGGGGTACGTGTACCGCAGCAATCGGGCGCGGGTATACGCCATCATGGCGGAGGACGTCATGGTGGGGCTGGCGCTGGTGCGGGATCTGGACGAGCCGCCCGCCTGCTATGATCTGCAGCAGTTCATGATTGACCGCAGGCATCAGGGCCGGGGCTGCGGCGGCGAGGCTTTGCGGCAGCTGCTGGCGCGGCTGCGGGCGGAGGGCCGCTACGATGCGGTGGAGGTCTGTGTGCACCGGGAGGATCTGGCTGCCCGGCGTCTTTACGAGCGGGCGGGCTTTGCGGACACGGGCTATGTGGATCCCGGCGCGCCGGAGTGCCTGAACCTGATGCATCATTTCTGCTGAAGCAAGGGGCGACCTCATCCGTCACGGCTATCGCCGCGACACCTTCCCCACCGGGGAAGGCTTATGGGGTACGCCTTGCCTTCCCCTGTGGGGAAGGTGGCCGAGCGCAGCGAGGTCGGATGAGGTCGTTCCCTCCCTGCCATGCCGCATACTCCGCAGGGTGTGGCGCGTTCATCTGACATTGCGCGAACCTGCCGTTTCCATCGCGGGCGAACTTCGTCGCCTGCTCGGAAACTCTGGTTTTCCCTTTCCTTTTTTCTTGTGCTCTGTGTTGCGCCTGGGCTGCCGCCCAGACCTGCGCAGGGGCTAACGCCGCCCCTGCACCCGCGCAAGGGGTTTCACCCCTTGACCCGTTTCCGCTGGCGCGATCCTGTGGGGTTGTACTTATCACCAAAAAGCGTCGCCCGCACCGCCGAAGGGAGGGGGCGGTACGGGCGCAGAAGGGCGTTATCTTTCGTATGAATCAGGCATGTCAGTCATGCACAGGGGTCATGAACCAGGTGCTGATGTAGCCGATGGTGCCGTCCACATCCACCTTGCACCAGTCGGTGCCGTGCTCCAGGACGGTCACCTTCGTGCCCACGGGCACAGTGCGGATGATGCCGCTGTTCAGGCTGGGGCCCTTGCGGAAGTTGACGATGCTGCCGCCGTTGATGTTGATCAGCTTGGCGGTGTAGGGCTGGGCGGAGGCGGTCTCATTGGTGATCTTGAGGTACTTGGCCATCATGTAGCCCACCTTGCCGTCCTCCACCTGCACCTTATGCCAGGTGGCGCCGGACTTGAGGATGGTCACCTTCGTGCCGTTGCGGTAGCTGGCCAGCACCTTCGCGTCCAGGGAGGCCTCCTGGCGCAGGTTGAGCACCTGGGTATCCTTGGGGTTGTTGACCACGGCCACCTTGCCGGTGGAGGGGGTGGTGGCGCCGGCATTGCCGCCGAAGCTCAGGTACTTCGTGGCCATGAAGCCCTCCTGGCCGTCCACCTTCACGCGGCACCAGTCCGCGCCCTTCTGGTAGACGGTAACCTTGGTGCCGGGCTTGAAGCTGGTGATCAGCTTGCCGGAGAGGCGGGGCTCCTCCCGCAGGTTCAGGCCGATGCCGGTGTTGGTGCGCACGGTGGCGGTCTGCACGGCGGTGGTTACGTCGGTGTTGAGGTACTTGGCCATCATGTAGCCGGTTTTGCCGTTGACGGTGACCTTGTGCCACTCGTCGCCGCTCTCGATGATTTCCACCAGCGTGCCGGTGGGGTACTGGCCCAGCACCTTCGCGCTGAGGGAGGCGGTTTCGCGCAGGTTCAGTGCGCCGCCCTTGACCAGGGCGCTCTGGGCGGTATCGGCCAGGGAGGCCAGGGGGGCCAGGGTCAGGGCTGCGGCGGCGGTCAGGCCGGCGAGCTTTTTCAGGTTCACGTGCTTCATGGGGATGTCCTCCTTTGTTTGTCGGGCGGGGTGTTTGCCATCCGCCTGCAACAACCAAACGCACGGAACAGGGGGCGCATTGCTGGCGCATTTTGGCATCCCCGCGGCGGAAGGCCGGTTTTGCCGCATGCTGGAAAAGGGGGCTTTCCGAGCCCTGGCGGGGCCGTGCATCCCCTGGAAGAAATTGCCGCCCTGTGTGAAATTTACATGATCGTTCTTATCCGGCACTGTACACCGGGGGATTTTTGCTGTACAATAAACTCGGATGAATAGTCTGCGGGGCTGCCCCGCAATGAAGCAAAGGAGTAACACCATGCAGAAGCGTTTGTTTGGTATGCTTTGCGCCCTTGTGATTGCGGCGCTTTGCCTGCCCGTCCTGGCGGAGGACACGGGCGATGCCCTGACCCTGGAGGAGCTGGAAGCCTGGGTGGAATCCTACAAGGAGCGCGCCCTGGCGGCCGAGCCCATGAACGATCCCACCGAGGCTGCTGCCCTCTCCGAGGACGGCTACGCCTTCATTTATGACTTTGCCACCCTGTACATGGATCGGCCGGAGATGACCGAGGACAGCGTGGTGCGCAACCTGGTTGTGATCGCGCCGGAGGAGGCCGGGCCCCGGGGCACCTGCATTGACATGCAGCCGACGGAGGTGCTGGCGGCCTTCTACAACGAGAATCCCTCCCTGGCGGGGGATCGGGGCTTTGCGGCGCTGTATGTGAGCAACATGATGCCCGCGGGGGCCCAGTGGGCCTGGGTGCAGCGGGACGGCCAGCGGATCATGACCATTCAGTACGCCATTCAGGAGCAGGCGGCCACCGGCGGCGACGGCTACACCGACGCGGGCCTGATCTACACCGTGCAGGACAATCTGGTGGTGGCCATCCGGGCCTATGGTCTGGACAGCCGCATTGACGCCCGGAGTGTACAGGAGAACGTGGACGCGGTGCAGCAGGTGGCGGAGGTGTCCGTCTATGCCCAGGTACCCACCTCGCTGGTGGGGACGGATCTGGAGGCCTTCAACCGGGAGGATCTGCACTTTGAGGATGTGGACTTCCTGACCCTGACCCCGGAGCAGGCGGAAGCGGCGCTGGGCGCCTGTCAGCAGGACGCCTGGATGGAGGACGATACGGGCGAGTTCATCCGCACGATGGAGTTCCCCGCCTGTGAGATCACCTTTGTTTATGACGCGCAGAAGCAGAACCCGAAGGTGGACATGCTGTCCATTGACATGGACAGCATGGAAGGCCCCCGCTGTGTGCGCCTGGGCGACACGGTGTCCAGCGTGCTGAACCGCTTCCGCAATGGCGAGGGCGAGTTCGACGGCGTGTCCCGCGAGGCGCTCTACGGCACGGAAGGCATCGGCTCCTGGGGCGTTGCCGAGTACGGCACGGACGCCTCCTGCACCCTTCGCTACGGCTTCCCCACCGAAGGCGATCAGCAGGTGGTGCTCCACCTGTACTTCCAGCAGATGTACCTGTCGGAGATTATGCTGTATATTGATTGATGGGGGGACGCTGGGGCTGCTCGCCCCAGACCCTCGCCAGAGGGCCGCATGGCCCTCTGGACTCCCATTCGGGGGGATTGGGCTGGGTCGGAGGCCCGGCTCGCAGAGGGCGCGCCGGGCTTGCAGGGGTCACGCCTCGCAAAGGGCGAGGCGCGACGCGTAACATGCAAGGCTCCCCCTATCCGTCACGGCAACTGCCGTGACACCTTCCCCTCCGGGGAAGAATTTCGGGTTGGTCGCGCTCGGGCGGGGCTCCCCTACGGTCGCCCCGCTTCGCGTGAGGGTTGCGCCCTCCGCCTCAGTTGAGAGAGGCGGCGACCTCCTGCGGAGGCCGACGGAGGTTACTCATGCTCCTCCGGCCATGGGGTGGGTATGACAAGGTGCAGCGTTTCCGCCCTGGCGGTACAGGGAATGTTACCGGGTACAGCCGACCAAGGCCAACCATAACAGCAAAGGGGGTTCAAGGGGGCAACGGCCCCCTTGCCCTGCACGACCGCGTCGCGGGGCCCCCGGTTGTCGCCGGGACCCCAGCAA
>JAXEEE010000073.1:0-18470 GCA_034104265.1 Eubacteriales bacterium | reverse complement strand
GACAGATAGTCATACTTGGTCTGCACATAGGTGAAGCCGTTGATGCGGCTGATGATCATGGCGGCGTCCTTGCCCAGGCCGTTCAGGATCACGCGCAGGGGGTTCTTGCGAACCTTGTTGGCGTTGCGGGCGATGCCGATGGCGCCCTCGGCGGCGGCGAAGGATTCGTGGCCGGCCAGGAAGGCGAAGCACTCGGTCTTTTCATCCAGCAGCATGGCGCCCAGGTTGCCATGGCCCAGGCCCACCTGGCGCTGGTCGGCCACGGAGCCGGGGATGCAGAAGGCCTGCAGGCCCTCGCCGATGCAGGTGGCGGCCTCGGCGGCGGTCTTGACGCCCTTCTTCAGCGCGATGGCGGCGCCCAACTCGTAGGCCCACTTGGCGTTCTCGAAGCAGATGGGCTGGATGCCCTCGACGATGGCGTAGGCGTCCACACCCTTGCTGTTGTTGTAAGCCTTCAGCTCTTCCCAGTTGGCGAAGCCGTACTTTTCCAGAACGGGCTGCAGCTGAGGCATGCGGCCTTCGTAGTTCTCAAACAGAGCCATTGTTCACATACCTCCTTCAATTACTGCTTGCGCGGGTCGATCCAGGCCACGGCGCCGTCCTCGGCCTTGAAGCGGCCGTAGGTGCCGATGTTCTTCTCGTAGGCCTCGTTGGGGCTCATGCCCTTCTTGATGGCGTCCATCATCTTGCCCAGGGACAGGAACTGGTAGCCGCAGACCTGGTTGTCCTTGTCCAGGGCCATCTTCAGCACATAGCCCTCGGCCATCTCCAGGTAACGGGTGCCCTTCGAAAGGGTGCCGTACATGGTGCCCACCTGGGAGCGCAGACCCTTGCCCAGGTCCTCCAGACCGGCGCCGATGCGCAGGCCGTCGTCAGAGAAGGCGGACTGGGTGCGGCCATAGACGATCTGCAGGAACAGCTCGCGCATGGCGGTATTGATGGCGTCGCACACCAGGTCGGTGTTCAGCGCCTCCAGGATGGTCTTGCCGGGCAGAATCTCGCTGGCCATGGCGGCGGAGTGGGTCATGCCGGAGCAGCCGATGGTCTCCACCAGCGCCTCCTGGATCACGCCCTGCTTCACATTCAGAGTCAGCTTGCAGGTGCCCTGCTGGGGCGCGCACCAGCCAATGCCGTGGGTCAGACCGGAGATGTCCTTGATCTCCTTGGCCTGGATCCACTTGCCCTCCTCGGGGATGGGCGCGGGGCCGTGATTGGGGCCCTTGGCGACGCAGACCATTTCTTCAACTTCCTTGGTGTATTGCATCGAATTGGTTCCTCCTATCTGATGATAGTCGTTGAACAGGTTATCCCAAACGCCAATTCAGTATACCATATTTTCTCGTGCTTGTGTAGGGGCTTTTTGCATTTTTTCATCCTGAAGCCAAAATGCCTGCTTTTTTGCCGACGGGAACGGTTTCCGCCCAGCGTTCCCAGCGAAGCCCGCTCGCCAGGCTGGCGCGTTCATCCAGCAGTGCGGCGCTGCCGGATTCCCGCAGGGCAGCCGTTGCGTCCAGAAAAAACCATGCGCCCCCCAGGCGGACGGTATTCCACAGGTGCGGGCCGTGCCGGTTCCAGCCCGCCTGATACCCCATGTCCAGCCCCGCCATGGAGCCCAGCAGGTACATGCCGTCGCTGATGCCCTGGCAGTTGGCCTGGCCGCGTACAAGCGCGCCTGCGGCATCCACCACAGCGGCGTAGCCGGGCCTGCCGGGAAGCGGGCAGCGGTAGTTCACCCGGGAGGCCAGGATGCCGGTCAGCCGCGGCAGCCACTCCTCCGGTGGAAGCGCGCGGGGTACCTGCCGGAGGATACCCTCCCCGCAGGCCAGGGTGAGCCGCTCCTCCGCCGTCAGATGGGACAGATCGCCCGTGCGCCAGGCATCCGCCAGCCGCACCCCCGTCCGGTAGCCCAGCGTGGCCGTGACGGCATATCCCTGCCTGTCCCGGCGGATGCAGCGGGTGTGCCGCTGCACCATGGGCAGGAGCATGTCCAGCGCCCGGTGCATTTGCGGCAGGGACAAATCTGCCTCCAGCCGGAAGGCCACGCGGGTCAGACGCTGCTCCTGCGCCCGGGCGAGATAATCGCCCAGGGCCGTCAGGTCGGCATAAACCTCCTCCATGGGCATGCTCCTTTCGTACAAAAGCCCTGGCCGCAGGGGCGGTCAGGGCGGAGATTCAGGCCTTGGGCGGCGTGTCCGCAGGGGGCGGATCGTCGTCCCGCATGGCGGGGATGGAGCGCAGGGGCAGCAGCATGTCCGTACGGCTGTTGATGTCGGCCTTGATCAGGCGGTAGAGGGTGGCCGTCATCGGCACGCCGATGAGCATGCCGGGGATCCCGGCCACACCGCCGCCCACCGTCACCGCCGCCAGCACCCACATGCCCGGCAGACCGATGGACTGGCCCACCACCCTGGGGAAGATCAGGTTGCCCTCCAGCTGCTGGAGCACCACCAGGAACACCAGGAACAGCAGCGCCTTCACTGGCGATACGGTGAAGATCATGAATGCGCCCACCACTGCGCCGATGTACGCGCCGGCAATGGGAATCAGGGCGGTGAAGCCCACCAGGGTGCCGATCATCACCGCGTAGGGGAAGCGGAACAACAGCATCCCCAGGATACACAGCGAGCCCAGGATCAGCGCCTCGGTGCACTGGCCCACGATGTAGCTGTGGAAGGACGTATCCAGCGTGCGGACGAAGTGCAGGATCTTCCGGGAGGTCTTTTCGCCCAGGTAGCCCCGCATCAGCCGCTGGAACTGGCTGCTCAGCTTTTCCTTGCTCAGCAGCAGATACGCCGAGAACACCAGGCCCAGGAACAGCGTGATCACCTGGCCCACCGTGGTGGATACCACCGACACCGTTGCGCCCAGCACGCTCCCCACGCCGTTGATGACCAGGTTCACCGCCTTGGTGACGGTGCTCTGCCAGTCGATGTTGGTGGAGGGCAGGTAAGCCTGAAGCTCATCCAGATAGCCGGCCTCCGCCAGCTTCTCCAGGATCCAGGCGTAGCCCTTCGACAATGCGCCGGGCAGCTGCTCGATAATCATGGCCACCGCGTTGATCAGCTCCGGCAGGATCATCCGCACCAGGAAGAACAGCGCCAGCATCACCGTCACATAGGCCAGGAGCATGCACGCAGGCCTGCGCACCTGGTCGATGATGGGCTTCTTGCTGTAGGGGAGGATGTTCCGCTCATAAAAACACATCAGGATATTGACCACATAGGCCACCGCGCAGCCCAGCAGCAGCGGGCCCGCCGCGCCGATCATACTGACCACCGCGCCGGTCAGCATCTCCCAGTAGCGCAGCACCAGGTAGACCACCACCACCGTCACGCCTGCCCGCATGCAGGTTTTCCATTCCAGGCGCATGGCCTCAGCCTCCTTTTCTCCACGCAGGTCAAACCTGCCCTGCGGAAGTATTCCGCACAGATCGGGTCCTTTCCTGCTGAAATCAACAGGAAATTCTACCATGCCAACATCAACCCAGCCTCAAGCGCATAGCCTTTCCCGAAAGGCGGGTGAAGGCCATGAGCCTGAGCGAGCTGCGGCAGAAGGACGTGATCAACACCCGGGACGGCCAGTGCCTGGGCAAGGTAATAGACCTGGAGTTCTGCGCGGTGGAGGGACGGGTGACAGCGCTGGTGGTGCCGGGGGAATTCAGCCTGGTAAGCCTTCTGCGGGGGGAGCGCAGCGGTGTGGTGATCCCCTGGGAAAGCATATGCAAGATTGGCGACGACGTGATTCTGGTGGACGTGCCGCCGGTGGCTTAAGGCGCGGCAGTGGGCTGGGGTGTGGAGGTACTGCCTGCCATGTCCGACGAGGTTGCTTCCCGGTATGTGATGATGGTTTGCAGAGTTTTCTGCAGCATTAAATCACCGGTATGGTTCATCATGGTGGACTGCGTGCGATCCGTGTGGGCGGCGGGGTCGAGGGTTGTGTGAGGCGGCAGGGTGGCGGAATTTCCAGGCTCCAGGGTCGGCGGCACCGTGGCCATCGGGAGAGCTGTGGGCGTGGGGGTCATGAAGGGCAGCAGGCTTACGCTCTCCGCGTCAGACCGGATATAGCTGTCGATGGGAATCGCCCCGTCATCAATCAGGGGAATGTCCTGGCCACGCGTGTACAGCAGGATTTCCGGGCCGAGCGTCTGCTGCTCCAGGGAACCCTGACGGACTTCCAGCACGGGGGAATCCACATAGCCGTAGGCATTCCAGGTGCGGTACATCAGGCCATGCTCCTCGTCCCAGTACAGGCTGCCGATCACGGATCCCGTCTGTTTCGTCTCCCATGCCGGTGCGATGAACGGGTGCAGCGCGTACATGGACAGGGTATGCGTATTGTCGTCATAGGCATAGAAGGGTTGCTGTGCCCTGCCGGAGAGGTTGGTCATGGTGCAGCGAATCTGTCCGTTGGGGAGCCGCTGCAGGCTGAAGCTGTAATCGCCCACGTCGGAAACGTGGTTGTACACACCGGTCGCACAGTGCAGCACATACAGCCCGCCCAGCACCAGCGCCAGCCCCAGGATGATCCCTGCCAGCACCAGCAGCGTCCGGCGCTTGTTCCGCTTGCGGCGCAGACGCCTAACCGTGCTGCGGAAGGGCGCGGCGTCCCTGTCCACGGGGGGCTCCCTGGGTACCTCCGTGCGCATTTCCTGGTACATCTGCATGCAGTCCCGGCACTCCAGCACATGCTCGCCCACCATCTGCCGGGAGGGCTCGCTGGCGGTGCCGTCCACACACAGGGGCATCAGGTCGCGGACGATATCGCAGTTATACTTCATCATGCATGGCCTCCTTCATCATGTGGACGAGCATCTGCCGCCCACGGTAATAGGTCACCCGCGCCCAGGACGCGGTCTTGCCGAACAGCGTACCGATCTCCTCATGGGACAGATCGCCAAAGGTGCGCAGGGTGACCACCTCCTTGTAGGGCTCGGG
This sequence comes from Eubacteriales bacterium, assembly GCA_034104265.1. Lineage (GTDB taxonomy): Bacteria > Bacillota > Clostridia > Christensenellales > Aristaeellaceae > UBA11524. Next base: position 13,536 of record JAXEEE010000073.1, on the reverse strand, counting down.
CAGGTCGTGGAGCAGGGCGTGGGCCTGCAGGCGGCGCTCCCTGTCCAGCAGCTCCTCGGTGAAATCCGCGCTGTCCCCGGCGATGTCCTCCATGGGGATGGCCCTGGGCTTGCGGCACCAGGTGAAGAACTGCTTTTTGGCGATGCCGCACAGCCAGGTGGATACGGCGCACTGCCCGCGGAAGGTTTTCCAGCCCTTCATGGCCTGGTAGAAGGTTTCCTGGGTCAGCTCCTCGCTGAGGGCTTCGTCCCCGGTCAGGCGCAGGAGGAACCGGCGCACCGTCTGGTACTCCTCCTGGCAGGCCTGCTCAAAATCGTTCACGGACGAACCTCCCTTCAGCGTTTGCATTGGCCTTTGCATCCGTTAGTCGCGTATGGCTGCGCTGTGTTACAGGGAATACGAAAATATCCGGGAGAAAGTTTCTCCCGGATGATTGCTGGCGATGGGGTGATGCCGCGCGGCAGGAGGGCGGATGAGGCCGCTTCCGTGCGGTTTGCGGAACCTGCCGTTTCCATTGCGGATGCAGAGCATCCGCTCGGAAACTCAGTTGGTTGGGGGGGGGAGAACGTTGGGCTGCCGCCCAAACCTGCGCAGGGGCTAACGCCGCCCCTGCACCCGCGCAAGGGGCATCGCCCCTTGACCCGTTTCCGCTGGCGCGATTCCCTGGAGTTGACTTTGTTAGCCCTCCTCCAGCCGTTCCTTGATCTCCCGGCCTTCGCGCAGCAGCTGGCGCATGCGCTCCTGGTCACCGTCCCGCAGCGCGTCCCGGTATTCCGCCAACCGGGCAACCAGCCCGTCCACCTCCGGCAGCAGGGCCTCCCGATTGTCGAAGAACAGCTCTGTCCACATGTCCTCGCTCAGGCGGGCCACGCGGGTCATGTCCGCAAAGCTTCCGGCGGAGAAGCCCTTGTGCTGCCCGGCCAGGGGACACTTCACATACGCGCTGGACACCACGTGGGCCAGCTGGCTGGTGTAGGCGATCATCTCGTCATGGGTGCGGGGCGTGGTGAACTGCACCCGCCGGAAACCCATGTCCATGAAGAAGTCCCGCGCCCGCTGCAAAACCGGCAATTCCTCCTCCACGGGGGTGAGGATCATGCTGGCATGATCGAACAGGTCGTCCCGGGCGTACTTGAAGCCGGAGCGTTCCCGGCCTGCCATGGGATGCCCGCCGATGAAGTGCCACTTGCGCCCCTTGGCCAGGGGAACCAGCTGGTCGCAGATGACCTGCTTCACGCCGCCGCAGTCGATGACCAGCGCGTCGTCCCTGAACTGATCCGCGTGGTCGGTGATCCACCGGACGATGGCCTTCGGATACAGCGCCACCAGCACGATGTCGCACTGCTCAATGTCACCGGGGGCCATTTCCCGGTCGATGGCGCCCATGAGAATGGCCTGCTGAATGGTTTGGGGATCCCTGTCGCAGCCGATGACCGTGGCGGATGTGTGCAGCTTGGCTGTCCTGGCCAGGGAGCCGCCGATCAGCCCCAGACCCACAATACCGATGTTCATGAAAAGAAAACCTCCGTTCTTCCGTACTGCATGAAACCCGTATTCGACGGGGAGGGCGGGGATTCCTGCCGCACCTCATGAGGCGGGCCGCTTACGCGTTGTGGTACATGTCGTAGACCACATAGCCATGGATGCCCGCCATGGAGCCTGGGAAGGTTTCCTGGGCCATCATGCACCGGGGCTCCTGCAGGGGATAGCCGCTGGTGGGGTAGATACCGAATTCCGACGAGGTCCGGAAACCAACCCTGTTGTAGAAGTTGAAGTTGCCCTCCACGGTGATGCCCCTGAAGCCGGCCTTCCGCACTTCCTCGATGCCCTGGGTCAGCATGGCTGTGCCGATGCCCTGACGGAAATAATCCGCATGCACCGATACGGGCGCCAGCATGACCATGCCGGAATCGTTGTGATAGCATCCGCCCTCCGGGGTGGTGGAAAGCGGGAAGCAGGAAAACAGGAAGTGCCCCACGACCTGCCCATCCTTCTCCGCCACGAAGGACAGCTCAGGAATGTAGAAGGGCGAAACGCGGATTTCCTCCACCAGGGCGACAACGTCGGTGCCGTCAGAATAATTCGTGCCCTCCCGGAAGGAGCGCAGAATGAGGGACACAATGCTCCTGTAATCCCTTTTCTCCTCGGGGCGGATGGTAACCTTCTGATTGATCATATGCTTATCCTCACAATGTATGCTGCAGGGCTGAACCTGCGCTGCATCCGGTGCAGCAGAAACAGCGGCGTAACGCTGCTGCTCAACGAAAAAACGCCCGGCAGATTTGACGATCCTTCGGGCGTTTCCTTTGGCAGGGATGCCTGCGGGCTGCATCAGGCGGTGGCTACGGGTACCTTGGCCAGGGCGGGCTCCGCCTGCTGGCCCACCTTGGGTACGTGGTATTCGCACTTGGGGTCGAAGCGCACGGCCTCCGGGGGCGCCTCCAGCTCCTCGGGATGGTTGAGCAGATGGTTCATCAGCCCGAAGAAGCCGGCGTAGTGCGCGCCGGAGCACACGCGCTCGTCGGCGGTGATGCCAATGGGCAGCCAGCGCTTCATCTTTGCCGCGCCGGAGGGATCCACCACCGCACTGCGTTCCACCGTGCCCATGCCGAAGAACAGGCTGGTGGAGCCGAAGTTGTAGATGTGGTGGTTCACATGGTGCAGGCCAATGGAGGCGTTGTTGGTGATGTACATGCTGGTGTGGAAGGGCAGCTCATCCAGGAGCGCCGCGGGGCACAGGCCGTAGCGGTCCAGCAGCCGCACCAGGCCCACCACCGCCGTGGCCAGGCCGGGCACCGCCAGCACCACCCGGGCCAGCTTGTCCACAAAGTTCAGGCCGGCCTCGCCCCGGTTGGCGTTGATGACGGCGTTCATGCGGTCGCGCACGTCGTAGAGGGTGTCGGTCAAGTCGAACTTGATCTTCACCGCCGTTTCGCCAGCTTCGGCATTATGCGGCTCCTTGAGCATGGTGAAGGACACGGTGCAGTTGTTGCGGGAGTAGTACTGCTTGTTCATGATGTAGCGGTTGATCTCCGGGTGCTGGCTGACCGTGCGCACGAAGGCCGCGATGATGATGTTCATGAAGGTGATTTTCTCACCCTTGGCGCTCTGGGCGGCGATGTAGCGGGCGAGCATCTCGTAGTCCACCTTGTGCTGCAGGAACACCTGCGCGTCGCAGCGCATGGGCATCAGGTAGGGGGTGATGCGGACGATGGGGTCGATGGACGACACGCGGCGTCCGTCGGGGCGATGGCCGAACATGGGGATACCACTCCTCTCCTCCGGGTTGGCGGCGAATGATGAAATCGAAACAAAAAATGAAACAAATGTAAAAAAACCGCCACATTGATCATTGTAGTCAACATAACGGTTTTGTCAAGAAAAAGCGTGGCAGTGTCAGAGATTCTCATGCATCTCTCATGCGCATCTCACGCATCCGGCCAGGGGCGGGAGCCTGTACGGACTCCCGCCCCCCATCTGCGTCATGCCTGCAGCGGGCCCTCGAAGCGGTATTCGCCGGCGGCGAGCAGCTGCACCTCATGGCCGGGCAGGCGCACCTCCGCCTCGCATCCGAAGGGGATGACAATGCTGTACTGCACCCTGTCGCCCTCCACGCGCCAGTCCACCTCGTAGCGGCCGCTGGCCGAATCATAGGCGCAGGCAATGTGCTCCAGCCGCCTGTCGGGCATGGGGGCGATCACCGCCCGCCGGAAGCCGGGGGCCTCCGCCACGGGCCGCAGGCCCGCCAGATACTGGTACATCCAGCCCATGACGCTGCCGTAGGCGTAGTGGTTCATGCTGTTCATGCCCGTGTCGCTGACCAGGCCGTCGGGCATGACGGAGTTCCACCGCTCCCAGATGGTGGTGGCGCCCATGTTCACCTCGTAGAGCCAGCTGGGGTAGTCCTCCTGCAGAAGCAGCGTCACGGCGGTAGCGTGCAGTCCGCCCTCGGACAGGGCGGGCAGCAGCACCGGCGTACCCACGAAGCCCGTGTCCAGATGGTTGTCCCGCTTCTCCAGCTTCTCCTTCAGCTGCGCAAGCGCAAGCGCCCGGCCGCTCTCCGGTACCAGATCCCAGTGCAGGGCCAGAGCCAGCGCGGTCTGCGTCTGAATGGTGCAGACGCCCTCAGCATAATACCTGCGCTGGAAGGCCGCCTTGACCTCCTCCGCCAGGCGGGTGTAGCGGGCCGCGTCCTCCTCAAGACCCAGGGCGCGGGCGGCTTTGGCCGTCAGCAGCGCGGAACGGTGGTAGTAGGCCGTGGCAATGTAGGTGTTGTCTGTGCCACCGAAGCTGCTCTTCTTGTCCGGGTTGTCCAGGGCCAGCCAGTCCGCGAAGTGGAAGCCGCAGTCCCACAGGCGGCTGCCGCCGCACTGGCCCTCGTCCTGGGCGCGAATCCAGTCCACCCAGGCCTTCATGCCGGGATATGCTTCCTCCAGCAGCGCTCTGTCGCCGTAGAATTCGTACACCGTCCAGGGGATCACCGCCGCCGCGTCCGCCCAGGCGCAGGAGCCGTAGTCCTTCTTGTCCTCGTCGGGATGGCCCAGCCGGGCGTGCTTCTTGCTGATCTGGCCGATGGTGTCCGGCACCACGTGGGGCACCGCGCCCTCATGCTCGCTCTGCTCGGCCCGCATGTCCGCCAGATACTTGCGGTAGAAGGCGGGGGTCTCCATGTTGTAGCTGGCGGTGGGGCAGAACACCTGCGCGTCGCCGGTCCAGCCCATGCGCTCGTCCCGCTGGGGGCAGTCGGTGGGGATGTCCAGGAAGTTGTCCCGCTGGCTCCAGCGGACGTTCTCCAGCAGACGGTTCAGCTTGTCAAGGCCGGTGGAGAGGGTTCCCGTGCCCTCCAGATCGGAGTGGACGGCCTGGGCCACGAAGCCCGCAGCCAGGATCTGCTCCTTTGTCATGCCCTCCACCTTCACATACCGGAAGCCGTAGAAGGTGAAGCGGGGCCGCACCCACGCGCCATCCCCGGCGGAGAAGTAGGTGTATTCCGCCTTGGCGCTGCGCAGGTTTTCCCGGTAGAAGCAGTCGTTCTGCAATAGCTCCCCGTACTGCAGGAACACCGTGTGTCCCGCAGGCAGCGGGCAGCGGAAGGCCACCCAGCCGGTGATCACCTGGCCGAAGTCCAGCACCAGCTCGTTGGCGGGGGTGGTGAGCAGCTGCACGGGAGCCAGCTCCTCCGTAATGCGCACGGGCATGCTGAGCCGTTCCGTCAGGCGGCCCTTGGGCGCAGGCGCGATCTCCGCACGCTGCCAGTCGCCGCTGTTCTCCAGCCGCGCGTCGTAGCGCTCGCCGTCGTAAATGCTGCTGAAGGTAACGGGGGAGGGACGGCATTCCCAGGCTTCGTCCGTGGGGATAACCGCCTCCGTGCCGTCGGCGTAGGCGATGCGCAGCTCGCATATCAGCTGCATCCTGTCGCCGTAGAGGCAGCCGCCGGGCTCGCCGAAGCCGTAGCGGCTCATGTACCAGCCGCCGCCCAGCATGACGGTCAGCTCGTTGTCCTGCTTGAGCATGTCTGTCACGTCATAGGTCTGGTACTGGATGAAGTGGTCGTAGCTGTCGTAATACGGGGTGAAATACTCGTCCGACACCCGCCGGCCGTTGAGGCTGGCCTCATACAGCCCCAGGCCGCAGATGTACAGCCGGGCGGAGGCCACGGCCTTCCCGGCGGCGAAGCGGCGGCGCAGCACCGGATGGATCCTGCCGTCCCCGGGCATGCCGATCCACTGACCGGCCCAGGGCTCGTCCAGCTTGCCGGTCTCGAAGAAGGAAGGCTCGGACAGGGCGGTTTCGCCGTTGTCCGCCGTGACGCTCACCTGCCAGAAGTAGCGGGTGCGGGGCGCAAGGGTGATGGGCGCGGCATACCCCAGGGAGGAGAAGTCCCCCTCGCCGCTGTCGTGGAGCACACGGGTCATGGCGGCGTCCGCGGCCACGACGATGCGGGCGGAGCGCTGCTTTTTGCCGGAAGCGTCCGTGACCTTCCAGCTCAGGATGGGCTGCACCATGGCTGCGCCCAGGGGGCGATCCATGTGCATGGCGCGAAGATGGGTGATCTGCATGGGTGTATATCCTTTCTGTTCAAGCATCGTGAACGTGACGGGTCAGGAACGCCTCGAAGCGGGGCGTCCACCAGGTGACGTAGCCCTCCCGGGTGGGATGGATGGGATCGTGCATGTAGCGGGCGTAGTCCTCCGGAGAAACGGTCAGCATGGCGGGGTCGTGCCACAGGTCCAGCACATGGATGGGCCACTTCTCCCCAAGGGCCAGGAGCTGATCCACCATGCGAGCGTAGGCGGGACTGTCATAGCGGGTGCCGGTGTAGAACAGCACCGGGCAGCGCCAGACTGTCATGGCATGGACGATGATGGTCTCCAGTGCGCCGGTGACAGTGCGGGGGTCGAAGTCAGCCAGGCTCCGGCCGGGGCTGATCTCCCCCAGGGGCAGGCCGCGGGTGGCGTCGTTGGTGCCCAGCTGGCACAGGAACAGATCGGGCTTGAGCGTATCAGGCAGGCGCAGCATCCGCGCGATGTAGGAAACGTCCTCCACATCGGCCAGGGTGGTGCCGGACACAGCCTCCTTCACGGGGATCAGGCCAGTGCGCTCCGCCAGCGCCTCCACGAAGGAATACCCGCCCGAGCACGCGCCGTAGGTCACGGAGCTGCCCAGAAACAGCACAGTTTTTTCTGAAAGCGGCGTATTCAAAGGAACATGGAACCTCCTTCTGTTTTGCTTTATCGGAAACGAACGATCCGGTTTTGCTGCTCTTATTATAGAAGATCAGGACGGGCGGGTCAATACGTTCTTTGTCCGCAATGCCCTGAAAAAGATGTCCACCTGGGACATGCGGACGAAAAAAAGCCCCGTCCTGCGGCAGACGAGGCTTGCTGTATGTCAGGCGGGGGGCCTGCCCTCCGGCAGGAAGCCTTCGAAGATCACCATGGCGCAGCGATCCCGGCAGGCCGCCAGCGCCTCCGGGGAGCGGATCGTCCAGGCGGCAATGGGGGTGCCCATGCGCGCAAGCAGCCTCAGGGGCAGGCTGCGGGGGAAAGCCCCGTTCATCTCATAGGCCACGAAGTCCGGACGGGAGAGGGCATTTTGAAGCAGGGAAGCCGCCGCCAGACGGCTCAGCAGAGCAGGCAGGGATTTGCTCTGCCGGATGCGGCTGAAGGCCAGCTGGCCGCGAATCACCTCCGGCGCGTACAGGCGGAACCACAGCATCGCCAGAGGCGAGAAGCTCTCCGCGCACCAGGAGCCGGGATAGGAACGCATTTGTGCGTACACAGCGCGGCTCAGGCGGAAGGCGTTGCCGCGATCGGGCTTCAGCTCCACAATCAGCGGTGTGCCTCCGGCTGCGGCAAGGGCCTCCGCCAGGGTTGGGACGGCTTCGCCATCTCCCAGGCGGCAGGTGCGGATGCGCGCCAGGCTGCTGCGCCTGATGCGGATATCCTCGCCGCACAGCCGGGCAAGGCTCCTGTCGTGGTGGATCACCAGCGCGCCGTCCGCGGTCATGCGCACGTCCAGCTCAATGCCGCAGCCAGCCTCCGCGGCAGCTGCAAAGGCCGCGCAGCTGTTTTCCGGGCGGGACGCGTTCCACAGCCCCCGGTGGGCGTAGCAGACGCCGGTGAAGCGCGAAAGCTCCCGCCGGGGCAGCCGGGGATGGATCAGCCAGGCATAGAGGAGCGGCAGCATCAGCAGCGCGATCAGCAGCCGGACAGCGGTGGGCATGGCGGCGCCTCCTTCAGGGTTCGTCAGAATCGTCGTCATCGGGCAGACGCTCGGGCAGGGGGAGGCCCATGACCTCCGCCACCGCCCGCCAGAAGATACCCAGCGTATGCCCCAGCAGGCGGCGGGTTTCCCGGTCGCCCCGCAGGCGGCGGAGCATGACCCGGGTGTTGCTCTGCCAGCCGCTGAGCAGATCCCCGGCGGTCTGTGCACCCGTGGCGGAAATGATCTCATACACTGCCTCCACAAAGCGTTCCCGGGTGGGCGGATCCAGCTGCTCCAGGGCGGCACAGAGCACATCCCCCAGCTTCTGCCCGGGACGGCTGCGGCGGGGGGCGTAGGCGAAGTCTGCCCCGTCGGTGCGCCAGTTGTAGGGGTAGTGCTGCATGGGGCCCATGGCGCGGCTCTCTACAATACGCACATCCTCCGGCTGATGGAACAGCGCGCCCAGGATGGTGAAGGTGGGCGTCAGCAGCCGCATGCGTCCCTCAAGCGCCTGCCAGGCAGGGGATTCGGCCATCCGCCGGGACAGCCCCGGCCCATCGAAGCTGACAGCGCAGCGCAGGCGGGCGCGAAGCGCATCGCTGCCGTTGACGGCGGCGTACAGCGCCAGGTTCCCACCCTTGGAGTGCCCGCACAGCTCCAGCGCGGGGTCGGCGGAGGCTACCTCCTCCGCCAGACGGCAGGCCATGGCCTGGGAGGGAATCTCCTCCATAAAGGCCAGGTTGAAGTCCTCCTTCCATCCGGCCAGGGTGTTGTCCGTGCCGCGATAGGCGATGAGCACGGCTCCGTCCGGCAACCGCAGCGCCAGTGCGGCGAACTGCCGCTCCTGGGCGTGATCGTAGGCGCTGTAAAAGCCCTCGAAGGTCACGTCCGCGTAGCGGCTGCAGGCGGACAGCAGCGCGCACAGGCTTTTGTCGTCCGCGTGCTGGTAGGGGAAGCGCATCTCCGTGGCGTCCGCGTCGGTATCGAAGGCCGCCTGGGCCAGCGCATCGGACAAGGGCTGATGGGCCTTTGCCCCGCGCAGATCCAGGTACGCCAGCTGGGCGAAGATCAGCCGGTCCACGTCGCCAAGGGGCAGGTCGGCAAAGGACTGGTTCCCGCAGGTGCGCAGATACTCCAGCAAGCGCACGCCTCCTTTCATGATCGTATCGTTCAGTATAGCACATTCCGCCGCCGATGACAAATCCAACAAAAATGCAAAGCACACTTGACAATGAATGCAAAGCGTACTATGCTGAAAATGCAAAGCATGCATTGCATTTTGCTGATGGGAGGAAAGGCTGTGGAGACGCGGATACGGGAGCTGAGACGGCTCAGGCGCATGTCCCAGGAGGAGCTGGCGGACGCGGTGGGCACCACCCGGCAGACGATCACCTCCATTGAAACGGGCAAGTACATCGCGTCCCTGCCCCTGGCCCACAGGATTGCCCGGTACTTCGGGCTGGCCATTGAGGACGTGTTCATATTCGACGAGGAGGAGTAAGGCATGAATATGGAAGGATTCCGGCGGAGCCTGCGGCGCAGGCTGACGCTGCTGGGGATGATGGAGGCGCTGTTCTTTCTGCTGATGCACTTTGGCCGGAGCGCGGAGGGGCCGGTGGCGGGCTTCCTGACGGGCATGGCGGCGGGGGGCGCCATCATGGGCTTCCTGGTCATCCTGCGCTGGGGGCGCGCGATGAAGGACGACACGCGCCTCAGGCGCATGTACAACGAGGCGCACGACGAGCGGCTGCAGGCCATCCGGGCCCGGGCGGGGCTGCCCATGGGGCTGTACCTGTCCCTGGGGATGCTGGCGGCGGGCTGCGCGGCGGGGTTCTTCAGCGAGACGGTGATGCTGACGCTGGTGCTGGCGGCAAGCGCGCAGCTGCTGGTGTGCGTGGCGGTGAAGCTGATGCTCACACGGGTGATGTGAGGGACTTCCCATCCGGGGCAAAACGTGGTACACTGAGCGCATACGCCCGAAGGGCAAGGAGGTTAGTGCATGGAGATCATCGCCCGGATCCGCAACGATTTTCCCACCAAGTTCGGCCTGCCCCGCCAGAGCGGACTGGTGGAGGAGGTGGAGGCCCGGGTGGTGTTCGAGCCGCCCTACCGGGTGGCGGAAGCGCTGCGGGGCATCGAGGCCTTCTCCCACCTGTGGCTGATCTGGGGCTTCCATGAAGCCCGGCGCGCAGGGGACAGGGAGGGCAGCTGGCAGCCCACGGTCCGCCCGCCCCGTCTGGGGGGCAACACCCGCATGGGCGTGTTCGCCACCCGCTCGCCCTTCCGGCCCAATCCCATTGGGCTCAGCTGTGTGCGGCTCCTCCGGGTGGAGGAGGATCCCCGCCTGGGGCATGTGCTGGTGATCGCCGGGGCGGACATGATGGACGGCACCCCCGTCTACGACGTGAAGCCCTACCTGCCCTACGCCGACTGCCGCCCTGAGGCCACCGGGGGCTTCACCGATCAGACGGCGAAGCGTCAGGTGGCGGTGGTGATCCCCGAAAGCTGCCTTGCGCTGCTGCCGCCGGGCAAGGCGGAGGAGCTACGGGGTGTGCTGGCCCAGGATCCCCGGCCCGCCTACCACAACGACCCCGGGCGGGTGTACGGCTTTGGCTTCGCGGGGCTGGAGGTTCGATTTACGGTGGAGGACAATGTGCTGACGGTGCGGGAGATTCTCCCCGCCGGGGCGCAGGAGGAAAAGCATGACCATCCTTGATGAAATCCTGACGCGCTTTCCCGTGCGCAAGAGCCGGGAACAAAAGGAGGCATTCCGCCGCTGGGCGGTGGAACGGGCGGAAGCCCTGGGTTACACGGCGAAGGTGGAGCCGGCGAAGCTGATGTGCGTGAACCACAACATCGTCATCGGCGATCCGGAGGCGGCGGAAATCATCGTCACCGCCCATTATGACACCCCGGCGAATATGCCCCTGCCCAACTTCATTACCCCGCGGAACGTGCCGGTGTACCTGGTGTATCAGGTGGTGCTGGTAGTATTGCTGGCTGTCCCGGCGGTGGCGGCGGGCATGGCGGTCTACGCGTTGCTAGAGGTGTTTCTGGCGGCGTACTGGACGGGCTTTGGCGTTTTTCTGGCGATGATGCTTCTGTTGATGCTGGGCCCGGCCAATCCCCACAACGCCAACGACAACACCTCCGGCGTGGCGGCTGTGATGTCGCTGCTCGCCCGCGTCCCGGAGGACAGGCGGAGCAGGGCGGCCTTCATCCTCTTCGACAACGAGGAGAAGGGCATGCTGGGCTCCGCCGCCTATGCGAAGAATCACAAGCGGGTGAAGCAGGAGAAGCTGCTGATCAACCTGGACTGCGTGGGCGTGGGGGAGAGCATCCTGTTCTTCGTGCCGAAGAAGGTGCGCGAATCGCCCCTGTGGCAGAGGCTGCACAAGGCCGTGACGCCCCGGGCAGGGAAGGCCGTGGCCTTTTATCCCATGGAGAAGGCGCTGTACCCCTCCGACCAGGCCAATTTTACCCACGGCGTGGCGGTGTGCGCCTGCAGGCGGCATCCCGTGCTGGGGGAGTACTGCAGCCGCATCCATACCCGCAAGGACACCCTGTGCGACTCCGCCTGCCTGGAGGTGATCACCGCCGGGCTGGCCGGGATGATCCAAGCGCTGTAACACAAAGGAGGAACCCTGATGACCATCCTGGAGGAAATGCTGGGCTGTTATCCCGTGCGCAAGACTGCCGTGCAGAAGCAGGCCTTCCGTCAGTATGCCCTTGAAAAGGCGAAGGAAGCCGGGTACAAGGCCCGGGTGGAGGAATGCGGACGCTTTCTCAAGCACCGCAACGTGGTGATCGGCGACCCGGAGCACGCGGCGGTGATCTTTTCCGCCCATTATGATACCCCCGCCGTCAGCCTGATCCCCAGCCTGATGATCCCCCGCAATCCGGCGGTATTCTATTCCTGGCAGCTGCTGGTGGTGGTGGCGCTGCTGGTGGTGTCGGCGGCGGTGACGACGGTGCTGAGCCTGATCATCGCCCAGCCCGCGGCGGTTATGTGGATCTTCGTGATCTGCTACCTGGCGCTGCTGATGCTTTTGAACTACGGCCCCGCCAACCGGCAGAACGCCAACAACAACACCTCCGGCGTGACGGCGCTTCTGCAGACCATGGCCGCCATCCCCGAGGACAAGCGCGGCAAGGTGGCCTTTATCCTCTTTGACGACAGCGAGCAGGGCAAGCAGGGCTCCCGGGCCTACGCCAAGGCGCATCTGCAGGTGCAGTGCATGAAAACCGTGGTGAACCTGAACTGCGTGGGCGTGGGGGAGGACGTGCTGGTCATTGGGAAGAAGATGGCCCGCCTGCGCCCGGAATACGCCCGCCTGTGCGCCGCCATGAGGGCCGGCACGGAGCGCAGCGTCCATGTGCTGGAGGGCGGTGTGACCACCTACACCGCAGATCATGACAGCTTCCAGTGCGGCGTGGCGGTGATGACCTGCAAGCGCACCGCCGGTGTGGGCTGGTATGTGCCTCACCTGAACACGGCGAAGGACACCGCCTGCGACCAGGGCAACCTGGATTTTCTGACGGAGCGCTTCGTTGCCTTTGCGGATACGCTGTAACCGGTTCGCCTTTTATGCCCCATGCGCTTTTCGCCCTGCTCCCGGACCGGGAGGCAGGGCGTTTTGCTGCCGGGGTTCCGGCAGATATCAGCATCATGGATCTGCATCGCACAGCAGAGGAGGGCCATCGCAGGGCTGCTGCAGGGGTGGGCAGTCGCTCTGACACGCAGGAACAAGGCGCTCTGTCAGCGACCCAGGGGATGCCTGCGCTCCGCCGCATGCTGCCGCCCTGCATGGCGCACGGCCTTCAGAACCGCTGGGGCTGCAGCGCCTACCCGCCCTGCGCAAAGCAAAAGCGCCCTGCCTTCAGAGAAAGGCAGGGCGCTGTGTGTGATCCGATGGATCAGGGCTTGGCGGTGGGCTTGGGGGTCGCAGTGGGCGTAGCGGTGGGTTCGGGCGTGGCCAGGGCTTCCTCCAGCTGCGCCTGCACGGCAGCCAGCTGATCCTGCGCGTCCTTCAGCTGCGTCTGGGCGGCGGACAGGTCGGCGGTGCGGGTTTCCAGCTCAGCCTGGGCGGCAGCCAGCTTGTCGGAGCAGGCGGTCAGGTCGCTCTGCACGGTGGCCAGGCTGGTCTCAGCAGCCGCGCGGGCGGTCTTTTCCGCTTCCAGGTCAGCGCTCAGGGTGTCCTTCTCGGCGGTCAGGGCTTCCTTTTCCGCGGTCAAGGCAGCCAGCTTCTCGGTCAGCTCGGTCACATTGGCGGTCAGGGCTTCCTTCTCCGCGGTCAGGGTGGCGATTTCAGCCTCCAGGCCGGTGGCGGTCTCGGTGGCGGTGGTCAGGCTCTGGGCGGCTTCGTCATTCTTGGCGGTCAGGTCGGCAATCTGGCCTTCCAGCTCGGTCGCCTTGGCAGTGGATTCCTCCAGGGCGGTCTGCGCTTCACGCAGGTCGTTCTGGACGGTCTCCAGCTGGGCCTCCAGGTCTTCCTTTTCAGCGGCGGTGGTTTCCCAGGACGTGCGGCTGGCAGCCAGCTCGTCATTCAGGGTGCTGACCTGCGCGGACAGATTCGCACGCTGGTTGAACAGCACCACGGCCAGGATGACGGCGACGATCAGCACGACGCACAGGGCGATCAGGACGGGGTTTTTCTTGGCGGCATTCTCAGACATGGGAACAACAACCTCCTTTTTGTTCTTTGGGTGATACCCGGGTCATAACGATGATGTCAGCACGCTGCCGTACGTGCAGAAATCCAATCATGGGGTGCGGCCGATCTCCTCAAGGATCGCCGCGATCTGCTCCTCAAGCGCTTCCTGCCGGGC
>JAXEEE010000072.1:0-19781 GCA_034104265.1 Eubacteriales bacterium | reverse complement strand
CGCCCCATGAGGTTCCGCCCTCAAACCAAGCGACGAGGGGTCCGGGGGCAGCCATGGTGCTGTCTCGGTTTGGCTGCCACCGGTCGCCCTTTGGTTCTTTCCCGCGAGTGGGAAAGAACAGCCCCGCTTGCCCGCGCCGCGGACAAAGGAGCCTTGCACCTCCCGGTGCAGCCAACAGCCCACCATCCCGCGCACAACGAGGGCGGCCCCCGTGCCGCCCGGCCGCCAGCGGACAACAGGCATAACCTCCAACCCCGCTCCATGCCGCCCCCGCGAGGAAGGCATTAGCCTTGCGCAGCAGGAGGTTTCTCGCCCAAACCAAGCGGCGAGGGGCCGGGGGCAGCCATGGTGCTAGCTCGGATTGGCTGCCCCCGGTCGCCCTTTGGTTCTTTCCCGCGAGTGGGAAAGAACAGCCCCGCACATCCGCCGATGTGCAAGGAACCCCATACGCATCATAACGAAAAGCGATCTTGCCTGCGCCATGGGCAAAGGAATCCCCGCGACAGGCAGCGCAGGGATTACCAAGGAGAGGGGACGAATCCCCCCTCCCCCCCTTGCAATCCCCGCAAAACATGCTATAATAATGAAATCCAGAATACGAAAGGATGTTCGATCATTATGCGGTGCAGCTGCAAGGAATGCGGCGTTTATATGGTACAGGCGGAGAGCGATCACCTGGGGTGCGTGTGCCCGGACTGCGGCTACCGCTGCAACGACTGCCTGGGAACCGACACCGTCGTCAGCCGGGACAGCCTGCGGGCGCTGGCCTTCGATCCCCGCTTCCAGCCGGAAAACCTCGCCCGCTCCTTCCAGAGCGAGGAGGACGATCAGGACGATGCCTACTGACCGTACCATCCTCCACTGCGACTGCAACAACTTCTTCGCCTCGGTGGAGCTGCTGGAACACCCGGAGCTTAAGGACAAGCCCGTGGCCGTGGCCGGGGATCCGGAGGGGCGGCACGGCATCATCCTGGCGAAAAACATGATTGCCAAGCGCTGCGGCGTGCAGACGGCGGAAACCATCTGGCAGGCCCGTCGCAAGTGTCCCGGGCTGATCCTCCTGCCGCCCCATCACCACAAGTACAGTGAAATGAGCCGGCGGATCAACCAGATCTACCTGGAGTACACCGATCAGGTGGAGCCCTTCTCCGTGGATGAAAGCTGGCTGGACGTGACCGGCTCCCGCACGCTGTTCGGGGATGGCGTGACCATTGCGGACACGCTGCGCCGCCGCATCCGGGAGGAACTGGGCATCACCATCTCCGTGGGCGTCAGCGACAACAAGTCCTGGGCGAAAATGGGCAGTGACTACAAAAAACCCGACGCGACGACGCTCATCACCCGGGAAAACGTGGGGCAGCTGCTTTACCCGCTGGACGTGAGCGCGCTACTGTTTGTGGGGGACGCTGCGGCGGAAACCCTGCGCCGCCACGGCATCACCACCATCGGCGCGCTGGCCGGGTGCCGGGAGGATCTGCTCGTCCGCTACCTGGGCAAGCAGGGCGGCGGGCTGTGGCGCATGGCCAACGGCCTGGACGACAGCCCCGTGCGCCTGTGGGGCGACAGTGAGCCGGTGAAGAGCGTGGGCAACGGCATGACCTTCGCCCATGACCTCATTGGCCGGGAGGCCTGCCATGACGCGCTGATGCCCCTGTGCGACAGCGTGGGCAGCCGCCTGCGGGCCCAGCGGCTGAAGTGCCGCACCGTCACCCTGCAGATCAAGGATCCCAGCCTGAAGGTGATCTCCCGGCAGAAAACCCTGCCCATGCCCACCAACCTGACCCGTCAGCTGCACCGGGAGGCCTGCGCCATTCTGGATGCATCCTGGCCCGCCGAGGCGCCCATCCGGCTGATGACCGTCACCGCTGGCAACCTGTGCGGCGAGGACGAGGCCGTCCCGGCCCAGCTGTCCTTCCTGACAGAGGTGGCCCCGGACGATCCACGCCGGGCCGCCGTGGAGCGGGCGGTGGATCAGGTACGCGCGCGCTTCGGACACAGCGCAGTAACCCCCGGCACACCTGAGATCAAATAAAGACCACCCCCACGGGATCGCGCCAGCGGAAACGGGTCAAGGGGTGAATCCCCTTGCTTTGGTAGCAGGGGCGGCGTTAGCCCCTGCGCAGGGATGTCGCGGCAGCCCAGGCGCAACACAAAAGCACAGAAAAAAGGAAAAAGAGAAAACGTGAGTTTCCGAGCGGATGCCTGCATCCGCAATGGAAACGGCAGGTTCATTCAACCGCAAAGGAACGACCTCATCCGACCTCGCTGCGCTCGGCCACCTTCCCCAGCGGGGAAGGCTTTCTCCCTGCAGGGTCACCCGCTCCATAAGCGGAAAGCGATTGCACGCAGACCACAACCCCAGCCCAATCCAAAGCCCCTGCGCGGCATGAACCGGCAGGGGTCTTTTCGTTGGTGACCATGCGCTATGTGGATATATCTCCCGAAATTACAGCGGGCAAACCAGCTGCAGATCGCAGGGCTCCGCCTCCGCCAGCTCCGGGATCACCGGATCCGCCGGGACGCAGCCCATGGCCCGGTAGAAGGCAATGGTCTCCCGGGCGCTGCAGGCAGATATGTACAATTCCGCCGCCCCGGCCCTGCGGCCCTCCTCCATGGCCCGGCGGAAAAGCATCCGCCCCAGGCCCCCATGGCGGAAGCCCCGGTCCACATGCAGGCTGGATACCACCATGCGCCTCCCCCGCAGCTGCTTTTCCAGCAGCAGGAGCCCCACGATCCGCCCCTCCGCCACCGCGCCATAGGCGATGTAGTCCCCGCTGAGCACCTCCGCGGCCTTCTCACGGCGGCGCGCAGGCGGCCATGCCTCCGTGAAGGGGGCGCGCACCAGACGGTACTCGCCGTCCACCCTGCGCCAGACCTCCGTAACCTCCTGGAAGCGGTCGAAGCCGTCCAGGGAGGCCGGGGTGAAGTTCTTATGGGTCAGTTTTTCAATGGTCACGCTGACCTCCGGCATGAAGCATCCCTCCCGTATCCGTTTCCGCCAGTATAGCAGAAGTAACGGTTTTCCGCCAGCCGCCTGGAACGGCGCTGCGCAAAAACGACTGCTTTCCTGCTGTTTTTTCCGGCATTTTTCGCCGCGAAACGCCCCGTTTCCCCTGCTTTCCTGCTCAGGAACAGCGTAAAAACGCATTTCTTCCCGGACAATCCCTTGTCAATTCAGGAAAAATAGGGTATACTAGTCAACGCCGGATTTTTTGACGGTATCTTTTTTGTACGCAGACAGCCGGCATCTTCCCCCAGACCCAACGCACGAAGGAGGATCCTGACACCATGCCCACGACTTCTTTCGATAAAGAATCCATCAAGCAGTCCATCATCGGCAAGCTGCAGCGCTACAACGGCCGCACCATCCAGGAGGCGTCCAACCAGCAGATCTACCGCGCCCTGGCTTCCACCGTCCGCGACCAGATCATGCAGAAGTGGATGATCTCCCGCGAGGAGCGCAAGACCAACAAGAACAAGCGCCTGTACTACCTGTCCGTGGAATTCCTGATGGGCCGCAGCCTGTACTGCAATATCCTGAACCTGGTTTCCACCGACGCCTACAAGCAGGCCCTGGCCGAGCTGAACATCGACCTGGACGCCGTGCTGAAGGAAGAGCCCGAACCCGCCCTGGGCAACGGCGGCCTGGGCCGTCTGGCGGCCTGCTTCATGGACTCCCTGGCTTCCCTGGACCTGCCCACCATGGGCTGCACCATCCGCTATGAATACGGCCTGTTCCGCCAGAAGATCATCGACGGCCAGCAGGTGGAGCTGCCCGACTACTGGCTGGGCAACGGCAACGTGTGGGAAATGCCCGTGATGGAGGACGCCTGCGAGGTGCACTTCAACGGCCATGTGGACATGGAGGAGCGGGACGGCCGCATGACCTTCGTGCACAAGGATTACCACACCGTGGAGGCCATCCCCTACGACATGCCCATCGTCGGCTACGACACCGCCACCGTCAACAGCCTGCGCCTGTGGAGCGCCCGCTCCCCCAAGCGGCTGAACCTCAACGAGTTCGGCGAGGGCCACTATGTGCAGGCCACCGCGGAGAAGGAGCTGGTGGAGTCCATCTCCAACATCCTCTACCCCGAGGACAAGCACTACGAGGGCAAGCTGCTGCGCCTCAAGCAGCAGTACTTCTTCACCTCCGCCACCCTGCAGTACATCCTGCGGGACTTCAAGAAGCAGAACGGCCCCGACTGGCAGAAGCTGCCCGATCAGGTGGTCATCCACATCAACGATACCCATCCCGGCCTGGCCATCCCCGAGCTGATGCGCCTGCTGATGGATGAGGAGGGTCTGGGCTGGGACGAAGCCGCCGCCATCGTCGGCAAGACCATCGCCTACACCAACCACACCATCATGGCCGAAGCCCTCGAAAAGTGGCCGGAGGAAATGGTCAAGACCCTGCTGCCCCGGATCTATCAGATCCTGGTGGAAATGAACCGCCGCCTGTGCGCGCGGCTGTGGAACTTCTTCCCCGACCAGCCCGAGCGCGTGGGCAAGATGGCCATCATCGCCTACGGCCAGATCCACATGGCCAACCTGTGCGTGGCCATGACCTTCTCCACCAACGGCGTCAGCCAGCTCCACGGCGATATCCTCAAGCAGGAAACCTTCCATGACTTCTACCTGGTCATGCCCGAGAAGTTCTCCGCCATCACCAACGGCATCACCCATCGCCGCTGGCTGATGAGCTGCAACCCCGAGCTGACGAAGCTCATCTGCGACTCCATCGGCACCGAGTGGATCAAGGATACCCGCCTGATGGAGAACCTCAGGCCCTTCGCCGATGACGCGGCCTTCCGCGAGGAGTTCGCCAAGATCAAGCGTCACAACAAGGAGCGCTTCGCCAAGTTTGTCAAGGATCGCCAGGGCGCGGAAATCGACCCCAGCTTCATCTTTGACGCCCAGTCCAAGCGCCTGCACGAGTACAAGCGCCAGATGCTCAATGCCCTGCATGTGCAGGTGCTCTACAACCGCCTGGTGAACGATCCCTCCTTCGAGATGGAGCCCCGCTGCTTCATCTTCGGCTCCAAGGCGGCTCCCGGCTACAACCGCGCCAAGCTGATCATCCGCTACATCAACGCCCTGGCCCGGCTGATTGACAAGCATCCCCGCGCCCGCAAGTACCTGAAGGTGGTCTTCCTGGAGAACTACGACGTCTCCAGCGCCGAGGTGCTCATCCCCGCCGCCGAGGTGTCCGAGCAGCTGTCCACCGCCTCCAAGGAGGCCAGCGGCACCGGCAACATGAAGTACATGATGAACGGCGCCGTCACCATCGGCACCATGGACGGCGCGAACGTGGAAATCAGCCAGCAGGTGGGCATGGACAACATCTACATCTTCGGCATGCGCAGCGACACCGTGCTGGATATGTACCGTGAGCGCACCTACAACCCCATGTCCATCTACGAGACCAACGACGAGATCCGTCTGGCCCTGAGCCAGCTGATCGACGGCACGCTCCTGCCTGAGGCTCCCGGCGCGCTGCAGGATCTGTACCACAGCCTGCTGCTGGGCGACTGGGGCTCCATGGCGGATCCCTACTTCGTGCTGAAGGACTTCGGCTCCTACTCCATGGCCCAGCGCCGTCTGAACGCGGACTATGCCGACCGCGACAAGTGGAACCGCATGGCTGTCATCAACACCGCCATGTCCGGCGTGTTCTCCTCCGACCGCACCATCCGCGAGTACAACGACAAGATCTGGCACCTGGATCCCCTCAAGCGCAAGGGCTAAGCCCGGGTATCTCCCGGCGCCCTGCCGGGGAAAAGGCCTGCCCCCTTATTCACCGGACGTTCCGCCCTCCTGGACGGCAGGAGCGTCCGGTTTTATTCGCGCCCACTTGATGCATGAAGGATGATTGCTTATGCTGCTGCACGACTCCCACAATCCCTTTTTCCGCCAGCCCGCAGGCCCTGTGCCCGCAGGCTCCACGGTGGTGATCCGCTTCCAAAGCGACGAGGCCTCCGCCGTCATCCTGCGCACATGGATGAAGGAGGAGCTGTCCTATTCCATGACCTTCGACGGCAACAGGACCTATGAGGCCGCCGTCACCCTGCCGGAGGAACCCGGGCTGTTCTGGTACGACTTCCTGGTCTACCGCAAGGACGGCCACACCCTGCGCTACGTCAACGCCCCGGATAAGATGGGCGGCGTAGGCCAGGTGCACCGGGAGGGCGAGGTGCATTCCTACCAGATCACCCTGTACAAGCCGTCCTATCACACGCCCGCCTTCATGCACAGCGCGAACATCTACCAGATTTTCCCCGACCGCTTCTGGCGGGCGAAAACCGCCTCGGTGGACGACCGCACCGACCGGCACATTCACCAGAGCTGGGATGAGGATCTGCTCACCGACAGCGATCCCCGCAGCGGCGACCATATGGCCCTGGACTTTTTCGGCGGCACGCTGACGGGCATTCAGGAGAAGCTGCCCTACCTCAAGAGCCTGGGCGTGGACGTGATCTACATGAATCCCATCTTCCGCGCCCGCAGCAACCACCGCTACGACACCGGCGATTACACGCAGATTGATCCCCTCCTGGGCACGGAGGAGGAGTTCACCCAGTTGTGCGAGGCCGCGAAGAAGCTGGACATGCACATCATGCTGGACGGCGTGTTCTCCCACACCGGCGAGGACAGCCGCTACTTCAACCACTTCGGCCACTACGACACCGTGGGCGCATACCAGGGCAAGGAATCCCCCTACTACGACTGGTACACCTTCAAGAAGTTCCCCGACGAGTACGCCTGCTGGTGGGGCATTCCCTCCCTGCCGGAGTGCCGCAAGGACAACCCGGACTATCAGAAGTTCATGTTCCAGGACAAGACCGGCATTGTGCCCCGGTGGATTCACGCGGGCAGCAGCGGCTGGCGGCTGGACGTGGCGGACGAGCTTTCCATGGACTTCCTGCGCAAGCTGCGCACGGCGGCGAAGAAGGCCCGCCGGGACGCGGTGGTGCTGGGCGAGGTCTGGGAGGACGCGTCCAACAAGGTGGCCTACGGTCAGGTGCGGTGCTACTGCGCCGGCGACACCCTCGACTCCGTAATGAACTATCCCCTGCGGGAGGCCATTCTGGACTTTGTCACCGGGAAGAAGCCTGCCAGCGCGCTGGTGCGGCTGGTGCGGCATCAGGCGGAGGTTTATCCGCCCCAGTTCCGTTACGCGCTGATGAACCTGCTGGGCAGCCATGACCGGGCCCGTGTGCTGAACGTGCTGTGCGGCCGGGACGGTGTGGGTCTGCCCAAGGCCCAGCAGCAGGCGCTGCGGCTGACCCCGGAGGAATACGCGCTGGCGGTGAAGCGCTACAAGGTGTGCATTGACATTCTCTGCGCGCTGCCGGGCTGCCCCACCATCTATTACGGGGATGAGGCGGGCCTGACCGGCTGTCCGGATCCCTTCTGCCGCCGCCCCTTCCCCTGGGGCAAGGAGGACAAGGAGCTGCAGGCCTACGTGGCGGACAAGCTGACCCGCCGTCAGCGTTCCAGCCTTTTGCGCTACGGTCTGTGCGACATTGACGCGCAGGGCGATGACACGGTGGTCATCACCCGCTACATGACGGACGTGGACGGTCTGGGCCGCAAGGCCCCCAGCCGCGCCCGGGAGGTCATCACCATCCGCAGGTAACTGCATACAAAGAACCCGCCCGCATTGGCGTTTTGGCCGGTGCGGGCGGGTTTTGTGTGGGGCCGTGGATGCAAGGAACAGGCCGTTTCCGCTGGCATGTTCTCTTGGCGTTGAGTGAATCTGCCGTTTCCATCGCGGGATGCGGAGCATCCCGCCCGGAAACTCGCGTTTTCTGCTCCTTTTATCCTTTTCTTTTCTGTTGCACCCGGGCTGCCGCCCGGACCTGCGCAGGGGCTTGCGCCGCCCCTGCACCCGCGCAAGGGGTTTCACCCCTTGACCCGTTTCCGCTGGCGCGTTTACTTGGGGTTGCGCGAATCGGTTGTTGTCTGCATGGTCACGCACAGGGTACTTTCGCCTGTAAGCGGTACAGTCAGGTAGCGGGCGGTATCCATCAGCCGGGGCCAGGCGGCGTCTTCCTCGCTGTCGGTGTAGGGCTGCACGAAGGCTGCATCCAGCGTCGCAGCTGCGCCGCCCTGCCAGGCTGCCAGGCCGAACTGGGCCGGGAAGGCTTCCTCATCGTAGCGATCCATGTCCGTGAGCAGCGCCGCCAGCATCTCCAGATCCACGGAGGCCGTCAGGCTGGGCAGCAGATCCGTCACGTCGATGTCCTGGTTGTCCACCACCATGGTCACCGCCATGCGCCAGCCCGCCGTCACGGGCTGCAGGGCCTGCAGGTCGTCCGGCAGCTCTGTCTCCGGCAGCACCTCCAGGCGGAACCACACCGTTTTCAGGCTGCCGCCGCAGGCATTGACCGTATCCTGCATATCCTCGCTGAGCAGGTCGTCCAGATGGAGGGTCAGGGCTGCGCCGTTGTTCATGAAGCTGACGGCGTTCACCCCCAGCTGATGCATACGCCGCGCGCCCAGCCAGCTCAGGCGCAGGGTGCGTCCGCCCCATTGCAGCCTGCCATCCTTGTCGGTGACATAGCCGCCGTCCTTGTTCTGCTCCGCCTCGCAGCGGATGCGCAGGAGCACCTCGTCCGCCTCCGCGTTGTAGCTCAGGGAGGGCAGGAACAGCCGGGGCTGCGCGGTGTCCTTGTCGCACACCACGCTGCCCATGACGCTGTTGTTGATGACCAGGCTGTCCCTGGTGGCCAGGGTGACGGCCACCGTCCTGCCGTCCCGGCGGACGATCTCCTGCCGCACGGGGGTCAGCTTGCCGAAGGTATAGCCCACATACATGCCGTCGCTCATGGCGGGCAGGATGGTGAACACCGGTGCATCAGCCTTCAGATACAGGGCGTAGTAATCCGCCGGGTCAAAGCCCTCCAGGGTGAAGGCGTAGTTGCCCGGCTCCTCGCCCGGCTCCCGCAGCAGCTCGCCGGACAGCTCGTCGCCCTCCAGCAGGCCCTTCACCTCATAGGTGAACACGGGATCCATCTCGCCCTGGTACTTCTCCTGATTGGGGTCGGGGAAAATGACCAGCGGCACCTTCGTGATGGTGAAGGGCACGTCCACCTCCCCGGGCAGATAGGTATTGTTGTCCGCGTAAATGGTCACGTGCATCACATAGCTGCCCACCTGCACGGGCACGCCATCCTTGTTCAGGTTTTGCCCGGTGTAGGCGACCTCCGCGCCCTCGGGGAGGGTCAGGGGCGTCCTGTACGCCCGGCCGGTGTACCGCACATCGGCGGAGGAAACC
The DNA here is from genome assembly GCA_034104265.1 of Eubacteriales bacterium. Classification (GTDB taxonomy): domain Bacteria; phylum Bacillota; class Clostridia; order Christensenellales; family Aristaeellaceae; genus UBA11524. The sequence goes on along the minus strand of JAXEEE010000072.1, from coordinate 10,501 downwards.
ACCGGCGTCCACGGCCCGCGATGGTGGTGGATGATCGCCTCGCTGAACTGGAAGCCGTCGGCGGACTGCTCCGTCAGCGCAACGCCCTGGGCGGTGGTGGCGTAGACCCGCAGGGTCACGTCCGCGCCGGGCGCAACGCCGGTGATCACGGCCTCGCCGCCCTGGGCGGAAAACCGCTCCGCCTGCGCCACCCAGGTATCGGGCATGTAGGTCTGTCCTGGGAGCGCCTGCACCCCCGCGCTCCCCGCACCCTGGCACTGCCATGTCACGCGGATGGAGCCGTCAGGCAGATCCTCCGCCCGCACCTCCGTGATGCTCAGCCCCGGGTTGGCCTCCGCCCGGTGATCCACCACCACGGCGGTGTACACCGTATCCCCCTGGGTCGCCGCCACCGCCGCGCCCTCCGGCAGCTCCACGCCCCACAGGTGCACGGAGCCGTCATAGTGGGTCTTCACCTGCCAGGTTTCGCCCCCGGCCATCAGGGTCATGTCCGTGTTGGGGACGGGATTGCCGCGCTGGTCGCGGATCATCAGCGTCAGGTGGGGCTGGTCGGGTTCGGGCTCCACCTTGATGTTGCCCCGCAGGGTAATGCCGGTCAGATCCTGCTGCCCGCTGAGCAGCAGCCTTCCGGAGGCTACGGTCAGGATCAGGGCGGAGGAGCCCGTCAGCTGCACCGCCTGTCCGCCGCCGGAGCACAGGGCGTTGTCCCCCGTGAGGGTCACGGCCAGATGCCCGTCCGTCAGGGTCAGGACGCTGCCATCCCCCTGCAGCTGCACGTTCATGAGCTTCGCTTCCGCCGCCGCACCCGCCGACATGATCTGTCCATCCACATAGCTGCCGCCGCCCTCCACGGTGAAGGAAGGCGCACTGCCTGCGTCGGCGTTAGGGTTCTCCCGGGTAAGGACGAAGCGCTTCTCCTGCTCCGCCAGGGTCACCACGATCACGGACATTTCGTCCGCCGTGATGTCATACGTACTGCCAGCCGCCGGCGCGGGCAGCAGCAGCCTGCCCTCCGCCATCACCAGAGGCATGGCCTTCCCGTCCAGGGTGACGGTCTGGCTGTCCAGCGGCACATTCACTGCACAGGCCGTCCAGCCTTCGGGCATGCTGTCCAGCACCGTCACGCCGCCGGACACCTGCAGCTGCGCCGTATCGCCGTGGAGCGTCAGACGGCCCTCATTGATGATCCGCGCGCTGCCGGGCAGGCCGGTCAGCTCCACCGCGCCCCGTACGTACAGCGTGAAGGCGCAGGAGGCCTCGATCAGGGGCGCATCGCAGGTCACGTCCTCCAGAATCAGCGTCACGCCGCTCTGGTCAATGGCCAGCACAGTGCCCTCCGCCACATCACCCTGCAGGGTATAGGTGGCGTCGGCCTGCAGATCGTTGCGCCGGCCCTGGATGATGGCATCCGGCTGGGCCACGTCAGCCTCCTGGATCACCTGCAGGGTTGTTCCCTCCATGGCGGCGGCCCAGCGCATGCCCTCCGCCGGAGCGGGCAGCCACAGGTACATGCTGTCGTCCCCATTGGGGGTATCGGCGGGGTAGCTTTCCCCCGCCACGGTCACAGCCTTCGCGCCGGACGCCGGGAAGGCCGTCATGATCCGTCCGTTTTTCTCGGCGGCCTGCATGCGGACGCTGCCGCCGCTGACCTCGATTTTGCCCGGCGCGCTGTCGTCCACAGCCACCGTGCCGATGTGCACCGCGCCGCCCCGGCGGAAGATCAGCTCAGCCTTCTTCCCCAGGGTCAGCCTGTCGATGCCGCTGACGCCCTCCAGGGTCAGGCTGACCTGGCTGCCCTCCTGAACATTCAGGCTGACCAAGGTGACATCGGTCATGGTCAGGTTCACCAGGCGGTTGGCCGCGATGGTCAGGGAAGCCTCGCGCTTGCCGCCGCCCCTGACCTGATAGGTGCCGCTGCGCCAGATGGCCGCGTCCGCCTGATCCAGGTCGATGACTCTGCTGCGCACCGACCGCGCCGTCCAGGTGCTGTACCCCAGCGCGTCCTGCCGGTCCAGCAGCCACTGCCCCTTGGCGCACAGGGGGATATCCAGCCCATGCACATCCTGCCCGATATGCGCGCAGGACGGGTCGTCGCAGGCGGGGGCCTGGACGCAGAATTCATTGGCGTGGTCGCACAGGGACTCGTCCCAGGGCTCCTCCGTGGGGTCATCCGCAGGAGTGTCCGTGGGGGCCTCGGTGGGTACATCCGTGGGCTCCGTGGTGGGCTCCTCCGTGGGTGCGTCCGTGGGCTCCGCGGTGGGTTCCTCTGTGGGCGCGTCCGTAGGCTCCGCGGTGGGCTCCTCTGTGGGCGCGTCCGTGGGCACAGGCGTGTCCTCCGCAGCGTCCATAAGCGCCACGGGCAGATCTGTGGGCGACTGCACCTCCGCCAGGGCGGATACGCTCAGCATGCAGCCTGCCAGCGCCAGCGCGATCCAACGTCTGATTGTCATGAATATTCAACCTCCCGCCAGGCGGGCAAGCCCGCGGCGTTGTTCCATGTTCCCTGCTGAAAAAACGCACGGAAAGCGCCTTTGCTTCCCGTACGCATGAAGTTCTTCCGTTTTTGTTACAATTTGCCGTTCATGATGGCCATCACCAGGTTGCCGTTGTTGAACAGCGGCGCCAGCATGCTGGTGTCCAGCAGCCCGGAGATGAAATCCACCGGTACCACCGTCAGCACCAGAGGCACCACAGTGAAGGCCGCGTAGCAGATCAGCACGCCCCGCAGGAACCCGAACACCCCGCCCACCAGCCAGTCCAGCTGCTTGAGCACCGGGAAGCGGAAGATGGCCTTGAGCGCGTTGACGATGATGGAAATCAGCACAAACAGCACCACAAAGCACACCACGAAGCACAGCACGTTGATGCAGGCGTTGATGATCGTCTGGCTCACGTAGTCCGACACGGTGGTCACACCCGTGGCCGCGTAGGCCTGGTTGAGCAGGTTCGACTCCAGGATGGCGTCCAGGGGCGCGGGCAGGGATACCTTGCCCACCAGCTCGGCAATGCCCTCCCGGGTCATGGTCGCCACGTTGGTGATGGCGGTCTCCAGGTCGCCGATGCGGCTGGAGGCGTCGGTGTAATGCACCAGGGTGCGCACCAGCTCCGTATCCCCCTGGATGACGGCAGCCAGCTTCGGATACAGTACAAAGGACAGCCCGAAGGACACAAGGCACCCGCCCGTGTTCAGCACGGAGCTGACAAAGCCCCGGTAGAACCCGAACAGCACGCTCAGCGCCAGTATTCCCAGCACCACATAGTCCACAATGTTCATAGCAGGCTTCCAACCTCCCCCGCAGCCCGTGGCCGCACGTTAATCATATTCGCCGTTCAGGTACTTCTCCCTGGCCGCCGTCAGCACGGGATCATGATCCCCGCCGGGGGCGTACATGGCGTTGATCTCCAGGATCTGCGCCTCCCTGAGCACCGGCGCGCAGTAGGGGCAGCGCTTGAGCTTGGCAAAGTCCCCGGTTTCCAGCTCCCCGTAGGTGAAGGGCGTGAACGTCATGCCGCTCTTGGCGGAATAGCAGGTCTCCTGGCTATGGTAGTAGGTGCCGCCGCTGGGATTGTAGTACAGGAGGAAATCATCCTCCGGCACGGTGATCTGCCGCCCCTGCCAGTCCTCCCAGATAACCAGCTTGGTGTACTTCTTGCGGTTGTCCCAGAGCCACTGCATGTTCACGCCCTCGGGGGTACGGTTGCGCTGCACGCGGACGCAGCCGTGGCTGGCCTTCTGACCCAGATAGGGCTCGGTGGCGCTGTAGATTTTGCTGCCGTCGGCCCGCTCCACATAGGGAACCTCATGCAGCAGGTCGCCGTCGTTGAAGCGGATGGCCCGGGGGCAGTACATGTTGTCGCTCTTGAAGCCGCCCACGGCGCTGGTCAGCAGGAACTCGCCGGAGCGGGTTTCATTGTAGGGCTGACGCTCGTTGGCCAAACCCGTGGATACGTCCAGGGTGGAGTACAGGCGGCCGTCCTTGAACAGGTACAGCTTCTGCGTCAGCTTGTCGATGACCATGGCGTAGCTTGTCTGGGGGCTGATCTGGGTCAGCTCGGAGGTTTTGACGTAGCCCTGCACCAGCATGTTCCAGGCCTTGACCGCACTGTCGTGGAAGGAGGAGGAATAGCACTCGATCAGCGACCAGCCGTTGTCCAGGTTCTCCAGCACATGCACGCCCTGGGTACCCCGGGTCACCACGCCCACCTTGTCGCTGTTCTCATCCGGCTCGGCCCGCAGGCTGAGCTGGGTCTTCTCGTTGCCGCTGATGACCGTCATGGGCTGCATGAGCATCTCCCACACGGCGGCCTCGTCGGTAATGTCCATGGGCAGGGTCCAGAAATTCATGCCGGTATCGGTCTGATAGGGGCTGCCGTAGGCCGGGGTGAAGGCCCGCTGATCCGGCACCTCCTCCAGGGACACCAGCGTTTCCTCCTCGGGGACTGCCGTTTCCTCCGGCTCCGCGGTGGGCTCCGGCGTGGGCGCCTCCGTGGGCTCGGGGGCAGCCGTTTCCTTGGGGGTAAAGCCCGTCAGGGTCACATTGATATGCTCCTCATTGGAGGGATAGCCCGCTGCGTCGGACAGGGTGAGGGTCAGGGCGACCTCGCCGTCCCCCAGGCCCGCGCCGTCAAAGTCAATGCTACCCAGGCCCTCCTGCACAGCAACCGTCTCCAGGCTGCGCCACGCGCCGCCCACCCACGCGCCGATGGTCAGCGAGCCGTCCACGCTGGCGTAGAAATCCACGGTGATGGGCTGCTCCGGCGTGACCGTGCTGCCTGAGGGCGCAATGCCCGTCAGGTAGGGAGCATAGCTGCCAATGGTGATGGGCGCGGAAGCCGTCTCCCCGTTCAGAGCCAGCACCAGCTGATACGTTCCCTCCGGCGCGGGCACGCCCTGATAGGTGCCGTTCCACCACAGGGTGTTGCGGCCCTGCACGGCAGCGTAGGCCTCCACCACCACCGATACGGTCTGCCCGGCCTCGTCCGTCACCGTGAGCGCCGCGCTGCCCGCCTCAGGCGCATCGAAGGTCAGCGTCACCGCCTTGCCGGGGCGCACGGTCTCCGAGGGTGTTTGCAGCGTCAGCTGCGCGCCTTCCGCCAGGGCGGCGGTAAGGAGCAGGAGCATCAGCACAGGAATCAGCATCAGGTACTTTCGCATGGGTCGTCCTCCAGCATGTTATTCGTCCGCAGGGCCTCCGCGCAGGGAATCCCTTTTATCATAGCAGATTTCACCGTAAATTACCAGCACCCGGGAAAGAGCAGCTCCGGCAGCCTGTCCGCCGATGCGGCCCGCAGATCGCAGGGCTCCTGCTGGAAGCGGCCTTCGCCGTCCACCAGACAGGCAAGCATGCCCGCGCTCCGCCCCGCCTGCACGTCCAGGGGGCGGTCGCCGATCATCACGCACTTCTCCGGCGGCAGATGGAAGCGTTCCATCAGGTGCAGGAGCATGTCCGGCGCAGGCTTGCGGGGGAAGCCCTGCTGCGGGCACACCGCCGCCGTGAACCAGCCGTCCAGACCGCAGCCCGCGAGCAGCGCCATGGCGTCCTCCGCCGGGCGGTGGGTGGCCAGGTAGTGCCTGCACCCCGACCGGGTCAGGGCCGCCAGGGCCTGCGGAATTCCCGGCATGGGCGATACATCCCCCGGATACAGCACGGCCTCCGCATGGTAGCGGCGGAGCAGCTCCTCCGCGTCCAGGCCGTTCTCCCGGGAAAGGGTCGCGGCGCAATCGGGCAGGCTCTGCTTCATCAGCGTCATGCTCCGCTCCGGGGATAAGGCTATTCCCATGGATGCCGCCGCCCGGACCATCGCTGCGGCCATGGCGGGATAGGTGTCCATGACCGTGCCGTCAAAGTCCCAGAACAATTCCGTCACCGGCGGCTCCGACAGGGCCAGCTGCCGTGCCACCGCCGTGTCCGCCGGGCAAAAGGCGTAGCGCAGCATCTCCCGTGGCTGCACAAAGGCGCAGGCCTCATGCTCGGTCAGCACAGGGGTATGGGCCGTTCGTGCTGTCAGGAAGGTAAACAGGATGCCCTCCGCCTCCCGCTGGCACAGCGTTCGCACCTCCGTTACCGGCAGGGACAGCTCCTCCGACAATTCCCGGATGAGGCACGCCGCCGCGTCCTCGCCTGACTCCTGCTTGCCCCCGGGGAACTCCCACAGATGGGCGTTGTGCCGCCCCTCGCCCCGCCGGCAGATCAGGATGCGCCCGTCCTCCCGGCGGATGATCCCGGCTGATACCCGCATCATGCCCAGCCCTCCCTGAGCATGGCGATCTCCGCCGCGTAGCCCTCCAGCTCGTTGGGCGTTTCCAGCAGGAAGGGCAGATCCCGCAGGGCCGGGTGGGTCATCACCCGCAGAATGGCCTCCAGGCCGATAGTGCCCTGGCCGATCTTCTCGTGCCTGTCCTTGCGGGCGCCAATGGGGTTCTTGCTGTCGTTGATGTGGACGGCCTTCAGCCGCCCAAGCCCCACGGTCCTGTCGAAGGCTTCCAGCACGCCGTCCAGGTCGTGCACGATGTCATAGCCCGCGTCGCTGACGTGGCAGGTGTCCAGGCATACGCCCAGGTGGTTGGACAGCTCCACCCGGTCGATGATCGCCCGCAGCTCCTCAAAGGTGCCGCCCACCTCGCTGCCCTTGCCCGCCATGGTTTCCAGCAGCACGGTGGTGTGCATGTCCGCCCAGAGAATGCTGTTAAGCATATCGGCAATCTGCTCCACGCCTGCGTCAATCCCCTGCTTCACATGGCTGCCGGGATGGAAGTTGTACAGGTTCCCCGGCAGATGCTCCATGCGCTGAAGGTCGTCCAGCATGGTGCGGGCAGCGAAATCGCGAATCGCCGGATCCGCCGAGCAGCCGTTGAGGGTATAGGGCGCGTGGGCGAGGATGGTGCCGATGCCGTTCTCCCCGGCGAAGGCCAGGTAGGCGGCAACGTCCTGTTCATCCAGTGCCTTGGCGGAGCCGCCCCGGGGATTGCGGGTGAAGAACTGGAAGGTGTTCGCCCCGATGGACACAGCCTCCCTGCCCATGTGCAGATAACCCTTGGAGGCGGAGAGGTGGCAGCCGATGTGCAGCATGTTGCTTCTTCCTTTCATTCGCGAATGACCAGGCCCAGGAGCCGGGCCAGCTCCGATGCCTGCAGGGGCGTGACCACCATGCCCCGCATGTCCTGGATGCCGATGTTCAGCCCGTCCAGGCGGCAGGTGCGCAGGTCAACACCCTTCATGGCGGTCATGTGGATGGTGGCCCGGGTCAGGTCGCAGTCCGCAAATTCCACCTGCTTGAGCGTCACGGACTCCAGGGCCGCCTCCTGCATGGCGCATTCCGCCAAGCGCACATGGTCGGTCTTGGCCTCCGCCAGGTTGAGAAAGTCTGCCTTGCAGCCGGTCATTTCCACCTGGCGCATAAGCGCCCGGATCAGATCCGCCCCGGTCAGGCGGCAGGTTGCCAGCCGGCAGCGCACCAGCGTCGCACCCTCCAGCCGCACCGAGGACAGGTCGCAGTGGTCGAATACCACATCCACAAACCCCGCCCGGCGCAGGTCGCACCCGGCCAGACAGCACTTGCGCAGGATGCACCCGCGCCATTCCCGCCCGTGGAGATCCTCCCCGGACAGGTCGATGCCCTCCAGCAGAAGGCCCTCCAGTTCATCCTCATCCGGCAGGGCAGATAGGGCCGTCAGCGGCTCATCCAGCCGGGGCGCGTCAAGCTTCATGGGCAGTCTCCTTTACAGCGTCATTTGTCCCGTCAGGATGCCCGCACGCAGCGTCCATGCCAGCGCGAAGAACATCACCGCCGCCGCCATCAGCACCCGGTGCACCCAGGCGCGAAAGCCCTTCCGGCCATGGCGGATATCCATGTACAGCCACAGCGCCACGAGCGCCGCGCCCAGGGGAACCGCCCGGGGCAGGTATCCCGCCCAGCGCTGCATAGGTACGCTCAGCCGGATCAGCGCCGCGCCCGCCGCCAGCATCAGTGGCAGCGCCACATAGCATACCGGCTTCGCCGCCCAGTTCAGCGCGCAGAGGAAAATCAGCCCCAGCGCCCGGGCTTCCGCCCCCACCGCCGCCCTGCCCGAGGGCTTCTCCCAGCCGTGCCAGAGCATCCTTGGCGGCATGCCCCGCATCATGTGCGTTCGCTCCTTGTCCCTGTATTCACCCGGCGTCGGACAGGCTGTCGGCCATCTGCCGAACCAGCTTCTCCACATGGCGGCGGGCCTCCGCGGCGGAGGCCTCGGCCTCGTCGGCAGAAACAGGCTTGTCCCCCATCAGCCCCACGAACTGGCTGACCTTCAGGCCCAGGGCCTCCTGCATGGCCGCGTCGCTGCCCTGGGGCGCCACCAGATAGTAGCACAGCAGGGAGTCCTCCTGGCCGATGCGGTGGGCCCGATCCTCCGCCTGGGAGTGCACCGCCGGGCTCCAGTCCAGTTCGCCGAAGACCACGCAGGTGGCCCGCTGCAGATTCAGGCCGCTGGCCGCCCGCAGGCTGATGCACAGCACATCCGTCTTGCCGGTCATGAACCGCTCCACCGCCCGATCCTTCATGGCGGAGGTTTCCCGGCCCGTGATGAACCCCGGCTCAAACTGCCGCAGCTCCTTTTTGTACAGATCCATCACTTCATGGTGGTGGGCGAAGAGCAGCACCTTTTCCCCGCCCTCCAGCAGCGCCCGCACAAACTGGCACACGTAGGGGGCCTTCGCCACGCCAGTGGCCTGACGGGCCCGCTGGCTGATCTGCTCCTCCAGCATGGCCCGGGCGGAGGCGGTCAGGGTGCCGTCGGTTTTCCAGCGCAGAAGCTGGGGAAGAATCGGCTCCATCAGCTGGGCATACACCTTGTCGTTCCAGTCCAGCTCCTGCACCAGGCGGCGCTTGGGGGGCAGCTCGTTCAATACCTGCTGCTTGGTGCGGCGAAGCATCAGCCCCTCCCGGCGCAGGTAGTCCCCCAGCACGTCCGGCTTGATGACCACCGCGCTGCCGTAGCCGTAGCACCATTCCCGGGAGAAGCTCTCCCAGTCCCCCAGGAAGTGGTAGTCCAGAATGTTGATCACATTCCAGATTTCCCCGCCCTTGTTGTAGATGGGCGTGCCGGAAAGGCCGATGACCTGCTCGCAGCTTTCCGACAGGAGGCTGGCGGCGGAGTATTTCTCCGTGCCGGTGTGGCGCAGCTCCTGAATTTCGTCGAAGATCACCGCCCGCAGGGGCAGGGCGGGCAGCGTTTCCTTCCAGCCCCGCAGGAGAAGGTAGTGCATGATGTAAATGTCCGCCTCGGGCAGGTCATAGGGCTTCAGGCCCCGGATCACATGAATGCGCGGCGGTTGACCGTTCACCCGCAGGAACCGCCCGGCCTCCTCCTGCCAGTTGCGGCACAGGTGGGCCGGGGGAATCACCATCACCGGGAAGGACTTCGTTGCCGCCAGCCAGGCCAGGGCCTGCACCGTCTTGCCCAGGCCCATCTCGTCCGCCAGCAGGCACCGGTCGTGCTGCATCAGGAAGGCCAGGCCCTCCTGCTGGAAGTTCATCAGCTTCCCGGTGAAGCTGCCCTCCGGCGGCTCCATCTTCCCGGGCATCAGGGCGGCCTTCTCCCGGCGCACAGCGGCGCAGCGGGCGTCATTGACGGCCTGCTCCCACATTTCCCTGTCCGCAGGGCGGATGTCCAGGGGGAAGCGCAGCATCAGCCAGCACAGCTCCCCCACCATCCGCCGGTGGGCCGTGAAGCGGGCCTCGCCCCGCTTGCTCCCCGCCGAGCCCGGGAACAGCCGCTTGCACATTTCCGTCACGGACGGGTCGCCCTTCACCACCCAGCAGCGGCTGCGCCGGTTGTAGCTCAGGGTGCCGTAGGTGCGTCCGGCGGGCGCGTCGGCATAGCGCAGGTAGGGCGGGAGAAGCTCCTCCTCCCCGCCTTCGGGCTCCTGCCAGTCCTCCATCATAGCGCAATCCCCCACAAACGGTTCAAACAGATAACTCGGACGGGCTTACCGCCGATCTCCCGGGGCAGGCCAAGGCTTTTTTCCGTCACCAGAATCAGCCCCGCCACCTGCGGGCATGCGGCATAGCGGGTCAGCTGGCGCAATACCTTCGCCCGCTCCACCCGGCCCCGCTTGATTTCAACCCCAACCCTGCCGCACATCAGGTCGATGCGGCAGCGGGGGGCCAGGGATACCTCATGCTCAAAGGGTACGCCCTGCCGGGAAAGCTCGTCCATCACCAGGCGGTGCAGATCGTATTCTCCCTGCTGGAGGGGGGCGCGCACCTCCAGCAGGGCATGGTAGACCGCGTCCATCAGTACAGCCCCGCCATGGCCTGGGTCAGGCGGCCCATGGCCGATACGATGTCGCCCTGGCTGGGCGAGGAGGAAGAAATCACACTCTGCAGGCTGCTGATGGCGCTTTGAATGCTCTGGTACTGCACGCCGGAGGAATCCATGGCGCCCAGCATGCCCTGGGCCTGGGCAATCAGGGTCTGCGCGTCGGCAATCAGCTGGTTGTTCATCTGGGAATTGCCCCCGGAG